>JASHRW010000070.1 GCA_030037065.1 Xanthobacteraceae bacterium
CGGCAAGGGTCGCGAGCGCCGCAAGGCGTTGCAGCGGCTGCCCTCTGTGCTAGGAAACGCCGGCAACAAGGGAGCAGGCGATGGCCACGAAGAATACGCAGAAAATCGGCTGGATCGGCATGGGCCGCATGGGCCAGCCGATGGCGGAACGCTTGATCAAGGCCGGCCACGACGTCTCGATCTGGAATCGCACCCGCACCAAAGCCGAGCCGCTTGAGAAGATCGGCGGCAAGATCGTCGACCACCCTCACGAACTCAAAAACGTCGATGTCCTGTTCTCGATCCTCGATACCGGCAAGAGCGTGCAGGCGGTGCTGTACGGCAAGGACGGCGTGAGCAGCCAGGGCGGCAAGATGCCGCCGATCGTGGTCGATTGCTCGACCATCGCGGTCGAGGAATCGGCGGCGGTCCGCGAAAGACTGAAACAGCTCGGCTCCGATTTCATTGCCGCGCCGGTGAGCGGCAACGCCAAGGTAATCAAGGCCGGAAAACTCTCCGCCGTCGTGTCCGGGCCGGAAGCCGCCTGCCGGACGGCGATGCCGCTGATCGAGATTTTCGCCCCGCAAGGTGTGTCCTATGTGGGCGAGGGCGAACTGGCGCGCATCTGCAAGATTGCGCACAACGTCATGCTCGGCGTGGTGATCGAGAATTTGATCGAAATCACGCTGCTCACCAACAAAATGGGCGTGCCGCGTCACGCCTTTCTCGCCTTCCTCAACAATGGCGTAATGGGCTCGATGTTCACGCGCTATAAATCGCCGGCTTTGGTCAATCTCGACTGGACGACGACGTTCACGCCGGAACTGCTGCGCAAGGACCTCGATCTCGGCCTCGAACTCGGCCGCAAAATGGACGTGCCGATGCCGGTGACGGCGGCGACCCGCGAAGTGCTGCAGAGCCATTTCGGCGCCGCCACCATGCAGAAAAATCCGGAAGAGTATTTGCAGAAGGATTTTGCCGCCTTGGCCGAGACCATGGCGCTTGCCGCCGGCATGAAGCTTAAAAGCGAGAACAAGAACGTGCCGACGGGACTCGAGATTTAGAGCCTGCGCGCCGACGCGCTGTTGTTCTCGCCACCTGCTCGTTTGCCGCGGACACCTCTCCGCACGCGGACCTCGCTCTGTCCGCCGGATCACCTGTGGCGGTGGCGGCGGTAATAGTGGTGATGAATCACCCTTCGCCGCTCGTGATGGTACACCCGGCGGCCTTTATGATGCGCGCCCGCGATGGCGTTGCGGCAAGCTTCGCTGAGTTCGCCGCGCTTTCGCATCATGCAGGTCTTGACCTTGGCGGCGTCCGGAATGAATTCCGAGCATAGCCGCATTGCGTCGGGTGTGCAGGCTTGGCGCACATCGTCGCTCTGGGCGCTCGCGGCGTTGATGCCGCCGATGAGTAAACCGGCCGGCAGCGCCAGCCAGCAGACGAAACGCATGGTCCGCATTTAGTGCCTTCCCTGATCCTGACTTGGTTGCTCGAACCGTAGCGTTTGTCGAAAATGCAGTCGATGGGTTCAACTCAGACTTTCGCTTTTTCACTAACGGCCCACCGGTGCCCCGGCTCTGAACGGCGACGGGCCACGCGATTAAGGTTATAAAAGGGCGGATTCGGCAGGCGTCACCGGGTTCCGGCGGGCTAAACCAGATTTGGCTGAGACCGAATTATGCCGGTTGATCGCCGCGTGTCCGGTCGGGTTCTGCAGCCGGAACCGATCAGCGGGCGCCCCATTTGAATTTGGAGGATAAGAGCTGGTCGCGGCCCGTGCGGTCAGCACACTGCTCGACGGCGCCCTCGGTAACCTCGCCAGTGGTGTTGTCAAAAGACATGTGCCGGCAATACACACCGTCCGGCATGGTGTAAACGATGTCGCCTGTCACGTTCGCATCGCGCTGAGCGATGGCACGCTGCAAGTACGGCGCGATGGCCGCGTGGCCGCCGAACATGATTGCCGAGGCAAGCAGAACGAAAAGCAGCGAGGTCGTGATGACCAGCCCGAGCGAATGGGCGCGCTCTTCATCGCGGCGCGCCCGCGAATGAGCATGCCCGCGAGGGTCCGCGGTGGCATGGTCCGCTTCGACATACCAGTCGAACGTGTCCGAGCCTGCATTCTTGCCCGCACTCATGCCGGCATGAAACGACAGAAATCTTGCGCCGCCGATAAAGAAACTATTTCGAATTGATTCGAAATTCGCGGCTGCGGCGCGACCTTTCCCCCCTCCCGAACCGCCGGAAGAGGTGAAATAATCGGCAGCGGTTCGGCCGCAGGACGATGGGAGGAAAAACGTGCTCACCGCCGCTCGCAACGAGATGCTCACCCGCGTCGGGCCCGGCACTGCGATGGGCGCGCTGCTGCGCCGCTATTGGCAGCCGATCGCCGGAGCGAGCGAGCTCGACGGCAAAAATCCGATCAAGCCCGTCCGCCTTCTGGGCGAAGACCTCGTGCTCTACCGCGACCGCGGCGGCCGTTACGGCTTGATCGACCGCCACTGCCCGCACCGCCGTGCCGACATGACCTACGGCTGGATCGAGGACAAAGGCATCCGCTGTTCCTATCACGGCTGGCTCGTCGACGAGAGCGGAACCTGCCTCGAACAACCCTACGAAGACACCACCAATCCCAAGCCGTCGAAGGCGGGCTGCGAAACCAAGGCCTATCCGGTCAAGGAATGCGCCGGGCTCTTGTTCGCTTATCTGGGCCCCAAGCCGGCGCCGGAGCTGCCGGTGTGGGAGCCGTTCACTTGGCGCAACGGTTTTCGCGAAATCGTGCTCGCCGACGTGCCGTGCAACTGGTTTCAATGCCAGGAGAACTCCTGCGATCCGGTGCATTTCGAATGGATGCATGACAATTGGGGCGCGCGTCTGCGCGGCGGTGAGGCGAATGCCGCGCCCAAGCATCTGAAACTCAAGTTCGAGGAATTCGAGCACGGCTTCGTCTACAAGCGCGTGCGCGAAGGCCAGAGCGAACAAGATCGCTACTGGACGGTCGGCCGCGTCGCGCTGTGGCCGAACGGCTTTTATCTCGGCAGCCATTTCGAATGGCGCGTGCCGGTCGACGACGAGAACACGCTCTCGGTCGCGTGGTTCTTCATGCGCGTGCCCAAGGAGCGCGAGCCCTACGTGCAGGAACGCGTGCCGGTCTGGAAAAGCCCGATCCGCGCCGACGACGGCCGCTGGATCACCAGCCACGTCATCAATCAGGACATCGTCGCCTGGGTAGGGCAGGGCCGCATCGCCGATCGCACCAAGGAGAATCTGCGTTCGAGCGACGTCGGCATTGCCATGATGCGGAGCCGCTTTTTCAAGGAAATCGAGACGATGGAGGCCGGCAAGGAACCCGGCGGCATCATCCGCTCAGCCAACGCAGCCGCCTGCATCGCGCTGCCCAACATGGCGCGCGAATTCAACACCGAGGGCGTCGCGCTCGCCGACTATGACAAGGACCCGATTCTGCGCCAGCGGCTCAAGCAATTCCGCCACCATTACGGTCAGCCGCCGGAGGTGCGCCGCGCCTTCGTCGCGGCGATGGGGATCGCGGGACCGTAAGGAGATTTCATCTCGGCCATGCTCTAATGCGCTCCCGCCTGGTCGCGCCATTGCAGAAATTCGCGGAACAAGGCGTCGCGTTCGGATGCGTTGGACGGCGCGCCCGAGCGGCTGTTCAGGAAGGCCTGGAAGTTGGCCTTCTGTTGCTGCTGCTGCTTCGCCTCGTACTGCTGCAGCATATCTTCGGCGGGGCCCCATCGGGTCCAGCCGGGAACCGTCGCCGCCAGATTTACCTCACGCCATTTCGGATGGTACGGCGGATGCTGGAACTTGTCCCAGCGATCGAACAGATATTGGACGAAGCGCTGCACCTTGCGATAGCGATCGCTGTCATTTTGCCAATTGTAGACCGCCAGCACGGCCGGAACCGCGATGGTGTCGATACGATCCTTGCCGTCTAGCAGATTAGGATAGTCCTTTTTGGTGAACTCGCCGAGCGTGTAGTAGTCGTCGAACATCTTGGTGAACGGAATGTCGACCAGATGCAGTCCGGAATTCGGCGGAATTTTCGAGAAAAAGTCGACCGGCTTGGGTATGACCCGCGCGATGGCGTCGATCTTGCCGGATTCCAGTTCTTGCAACGCGCTCGATTGATCGATCATCACCTGTTGCACGTCAATGCCGAGCCGCTGGAACACGATGGTGCCGGTGAGACTCGCGCCCGTTCCGGCCGGACCGAAATTGACCTTCTTGCCGCGCAAATCCTGCAGGCTGTGAACGTCGTCGCGCGCCAGTATATGCAGCTCCGAAATCGGCAGACGAATGATGTACTGCACGCGGCGATCGAGATTCGGCGTCTTGCGCACGGTGCGGAAATACTCGAACACATCCGACTGGGTGATCGCCAGATCGACGCCGTGCAGGTAGAGCAGGTCATCGAGGTTTTGTGCCGCGCCGAACGACACGATCGGCAGAACCCGCAGATTGTCGCCATCGTCGAGCGCCGTCGCCATCTCGGCGGCGAGCCGCATATAGGTTCCGGTGAACAGTCCGCCGACGATGCCGACCGTCCAGGCATTTTCACGCCCGCGCAGCGCGGAGTCCGTGCCGCCTTGCGACAGCGACTTCGGCACGACCTGGGCGTGGAGATTGCAGCTGAACAAACCAATGATCGACGCGACGAGACACGCAACAACAGAACGACCGCGCATGAACGCCCCCCTCAACATTGGGCACAACGTCCGACGTAAGATCGGACTTGCAAACTTGAGACTTGCAAAGTTGATCTGATAATTGTGGCCGGCCTGGGACGCGTGCCGCCGATCCGCTTCAAATATCGTGCGCAAGAATTTTTCGCCGCAATCTGTGTTGCAATCGATTCATCTGTTGTTTGCTAAGGCTTTTTCTGCTGCGAACTTGTCATGCAATGACCCAAGGCCAGACGTGATCTTGCCATAAAGGGCCGCCACGCTCGACGCGCCACTGAACTGAACCATCCGGCGCGCAAGTCGGCACAACGAAGTGGCCGCGCCGATCGCGAGTTGCGGGGGAGTAGTGTCATGCGTCATCCGCCGACCATCTGATCTTTGGTTCAATCCTAACACTGAACAAATTTGCGAAGCCGCACGTGCAGCGGGGGGCATTCCTGCCGACCGCGCGGCGGAGCCATTGGCGTGATGAATCGACGAGCGCGAAAGTCGCGCGGCTCGCCTCGGCTCCGTCATGCCGCAACCGACAGGAGCGCATCATGCGGGGACATTGGACGATAGCGGCGCTGGCAGGTGTTTTGGCCGCCGTGGGGGTGGCGCACGCCGGCAATTGGCCGACCCGGCCGGTGACCATGGTGGTGCCGTTTGCCGCCGGCGGTCCGACCGACGTAGTCGGCCGCATCCTGGCGGGACGCCTGAGCGAAATCCTCAAACAGCAGGTGATCGTGGTCAACGTCGGCGGCGCCGGCGGCATGACCGGCGCCGACCGGGTGGCGCATGCAAGGCCGGACGGCTATGAGGTGCTGCTCGGCACCGTCGGCACCCAGGCCTACAGCCAAACGCTCTACAAAAAGCCGCTCTACAGCGCGACCAAGGATTTTGCTCCGGTGGTGCTCGTCGCCGAACAGCCGTTGGTGCTGGTGGTGCGCAAGAATTTCCCGGCCAACTCGCTGCAAGAGTTTGCCACCTACGTCAAGGCAAACGCCCCGAAGCTGTCGTTCGGCTCTGGCGGCGCCGGTTCGGCGACCCATCTCGGTTGCGTGCTGCTCAATTCGACGCTCGGCGTCAAAGTCCAGCATGTCCCCTATCGCGGCTCGGCGCTGGCGCTTGACGACCTCATGGCCGGGCGCATCGACTATATGTGCGACGCGGTTTCCACCGAGTTGGCGCCGATCAAGGCCGGCAGCGTGAAAGCGCTCGCCGTGCTGGCACGCGAGCGCGCCGCGGTGCTGCCCGACGTGCCGACCGCGCAGGAAGCGGGCTTCAAGGGCTTCGACGCCAACAACTGGATCGGTCTGTTCTTTCCACGGCACACGCCCGAACCGATCATTCATCGTCTGCGCGACGCCACCGTCGAGGCGATGAATACGCCGAAGTTGCGCGCCCGCATGGAGACGATCGGTACCGATCTCGTCGACGCCGACCGCACCAGCACCAGCTATCTGCAGCGTTTCGTCGCCAGCGAGATCAAGAAGTGGGCGACGCCGATCAAGGAGAGTGGTGTGTCGGTCGATTGACCGGCGCGCGATGCCGCGCGGCGATCGAGCAAACTGCGCAAGGACGCCGTGCGGCTGATCCGACTCGAATATACGGGAGATGACAACACCGGCGCTCTGTGAGCGCCGAAAGCGGGATCGAGGGAGGCGAGTATGAGTACGCCGATTTCGCGCAACAACAAACTGCAAGGTCTTGATCTTTATGCGCCGCGCCGCGCGCGGCTGCGGACTTTTTCCTCCGACCAGACGGCGGGCGCGGGGACGCCGGAGCAATCCGCGAGGCAATGGCCGGACAGCGAAGAGCCGCACGCCGAACGGCCGCGAGCGGAGAGCCCGCACGCAGAGCGACCGCACGCGGAGCAACCGCACGCCCAACGATCCCAAACGGAACAACAACGGTCGGACCAGGCCGGCACCGAACAGGCGGCGGTCGAGAACGCAGAGCCTGCGAATGACGCCCAGGAGGCGGAAGTTCTCGACTGGGTGGATCAGGCGATCCGCGCGGTGATCGAGCTTGAGCACGCGACGGGCGGTTCGAAGCTGTCCGCTGCCCGGCTCGAAGACGCGCAATCGCCATCCGTAGCGCCGGCGCAGGATGACGGCGATGAATTCTCACCGGCGCCATCCGTAATGCCGGATCAGGGCGAAAGCGATGAATCCCCGCCGCCGCCAAGCCCGCGGCGGCAGGATCACGACGCCGCCCGCGCCGCACCGCGGCGCCGGTCCACTCTCGATCCGGAGATCGTTCCGGAGCCGCCGCCCGAAATGAAGCGGAGCGGCTTCCTGTCGCTGTTCGTGCGCCTTTCACTGGTGATCGTCTTCGCCGCGCTCGCGGCCTATGGGCTCACCGCGCTCGCATCCCTGCAGCCCGGCCCGCTGCCGCTCAAGGGCGCCATTGGCCGCGTCGCCGGGATTGCGCCGCAATCGCAGCCGGCGCAATTGCCGGCGCCGCCATCGCGGCTGATTGTCCAGGATCAGCAGGCGTTTGCCAACCAACCGCTGTCGCTGGCGGTCAATGTCGAGGATGCGCGGCAGAACGAATCCGTGCTGCTCGATGGCTTGGCCCAGGGCACGACATTGTCGGCCGGCGCGTCGGCCAGTCCGTCAAGCTGGCGGCTGCGGCCCGACCGGTTGCGCGGACTCTATCTCTACGCGCCGAAGGACTTCGTCGGCGTGATGAATACGACCGTTGATCTACTTGGCGACAATCAAAAGCTCCTCGACAGCCGTTCCATGCAGCTCAAATGGATCGCCACGCAGAAGAAGCCCGCTTTGCCGCCTTCCTTTGCAGTGGCATCTGCCGAGCCCATGGATGGCGCTGGTGGCGGCGGTGCGAAACCCGCAGTACCCGCCATTCAGCCGATCGACCCCGGTGAAGCCGCCATGCTGATGCAGCGTGGCCGCGATTCGCTTTCCACCGGCGACATCTCGGCGGCGCGCGTTGCCTTCCGCCGCCTGGCCGATGCCGGAATAGCCGACGCGGCGCTGGCGCTCGCCAGAACCTACGACCCCAATTACCTCGCCGCGCACAATGTGTTCGGGGTACCGGGCGACCGCACCACGGCGCGCGCCTTATACCAGCAGGCAAAGGAATTGGGCTCCGCCGAGGCCGGCCGCATCCTGGCACAGATGACCGTCCAAGGAACGCCTACCCCTGAACAGGAACAACACGGCGACTGACACCGAGCGCCACTGTCCGGCATGGGCCGTGCGGCCGAAGCCTCAATCGTGATGCCGTCCGCCACAGCGTGAAGGATCAGTGCGGCACGCGTATAATCCATCCAAGTCCCGGAGCTGACCAGAAGAGGAGCGCCGCAAGCCAGCCGATGACGACGGGTCCAAAGATTATTCCGGCAGCAGTAAGAAGAGCGCGCGGAACGATCCGCTCTTTATCAATACGCGCCGTACACTTTGCGTCGGACTCTATCACGTCAACGGACGCATGGTGGACGGGACAACGAATGAGTGCCTCGATCTCGCGGATTTCTGCATTCTGGACGTAAAGCGATCCCCACCATCCGGCGCCGATCAGCCACAGGATCGACGCGGTTAAGCCTATCCACAACCATCGTCTCCAACTCATTTTTGTATTTCCGTCAGGCCTTCGGGTTAGAGACTCGAATCAAAAAGCGTGCCGCAAGAACGAGAATCTATTCCTCTCCGGTCTACTTGCGCAGCGTGTGGTCGGGACCGCTCGCTATGCTCGTTGGGGGGAGGAGGGGAAGGATGCGCCGCGCAAAGGCAGGACATTGCACAAGCGCCGCCCTCAATGGTTAATCGCGTCTTAACCTCGCCGCTCCTATGCTGGCCGAACAAAGCTCCGGCGGGCGGCCCCGCTGTCAAAGATGTATAGGATGACTGGCCAGTCTGTCCCCGCTCCTGCTCCCGTTCGCGCCACCGGTTCGCGCTCGCCGTTCGTACGGATGCGCGAGCTGATCGACGGCTTTCCGCCCGGCCGATCTGCGATCAGCCTTGCGGTCGGCGAGCCGCAGCATCCGATTCCGCCCTTCGTTGGGCCGATCATCGCCGCCCATGTCAAGGAATTCGGCCGCTATCCAGCCAACAAGGGGCTCGACGAGTTCGCCCAGGCCGTGGCGCGCTGGCTTAATCGCCGATTCAAACTCGCGCGCCCGGTCGATCCGACGACCGAAGTGCTGGTGCTCAACGGCACCCGCGAAGGTTTGTTTCTCGCCGCGCTCGCAGCCAAGAATTGGGTGACGCCGCGCGCCGGCCGGCCGGCGGTGCTCATTCCCAATCCGTTTTATGCCGCCTACGCGGCCGGCGCGATCGCCGCCGATTGCGAGCCGGTTTACCTGCCGACGACCAGAGAAACCGGCTTCCTGCCCGACCTCGATGCGCTCAACGACGAGCTGCTTGCGCGCACCGTCGCCTTCTACATCGCTTCGCCGTCCAATCCGCAGGGCGCAGTCGCCGACCGCGCTTATCTTGCGCGAATGACGGCGCTGGCGCGCCGCTTCGGCTTTCTCATCTTCTCCGACGAATGCTATTGCGAGATCTACAGCGACCGGCCGCCGCCCGGAATGCTGGAAGCGGCCGGCGCGGATTTCGCCAACGTCGCCATCTTTCACTCGTTGTCCAAGCGATCGAGCCTGCCGGGTTTGCGCATCGGCTTTGCCGCCGGCGACTGCACGTTCATGCAAACCTATCTCGAACTGCGCAACGTCGCCGCGCCGATGGTGCCGACGCCGATCCAGCATGTCGCCATCGCCGCCTACGATGACGAAACCCACGTCGTGGAAAACCGGCGCCTGTATCGGGAGAAATTCGATCTCGCCGATCAGATCGTCGGCGACCGCTATGGCTACCGGCGTCCGGCCGGCGGCTTTTTTCTCTGGCTCGACGTCACGGCGCAGGGCGGCAGCGAGGCGGCGACACTACGGTTGTGGCGCGAGGCCGGCTTACGCGTCGTGCCGGGCCGCTATCTGGCGCGCGAGCAGGAGGATGGCAGCAACCCGGGCGAAAATTACGTCCGCGTCGCCATGGTGCACAACAACGAGATCACCGCCGAGGCACTGCATCGCCTCGTCGCGGTGCTGGGTTAAGAGATGATGCGGCGGATTCGCAAAACATTATCCGCACACGCTTCGTCATTGCGAGGCCCGCAGGGCCGAAGCAATCCAGGCGTCGACCACGCGGACGCTGGATTGCTTCGTCACCCCTTTGGGGCTCCTCGCAATGACGGCCCTGACCCAATTCGAGCCGGGCAGCCGCGATGTCGCTGATCGACCGCAGCATCGATGGATTAGGTTCTCTCTCCGGCCGGCTCGGCGCCGTCCTGGAACAGCGGCTGCGTGAAGTCGCCGGCATTGCGCTGTTAAGCCTCGCCATGATGGGAGCGCTCGCGCTCGCCACTTGGTCGGTCCAGGATCCGTCGCTGAGCCATGCGACCGACGCGCCGGTGCACAATCTCCTTGGCCGGCCCGGCGCGGTGGCCGCCGATCTGATGATGCAGCTGTTCGGTCTCGGGTCGCTCGCGCTTCTCTTACCGATCGCAGTGTGGGGCTATCGGCTGCTCGGTCACCGGCCATTGAGCCGCGAGCGGCTGCGCGTCGTGGTGTGGCTTTTGGGCGCCGTGTTGAGCGCGGCGTTTGCGTCCTGTTTGCCGCGCAGTCCGCATTGGCCGCTGCCGTCGGGTCTCGGCGGCGTGATCGGCGACGCCATGCTGCGCCTGCCGGCCGTGGCGTTCCACGTCCCGCTTCTCCAAAGCTATCGTTTCACCGCTTCGCTCATGCTGGGCGTCGCCGCGCTTATCGCCTTCGCCATAGCCGCCGGCCTGATTTGGGGCGGGGCCGCGGAGGAGGCGGATGAGGACGACGAGGACGAGGCTAAGGACAAGCGCACCCGGGACGAGGAGGACGACGAGCGCGCATGGATATCGCTCGGCTTCATCGCCCATGAACTCCTGAGCCTGCGCGCGCGCATCGCGCGCCTGTTCCGCCGCCGCGCTGCCACGCAATCGGAGAACGCATTGCCGCGCCAGCGCATCGAACCGCATTTCGGCAAGCCGGCAGGGCAGGCCACCGGCGTTGACGAGGATGAAGACGATACGGCGGAGATGCCGGTCGCCGCGGCGAAGAAACCGCGCCCGGCGCCAAAGCCGCTGCGCCGCGCCGCCGACGGTTACGCCTTGCCGTCACTCAATCTCCTCAGCGCGCCGCGCGCCGGCGAGCGGACCACGCTGAGCGCCGAAGTCATTCGCGAAAACGGCACAGCCCTGGAAGGCGTGCTGGCCGATTTCGGCGTACGCGGCGAGATCATCAATGCGCGGCCGGGCCCGGTGGTCACGCTCTACGAGCTGGAGCCCGCGCCCGGCATCAAATCCTCGCGGGTGATCAGCCTGGCCGACGATATCGCGCGCTCGATGAGCGCGCTGTCGGCCCGCGTCGCGGTGGTTTCGGGACGCAACGCGATCGGCATCGAACTGCCCAATCCGACCCGCGAAAAAGTCTACCTGCGGGAGCTGTTGGCGTCGCGCGACTATGCCGAGACCGAGGCCCGGCTGCCGCTTTGCCTCGGCAAGGCGATCGGCGGCGAAGCGGTTCTGGTCGATCTCGCGCGCATGCCGCACCTGCTCATCGCCGGTACCACCGGATCGGGCAAATCAGTCGCCATCAATACGATGATCTTGAGTCTCGTCTATCGACTGCATCCCGATCAGTGCCGGCTGATCATGGTCGATCCAAAAATGCTCGAACTCTCCGTCTACGACGGTATTCCGCATCTGCTCACCCCGGTCGTCACCGATCCGAAGAAGGCGGTGGTCGCGCTCAAATGGGCGGTGCGCGAAATGGAGCAGCGCTACAAGAAAATGTCGAAGCTCGGCGTACGCAACATCGACGGCTATAACGCCCGCGTCGCCGAAGCGAGCAAAAAAGGCGAGAAGCTCAACCGCACCGTCCATACCGGCTACGACAAGGAGACCGGCGAAGCGATCTACGAGAATGAGGAGCTCGATCTCGAACCACTGCCCTACATCGTCGTCATTGTCGACGAGATGGCCGACCTGATGATGGTTGCCGGCAAGGACATCGAAGGCGCGGTGCAGCGTCTGGCGCAGATGGCGCGCGCCGCCGGGCTGCACGTGATCCTGGCGACGCAGCGGCCATCGGTCGACGTCATCACCGGCACCATCAAGGCCAATTTCCCGACCCGCATCTCGTTTCAGGTCACCTCGAAGATCGACAGCCGCACCATCTTGGGCGAGCAGGGTGCCGAACAGCTCCTCGGCCAGGGCGACATGCTCTACATGGCCGGCGGCGGCCGCATCAGCCGCGTGCATGGACCATTCGTGTCCGACGAAGAAGTCGAGAAAGTCGTGCGCCACCTCAAGGCGCAGGGCGTGCCGCAATATCTCGAAGCGGTCACCGCAGAGGAACCGGAGGAGGGTGAGGATGCGGCGGTGTTCGACGGCACGCCGATGGGAATCGCCGGCGAGGCGGAAGGCGCCGATCTTTATCAGCAGGCGGTGCAGGTCGTGACCCGCGACCGCAAGGCCTCGACCAGCTACATCCAGCGCCGGTTGCAGATCGGCTACAATCGCGCCGCTTCGCTCATGGAGCGCATGGAAAAGGAAGGCATTGTCGGGCAGCCGAATCACGCCGGCAAACGTGAAATCCTCGTCGAAAGCGGCGAAGAGACCTATTGAGAATCAGCACTGCGGACTTTAAGGGGAAGCAGTCGCGAATTCGCCATAACGTGCGCGTAATCAACGAGTTTGCCGCGGGGCGCGGACGGAGAGGGGACATGGCCGGACGTCACGCAGCGATAATCCTTATGGCGATGGTTTGCGGAGTGCTCGCCGCCGCCCCGGCGTTGGCCGAGAGCGTGCCGCTGCCGACGCCGGCGCCGCAGCCGAAGACAGGCGTCGTGCAGCCCGACACCGGTACTCCGATTCCGCCGGCGCCGATACCGTCGCCGTCGAGCGCCGCCGCTCCCGACACGAGTCACAGCAGCGGTTTCTTCCCTTTCTCTCTGCCGTTTGAGAAGGGCACGCAACCGGCGCCGGCGACGGAGTTCAGCGCCCAACAGCGGCAACTGTTGGATCGGATCAGCCTCTACCTGTCCAGCATCCAGACGCTGGTCGGGAACTTCGTTCAGATCGCGCCTGACGGCACACGCACCGACGGCACTTTCTACATCCAGAAGCCGGGCAAGGTGCGATTTGATTACAACCCGCCGAGCCCGACCGAAGTGATCGCCGACGGCTCATCGGTCGCCGTCCGCAACCGCGATCTCAACACGCAGGATCTATGGCCGCTGTCGCAGACGCCTTTGCGTTATCTGCTCGCCGGTCACATCGATCTTCTTCACGACACCGACGTCGTGAGCGTTTCGTCCGACGACAAATACGTCACCGTCGTCGTCGAAGAGAAGCAAGTCATGGTCGGCACCAGCCGCCTGATGATGATGTTCGACGCCAAGGATTTGACGCTCAAGCAATGGACGGTGACCGATCCGCAGGGTCTGCAAACCACCGTCGCGGTCTATAATCTCGACTCCAATGAAAAGCCCAATCCCAATCTGTTCGTGATCAATTACCAGCGCTCGCCGAATATCGGGAATCAGTAGGCGGACGACGGACAACAGAAGGCGGATGGCAAAATACAGATGACGGAGGACGGAGGACGGACGACGGAGGACAGATGGCGAATTTCAAGTTTCATGATTATATTTTGATGAGCCGATTAGTGGTTTCCGTCCGTCTCAACGTCTCATCATCCGGTCTCCGTCATCTGTCGTCCGTCGTCTGATCCCGTGAAGCTCACCCTGACAACCTGGAACATCAATTCGGTGCGGCTGCGTATCGATCTGGTGGCCAGATTCATCAAGGCGGTCCGGCCCGACGTCCTGTGCCTGCAGGAGACCAAGTGTCCGGACGACGCTTTCCCGCTCAAGCGCTTCAAGCGGCTCGGCTATGAGAATATCGCGCTGAACGGGCAGAAGGGCTATCACGGCGTCGTCGTCCTGTCGCGATTGCCGTTCGACTCCAGCGCAATCGAGACGTTCTGCGGTAAGCGCGACTGCCGCCATCTATCGATTGTGCTGGGCGAGCGCGCGGGTTTGCGCGACCCGATCACGCTGCACAATTTCTATGTGCCGGCGGGCGGCGACATTGCCGATCCCACGGTCAATCCGAAATTCGCCCACAAGCTCGCCTTCCTCGATGAGATGACCGGCAGCGCCAGGCTGCGGCCGGGTGGCGCGCAGCGCAGCATCATGGTCGGCGACCTCAACGTTGCGCCGCTCGAATGCGATGTATGGAGTCATAAGCAGCTTCTCGGCGTCGTGTCGCATACTCCGATCGAATGCGAGAAGCTCATCGCCGTGCAAAAGGCCGGCGGCTGGATCGACCCCGTGCGCCGCTTCGTGCCGGAACCGGAGAAGCTGTTCACCTGGTGGAGCTACCGTTCGCCGGACTGGGCCGCCGCCGACAAGGGCCGCCGTCTCGACCATATCTGGGTTTCGCCGGCGCTTGGCGACCGCGTCTCCGCAGTCAAAATCTCTAAAGATTCGCGCGGCTGGACGCGGCCGTCCGACCACGTGCCGGTGACGGCGACGCTCGATCTGTGATAGCCCCAACGAGCGGGATGGAGATTGGGCAGGGCGGATGCGGGCGGCAAGAAAAACTTTCAACGCGAATTATCACCGCTTTCTGAAGTGGCAGGAGAGAACGCGCGAACCGGGCCTGGCCGCTTTGATGGTGATCGAGGCTTTGTTTCTGTTCGTTGTCACGCCGTTCGCCAGCATGGGTTGGCTGCCGCGATTTGTCTCGCCGGCGATGTTCGTATTGTTCGTCCTGGCCACGCTTGTCGTCACCTCGCGCAGCCATTTGGCGGCGGCGATTGTCCTCGTTTCGGCTATTCTCAGTGCAGTTGGAGTCATCGCTCACGTCGACTACCCGTCGGTCTTTACACAATGGCTGAGCACCGGCGGGCGCCTGCTCGTTATCGCGACCTTGAGCGCGGTGATCGCCAAAGCGGTGTTCGGACCCGGACGCGTAACGCGGCATCGGATCGAAGGCGCGATCGTGCTCTACATGAATTTTGCGCTGTTCTTCTTCATCCTCTATCAGCTCATCGATGTTCTGGTCGCCGGCGCTTTCAGCGGTTTGCCGCAAACCGGATCGGAGCACGGTTCGGGGGCGGCGCTGCTTTATTTCAGTTTCGGTACGCTGACCACCGCCACGTATGGCGACATCCTCCCGGTTTTTCCGTTGGCGCGGAACCTTGCCAATCTGGAAGCGATGATCGGTCAACTGTTCCCGGCGACGCTCTTGGCCAGATTGGTCACGTTGCAGATCGCGCACCGCCGGGAACCGAAAGGCGATTGAGATGCGCAAGGCGTCCTTGCTGCATCAAATCGGGGCGCGGAAAACGAAATAGGCGCCTGCGGCGATCAGGGCGAAGCCGACGACTTGGTTCCAGGTGACCGGCTGATGCAAATAAAAAGTCGAGAACACACCGAACACCGTCAGCGTAATCACCTCTTGAATGGTTTTGAGTTGTGCCGCGGTATAGACGTAAGAACCGTAGCGGTTGGCCGGCACCGCCAGCCAGTATTCGAAAAAGGCCAGGCCCCAGCTTATCAGGACGACTTGCCAGAGTGGCACCTCGCGAAATCGCAGGTGCCAATACCAGGCCGTGGTCATGAAGCAATTGGAGCCGATGAGCAGGACAACGGTGAGCACATAGGGCGAAAGGGGCAACGAGGGCATGGCAATTCCTTTGACCAGACCAACGAGACGGCAGCCTTGTAACGCACTTGCGCCGGGTGCGGCCCAGCACCAATCGGGCGCCGCCGAACGTTGCCGGGGTTCATCGGCGGCGAGGATTGGGCTATAGGGTGCGACGGGCTGCCGCAGGCCGGTCGCGATTCGTTCCTATCGCCTGCGGCATTGCCCTTGTAGCGAGACCTGGAGATTGCGTCATGCGCCGTCGTTTCATCGTCCCCGCCGCCCTGGTCTTCGCCGCTGCGACGACCGTGACGCTGGCCCCCGAGAGCGGCCTCGCGCAGGGACAATTGCCGCAGCCGCCGGTCGGCTTCCAACCGCCGCCGCCGCCACCACCCGCACCTGTCAAACCGTACAATCCGGTATCGGTGACGCCGCCAGGGCAATTCAGCGATCCGAGCTTCGTGACGTTTCGCAAGAGTCTCGCGGATGTCGCCGAGCACAAGGACCGCGCGGGGCTTGCCAAATTGGTCGTCGCGCAGGGTTTTTTCTGGGTCCAAAGCAAGGATATCGCCGATCCCAAGAAGCCCGGCATCGATAATCTCGCCAAGGCGATCGGCCTCGATAATTCCAACGGATCCGGCTGGGATATCCTGAGCAGCGACGCGGCCGATCCGACATTGGCCGAAGTACCACAGAACAAGGGTCTGTTCTGTGCGCCGGCGCCGCCGAAATTCGATCCGCGTGCGTTTCAGGCGCTGTTCGAAGGGACCGATACCGACCCGACCGATTGGGGTTATCCGTCGAGCAACGGAGTCGAGGTGCGGGCGGCAGCGCAGCCGAATGCGGCGGTTACGGAAAAGCTCGGACTGTATTTCGTGCGCGTATTGCCCGACAGCACGCAGGGAGATACTGGCGCTTCGCCGTTCCTGCACGTGGCTTTGCCTGACGGCAAGACCGGCTACGTTGCAGTCGACGCCATCGTGCCGCTCGCCAGCGACCAGATCTGCTACACCAACGAGGAAGGCGGCTGGAAGATCACCGGCTACATCGGCGGCGTTTCGCCGTAGCAAATCTCAGCCGCGTTTCCCGGATGCGGCGTAGCGTGAAACGATGCGCCGCTGGTCCGGGATCGTTACGGATCAATATTCATTGATCGGGAAACGTGTGGGGCACCTAACGTGCCGCCGCGCGGTCGGCAGCGCCCTTCACTGACGCGGCCGTCTGCCCGAACAGAATCGCGCGCTCCTCGGCGGTGCGGATGCCGCCTTGGCCGGGGTTGATCTTCGGTGTCCATTCGTAGGCTTTGACCACCGCGGGCCGTGCCTTGATCGTTTCGTGCCAGCGCTTCAGGTGCGGGAAGTCGGCGATGTTCTGCGCCTGGCGCTCCGGCAGGATCCACGGATAGCAGGCCATGTCGGCGATCGAATACTCGCCGGCGAGGAACGGCCGGTCGGCGAGCCGCTTGTTCATGACGCCGTAGAGGCGGTTCACTTCGTTGCGATAGCGGTCGATCGCATATTGCAGCTTCTCCTGCGCGTAATTGCCGAAGTGATTGTACTGCCCGGCCATCGGGCCGAGCCCGCCCATCTGCCAGAACAGCCATTCGAGCGTTTGCATTCGCTCGCGCATATCCTTGGCGATGAATTTGCCGGTCTTGTTGGCGAGGTAAAACAAGATCGCACCCGATTCGAATACCGAAATCGGCTTGCCGCCGTCGGGCGGAGCGTGATCGACGATGGCGGGAATGCGGTTGTTCGGCGAGATCGTCAGAAACTCGGCCTTGAACTGCTCGCCCTTGCCGATGTTGACCGGAAAAATCTTGTACTGCAGCCCGGCCTCTTCGAGGAAAATCGTGATCTTGTGGCCGTTCGGCGTGGTCCAGTAATGCACGTCAATCATGACAAGCCCTTTTTGTAGCCCGAATTGAGCGGAGCGAAATCCGGCAGTCGCGCTTAACCTTTGAAAGCCTTTGCGGGTTTCGCGTTGCTCAACCCGCGCCACCGTTATTAGCGCATTGCCTAGCGAATATTTAACCCCTGCGCAGGCATTTTCTTCGTCATGTCGAGCGTTCCCGCTTACGCGCCCGTTCCGTTGACCGGCCCGGCGACGGCAAATTTTTCCATTGCCGCTGTCATTTTCGCTTTATTCGTTCTGGCGGCTTGCGTGAGCGCAGAACGCAAGGATGTGACGCAAGGCTTTGACGAGGTGGCGCATGCCTCCTATGTCGCCGAGATTCAGCACCAGGGCAACGTTTGGCCGGCGCTTGACCGCATGCGCCTGCTCGATCCGCGGACTTTCCTATTCACCGACCAGGCCAATTATCTGAACCACCCGTCGGAATATTATGCGCTGCTTGCGCTCTTGGGTCCGCACCTCGAAGGCCATCCGCGGGCGTTGCTGGCGGACCGTTTGATCGATGTCGCGCTTGCGGCGCTCGGCTTTGCAGCCTTGCTTGGCCTTGCTCTTGCTGCACGAATGCAACGTTACGAGTTCTACGCCTACGCCGTTCCGCTGGCCTGCATTCCGGTCCTGGTGCCGCTCGCCGGGGCGGTGAATAACGACAATCTCGCTTTTCTCGGCGGTGCGCTCGCCATGCTCGGCGCTTGGCAGCGCCTTTCGACCGGCCGTGACCGATGGCTGGCGTTAGCGCTGTTCGGCGTCGTCGTCGCCGGCTGGGCGAAGCTGACCGGATTGCTGCTGACCGCGGCGATGGTAAGCGGCGTGCTTGTTTATTTGCTGTGGCGCAGGCGATTGACGTGGATCTGGGTGTTGGCCGCGTTGCTCGTGTTCGTGCTGGCTGCCGCGCCCTATTTCGAATTTATCCTGCGCTACGGCAGTCCGACGCCGGAGACGCCGGCGCAACTCGCGCTGCTCAAGGACGGCGCGCGCGTTGCGGGCTGGGCCGATCTGCCGCGAAAATCCTTTCCGGCCTACGTGATCTATTTCGTTGTCGCCTTTGTCGCCGAGTGGATGCCGACATTGGCCCCGCGCAGCCTGCTCAATTACGCCATGCTTGCCATTCCGGTGGCGGCGCTGATCTGCGCTTTCGCCGGAATAGCGCTGTCGTTACGGCGCCTGTGGCGGGGAAAGGAAGGCGCGCTCGACATCGTCTTGCTGTCCGGAACCGCCGCCATCGCTGCGACCTTCGCGATCCACGTCGTTTACAGCTACGGCCGCTATGCCGCGACCGGCTGGCTGATGGATGCCTATCCGCGCTACTACCTGCCGCTGGCGGCGATCATGCCGCTCGCCGGCCTGTCGCTTGCCGCTGCGATCGAAAGCCCGCGCTGGCGCGGCGCACTGCTCGGCTTTCTTATCGCCGGCCCGATTGCTTTTCGCCTGTTGGGCGCGCCGCTCGGCTAGCGCCGTCGGACGGATTTCGCCGGCGCGCAATCCACGCTACGTTCGCGGCGGGAAAACCGAGAGGATGTCATGATCACCGAGATCGCCCAGATCGACGTCAGGCCGGGGATGGAAGCGGAGTTCGAAGCCGGCGTGAAAAAGGCGGCGCCGATCTTCCAGCGCGCCAAGGGTTGCGGCGGCATGGATTTGTCGCGCTCGATCGAGAAGCCGGGCCGCTATCGTCTGTTCGTCAAATGGGCGACGGTGGAAAATCACACAGTCGATTTTCGCGGCTCGCCCGACTTTCAGGAGTGGCGCAAGCTGGTCGGCCATTGCTTCGCGTCGCCGCCCGAGGTCGAGCACGTGACCGAAGCGGTGAAGGGGTTTTAGATAATAGTCATCCTGAAGGTGCCCGCGCGCAGCGCGGGCCTCGAAGGATGCTGCTCGGGCGCCCGGGCCGTCGCCCTTCGAGGCTCGCTCCGCTCGCACCTCAGGGTGACGGTCCTGAGGCCTGCGCCCTCTGCACATTGCCGATCCGCTCCGGCACGCCGAATTCGCGGCGGCAGACTTCGGCGAGCGTCGCGACGCCGGCGCGGATCGCCTCGTGCGACGGGCTGGCGAAGCACAGCCGCATGCGGCTTCTGCCATACGCCTTGTCGGTCGACCACTCGGGTCCCGGATTGATGGCGACGCCGGCGGCGAGCCCGGCCTGATAGAGCTTCATCGTGTCGACCGCATCCGGCAGCTTGACCCAGAGGAAAATGCCACCCTTGGGATCGTCGAATTCGGCGGCGGTACCGAACTGCTCGTTGAGCGCGTCCATCAGCGTTTCGAGTTTACTGCGCAATCCGCACGTCAGCGGCGGCACATGGGCGTCGAAGTGTTGCGGGCAATATTCGCCGAGCACCATCTGTTCGAGCGCGCCGGAGCCGGCATCGGTCTTCAGCGCCAGCATGCGCGACAGCAGACTCCACTCGGCGATGATGTAGCCGACGCGTAGTGCCGGCGCGATCGATTTGGAGAACGAGCCGATATGGATGACGCCGCCGTGGCGACTCATGCTGTAAAGTGCCGGCGGCCGTTGGCCGTTCCAGATCAGATCGGCGTAGCAATCGTCTTCGAAGATCGGCACGCCGTGTTGCCGTGACAGACGGAGCAACTCCAGCCGCCGCGCCTCCGGCAGAATCGTGCCGGTCGGATTCTGCACGGTCGGGATAGTGTAGATGTATTTGGCGCGCACGCCGCGGCGTTTCAGATCGTCGAGCGCCGCGGCCAGCGCGTCCATGCGCATGCCGTCGCGGTCGAGCGGGATGCCGACGGCGTCGACGCCGAGCCGCGTCCAGCGATTGAGCGAGCCCTGATAGGTCTCCGCCTCGGTGATGATCGTGTCGCCGCAATCGAGCAGGATGCCGTTGACCAGATCGAGCGCCTGCAGCGAGCCGGAGGTGACGAGAATCTCATCGGCCGTGCAGGCGATGCCGGCGGTGCGCTTGAGTTTTGCTGATAGAAATTCGCGCAGTGGCCGGTAGCCTTGCGGGCCGCTGGCGAGCCCATAGGTGGCCAGATCCTTTCCCTCGCGCTTGAGCACCGCGCTCATGGCGGCGATCAGATCGTCGACCGGCACCAGCTCGCCGTCGTTGTTGCCGCCGACGAAGCTATATTTCGCCAAGCCGTTCCATTTCGCCGCGCCGGGCGGAAGGCCCGAGGCGAGTAGCGGTGCAAAATCGAGTGAAGACATGAGCGTTTCCTCAACCGTCATGCCCGGCCTCGTGCCGGGCATCCACGTCTTCAGCGAACGGTAGAAAGGCGTGGATGGCCGGGTCAAGCCCGGCCATGACGCGCGTAAGAGCGGCGCGTCACTTTCCTCGTCTGCGGACTCGCCCCATATTGCGGCCATGGCGAAAGCTCCGCGCGATCCGGCCAAGCATTCGAAAAAAGACCCGGCGAAGCCGACGCGCGCCAAGGCGTCGCGCCCGGATGTGCCGCCGCTCGATCCGCAGCTCGCCGATCTGCTCAATCCCGGCATCGGTCGCGGCCGCGCCGGCATC
>JASHRW010000071.1 GCA_030037065.1 Xanthobacteraceae bacterium
GCCTGTACGATCCGACGGTGCTGACTGCGCTGGTCAAAGCCGTCGGCGCTGATCGGCTGGTCCTGGGTTCGGATTGGCCGATTGGCGAGGCCGATCCCGTGGGCTTCGTGCAGCACTGCCCCGACATTCCAGAGATGGAAAAGGGGTCGATTCTAGGTCAACGCGTGATCGAGGCAATCGCCGGATAACAAGCAAACCTAAAGCCGTTCCGCTGCATCGATCGCATGGCCGGGACCGCGCCAAGAATTGCGGCCGCGCCAAACACGATATCGTGATTGGGGACTTTTGGCGACTTTTGTCCTTGATTCCAGTCAAGAGTTGTGACATATAGTCCCATCTCGCTTGTCGAAGGGACGTCAACCGGTGGCGGCTGATTGATGGAGCGAGTGCGGTTCCCGCGGGCGGCCTCGCAAGCCGCTCCCGGGCGGTCCGGGTATCGTCCCCGCCGGCATTACGACCGGCGAGCCAGGTGCTTGGCTTAAGCGCGCTGCAAAGGCGAAGGTAACGCCTTCGCACTGCATCACGCGAAGCGCGGCCTGGGCCGGAGTCGTGCATGGTTCGCCCTGCGACGAGAGCCGCGACGGAGCGCCGAAAGGCGAGCGCGCCCGAAGCACTGTCAGGTGGCAACATCTGAGGGTGTGGCGCGCGCCGCGCCCGCAGCATCAGCAGACGGTAACGCCTGTTGGTGTGGCGCGGCTCTTGACTATGCGCCTTCCGGCGCTCCGCCTCCCTTCTTTATTGGTGGGGGATGAAAAGTTTGGGCAGACCTCGGGGCGCGAAAAAAAGCGCAGCGCGAGAACGGTGGTGTATGCACGTCTTCGTAGGGACGCCCCTTGTGGGCACCCCCTGGCGGCCTAGCGCGGGCGGTCACACAGGCCGCCTACCGTGCAAACGAGTATGCTAGCCTCTCTGTTTGGAAACCCGGAGTCCGCCGTGCCGATCCCTAAGCCCAACTACAATCCGCCGTTCAATGTCACCCGCGCGAGTCACGCGGTGCTCAACGTCAAAGATCTCGGCAAGAGCCGCGCGTTCTACGTCGATCTGATCGGCTTTGCCGTCAGCGACGAGGACAAGGACGCGATCTACCTGCGCGGCGTGGCCGAGGCATGCCATCACTCGCTGGTGCTCAAGCGGGCGGGGGCGGTGGAGGCGGAGCGGGTGGGGTTACGATGCTTCACTGAAGAGGACCTGGAGAAGGCCAAGTACTATTTCGACAAGGCCGGCTTGCCGGCGCAATGGGTGGAGCGGCCGTATCAAGAAAAGACGCTGCACGTCAGCGATCCGCTCGGCACGCCGCTCGAATTCTGCGCCACGATGGCGAAGAAGCCGCGACTGGTGGTCGGCTTCGAGCATCACCACGGTGCGGTGCCGCAGCGCATCGATCATTTCCAGCTCCTGGTGCCGGACGTGCAGCGGCAGCTCGAATTCTACATGGGGCTGGGTTTCCGGCTGTCCGAATACATCGCCGCCGACGGCGGCGACGAGCCGCTGTTCGTGTTTCTGCAAAGGAAGGGCAATCCGCACGACATCGTGTTCGCCCCGGGCGCCGGCCCGCGGCTGCATCACGCCGCGTTTTCCATTCCGGAATCGTATCTGTTTTTCTATGTCTGCGATCTCGCCTACAATCTCGGCTTCGCCGAGAACATCGAATTCGGGCCCGGCCGGCACGGGCCCGGCCATGCGCTGTTCGTCTATATGCGCGATCCCGACGGCCACCGCATCGAATTGTTCAACACGCATTATCAGTGCATCGACATCGAAGAGGAGCCGGTACGCTGGGACGCCTCGCGGGCCGCGTCGCGGCGCTGGCAACTGCCCGCACGGGCGCAATGGTTCAGCGAAGCAAGCCGCTTTGCCGGCGTCGAGCCGCGCCAGCCGGCGGGCAAGGGCAATCCGATGACGCTCGAGCGTTATCTGGCCGTGGCGCATTAGGAGGAAGACGCTGCATGTGGAGAAAGCCGCCGCTGCGATGGATCGGCGCCGCCTCCGCCATCGTCGCCGGATTATTGCTGTATTCGCTGGCCGCCCATTCGGCCAATCCGAATGTGCTGTGGCAGATCGTGCATGGGCAATGCGTGCCCGATGAACAGCAGCACGGCGACCCGAAGCCTTGCGCCGAAGTCGATCTGAAAAACGGAATTGCGCGCGGCTATGCGATCCTCAAGGATATCAGCGGAACGTCCCAGTATTTGCTCATTCCGACGCAACGCATTGACGGTATCGAAAGCGGCTCGCTGCTCGCGCCGAACGCGGTCAATTATTTCGACGATGCCTGGACGGCGCGCAGGTTTGCGGAAAAAGCGCTCGGTCACTCCATGCTGCGCGATGCGCTCAGCCTGGCCATCAATTCGAAATTCGGCCGCACGCAGAACCAGCTTCATATTCACATCGATTGCATCCGCGCCGACGTGCGCGACAGTCTGCGCAGCGAAGGCGATCACATCGGTCTCCATTGGACGTTGCTGACGAGGCCGCTGTCCGGCCACCACTACCGGGCGCGGCGGGTCATCGGACCGACGCTCGACGGCAACGATCCGTTCAAGCTCCTGGCGCGGGGCATTCCGGGAGCGCGCGCCGCTATGGCGCGCTACACACTGGTGGTCGCCGGCATGTGGTTCGGCGGCCAGCCGGGCTTTGTCATTCTGGAAGACAGCGCCGACCTGACGCGCGGCGACCGCGGCAGCGGCGAGGAATTGCAGGATCATGCCTGCGCACTGGCGCGCC
>JASHRW010000015.1 GCA_030037065.1 Xanthobacteraceae bacterium
ACGGCGGAGCGAGCCATCGACAGGGATTTCGATCGGCAAGTCGCGATGCCAGAGCGCGCCTTCTTTTACCTTCCGTTCGAACATTCGGAAGATCTTGCGGACCAGGACCGCGCCGTCGCATTGATGCGCGGCACCGGCGACGCCGATCAGGTAAAATGGGCCGAGCTTCACGCCGATATCATCCGGCGCTTTGGACGTTTTCCTCACCGTAATGCCGTGCTTGGGCGGCCCACCACGACGGACGAGCACGCCTTTCTGGACGCTGGCGGTTTCAGCGGCTGATCGAGGCGTAATTATCAGAGACGCCAAGCAGTCACGAGAAGCACAACCCCGAAGATTACTATGCCGCCGCCGTAATAGATCCATTGCCTCGCGCCGACCATGAAGCTTTCGGCCGGATAGGGGAAATAGCGCGAACCTTGTCCCATGAAGACGAGGCCGGACAGAAGGAGAATAATTCCGACGACTGTGAGCACTGCCCTCATTCTTGCGGAGTCCATTCAGGTCGCCGCTGTTTCCTCGCCCCGCTTGCGGGGGAGAGGTGGTTACGTCATTAGCTTCACTCCGCCGCCTGCGCCATGGCGTGCTGACGGAATTTCGGAAACACTTCCTGCGCCAGAAGCCGCATCGAATTGCGCTCCCAATCCCGATTGGGGCCGCTCCAGTCGAGGCCGGTCATCAGCAGCGTACCGAACGGGCCGACTTCGTCGCGAAAGGTAATCAGTTTGTCGAGGAAGGTTTTCGGCGAACCGTAGATCGTGCAGGCGTCGGTGATGACTTCGACCGTCGCCTTCTCGTCCGGCATGTCTGGGTCGGGCTTCATGACCGAAAGAATGCCGACGCGTGACAGCACCTCGCGCATGTAAGTGTAGAAGTAATGATTTGATCCGAGCTCGGAGAATACGCGGTCGCGGGCCTCGGCATCGGTTTCCGCCACCATGACGTTGCGCGACACGCGCCAGTTCTCGCCGCGCGCCGGCTTGCCGGCCGCGCCGCACGCCTTGCTATAGGCTTGCCAGTGCGTCGCCACCGCGTTGGCCGGCATGTTGTTGCCGGACAAAATGCCCCAGCCGCGCTCGCCGGCGACGCGCGCGGTCGGCGAGTTGCGGCTCGACACCGACATGGTGATCGGCGGGCCGGATTTCTGCAGCGGCTTGGGCATGGTGCCGATGCCGAGCGCCGGAATGATCGCTTGCTTAAGCCGAACCGAGCGGAATTCGCCGGGAACGTCGTACGGCGGATCCTGCGACCAGATGCGCTGCATGATGGCGACAGCCTCCATCGTCTTGCGCGCGCGCACGCCGCGATCGGCATTGTCGAACAGCTCGAAATCGGAGAGCAGGCCGCCGGGGCCGATGCCGAGCATGAAGCGGCCGCGGCTCATGTGGTCGAACTGCGCGACCTCGGCGGCGACGATCACCGGATCGTGGTTCGGCAGGCAGATCACGCCGGTGCCGAACCGCAGATTTTTGGTGCGGGTCAGCAAGTTGGCAAAGAACATCAGCGGTGACGGGATCGGCTCGGTCGAGGCGGAAAAATGCTCGCCCAGCCATAATTCGTCGAAGCCGAGTTCGTCGGCGTAAAGTGCCTTCGTTTCATCCTCGGCGAGCGTTTCGCTGAACGAGCGCGCCGGCGGGTGCACCGGCATCATGAACATTCCAAGACGCATTCGCTTCTCCACTCCTCCGCTGTCATGCTCCGCAAAGGGCGGCGCATCCAGTAATCACCGGTTTAATGGATCGTCCGCCTTCGCCTCCGCGGACGATGATACTTAGGCCGCCACCACGTCAGGATCGCGCGCCGGCACGAGATTGGCAAGCTGCGGCGCCACGTGATCGGCGAACAGTTGCATCGAACGAAACACTTTTTTGCGCGTCGCCCAGTTCTTGCCGGCCACGATCAACAGCGTGCCGAAGCCGCCGGCTTCGTCGTAGAACTTGCGCAGCTCTTTCGCCACGCTGTCCGGGTCGCCGAGGAAGTAGATGCCGGCCTCGGCGAGCTGGTCGAAGCTGATGTCATCGCCCTTGATGCCGAGATCGTAATTCGATGTGATGATGCGGATGAGTCCGCGCGACTTCTGATAGGTGAGCTCGTAATTGATCGCCGGACGCAGATCGTCCATCGCCTCGCGGCGGCTGTCGGCGAGATAGACGTAGCGTGCCACGGTCACCTTGGCGAGCGGATCGGTCCTGCCGGCGGACTTGGCGGCGCGGACGTAGCGATCGGCTTTTTGCCGGATCGATCCGGGTGGCTCGAGCTGGGCGCGAAGCAGCGTGTAGCCGCGCGCGCCCGCCAGGTCGATCGTTTCTTCTGTATCGGTGGCGGTCGCCATCGGCATGTGCGGCAGCGTGAGCGGTCGCGGCGTGGCGACGATATGCTTGCCTTGCCAGTATTTGCCGTCCCAATCGAACGGCTCGGGGGCGCTCCAGCATTTGAGAATGAGGTCGAGCGACTCGCGCATGCGGCCGTGACGGTCGGCGTGCGACAGCCCGCGCTCACCGGCGAACAGCGGGTTGGGAAAGCCGGAGCCGAAGCCGAAGATGAAACGGCCGCCGCCGATCACATGATCGGTCACCGCCGCCTGGATGGCGGTGTCGACCGGATGCGCCAGATGAATAAGCTTGACCGCGGCGCCCATGCGAATTTGCTTGGTCAGCGCTGCCGCCTTGCACATCAGAAGCTCAGGCACCGGCAGGGTGTCGATCTTGTCGATATAGACCGGCTCACCGTGGTGCTCGCTGATATAGGCATACTTAAAACCGAGCCGGTCGGCATGAATGATCTCGGCGAGGTCCTCTGCGTAAGTCTGCGCTGCGGTCGTGTGCGGACGAAAGCCGTTCGAAAAAATGCCGAATTCCATTTCATTTCCCCAGTTTTGACGCGGCAAAGTACGATCCCGGCTGCAACTTGACAACGCTTCGGCGCGCAAGCCTTAGTCGTGAGCGAAGAGGGAACGGATGGCTGCCTTGCGCATTTACGGCATCGCCCGCACCCGCGCTTTTCGCGCGCTGTGGATGGCGGGCGAGCTTGGGCTTGCCTACGAGCATCTGCCGATCGAAATCGGCGAAGCCGGCGCGCGCGCCCCCGAGTTTTTGGCGATCAACCCCAACGGGCGGCTGCCGTTCATCGACGATGATGGCTTCGTGCTGTTCGAGTCATTGGCGATCACGCTTTACCTCGCCAAGAAGCATTCGCTCGGCAAGCTTTATCCTGCTTCATTGATGGACGAGGCAAAGGCTTGGCAGTGGAGCTTTTGGGCGATTGCCGAGGTCGACCGCGGCGTCAATATCTGGTCGCTGCACGCGGTGCGGCTGCCGCCGGCTGAGCGCGACGCGGCAAAGCGCGACGAGGCGCTGAAAGTCCTCGCCGCGCCATTCAAGGTGCTCGACGCCGCATTGGCGGTGCAGCCTTATTTGCTCGGCGACGATTTCACTGTAGCGGACTTCAACGTCGCCGCCGTCATCAGCCGCGCCATCGACATGGATCTTGCCGCTGTGCCGAACCTGAAAGTCTGGCTTACGCGCTGCCTCGCGCGGCCGGCCGCGCGCGCGGCGCTGATGCTCAAGAACAAGGCCGACAGCGAAACGCCCGCGGAAGTGACGCGGCGCATCGCCCGGATCAACCGGCTGTGAGCGGCAAAACCGCGCCGTTCAACCTCGCGCAAGCGTTCAACGAGGCAGTCTCGCTGCAGCGGCAAGGCCGGTTGCGCGAGGCCGAGAAGAACTATACGCGTGTGCTCAAGGCGGCGCCGGATCATTTCGACGCGCTTAATCTGCTTGGTACCGTCAAGGCGCAGCTCGGCCGCATGGGCGAAGCGCACCGCCTGTTGTCCGCCGCGGTCAAGATCAATCCGCGCGCGCCAGGCGCCTGGGCCAATCTCGGCCAAGTATTGCTCGCGCTCAAGCGTAACGCGGAAGCGCTCGAATGCCTGGATAAAGCGCGCACGCTCGGCGGCAACGATGTCGCCATCCTGTATCAACATGCCAACGCGCTGCTCAGCGCCGGACGCGCCCAGGACGCTCTCGTCGAGTTTCGTGAAGTATTGGCGCGTGCGCCCCGCCATGCCGAGGCGCGACTCAATTGCGGTATCGCGAATGCGGCGCTCGGGCTGCACGACGAAGCGGTCGCCGAATTCGACGCTGCGCTGGCGATGATGCCGGGCCATCCGGGGGCGCACTATAATCGCGGGCTTACTTTGCACGAGCTCGGCCGCTACGCCGCGGCGCTCGATGCGCATGACCGGGCGCTGGTCGCCGCACCGGAACATGCCGGAGCGTGGCTGCATCGCGGGCGGGCACTCGCCGCGCTCAACCGGCACGATGAGGCGGTCGCGAGCTACGGCAAGGCCAGAGCCGCCGGCAAGGACGATCCCGACGTGCATTTCAGCGAGGCGATGGCGCTGCTCACGCTCGGCGATTATCGGGCGGGCTTTGCGAAATACGAGGCGCGCTGGCGGCGGAGCGGCATGCTGCCGCAGAAGGGCCGCGGCCGGCCGTTGTGGCTCGGCGAGTATCCGCTGCCGCGCAAGACGGTGTTGCTGCACGCCGAACAGGGATTGGGCGACACCATCCAGTTCGCGCGCTACGTGCCGATCCTTGCCGAGACCGGCGCCAAGATCGTGCTCGAAGTGCCGAGCGAGTTGACCGCGCTGCTGGCGCGGCTTGACGGCGGCGCGACGATCATCGCCCGCGGCGAGGTGGCGCCGCCCTACGACGTGCATTGTCCGCTCGGCAGTCTTCCGCTCGCGCTCGGCACTGAGCCCGACACCGTGCCGGCGCAAATTCCGTATCTTTCGGCTGACGAAGCGTCTTTGGCGAAATGGTCGGCGCGCATTGGTGCGCTGGCGCGCCCGCGCATCGCTATCGCCTGGTCGGGCAACGTCAACCATTTCAACGACCGCAACCGTTCCATCGCGTTCGCGCGGCTCGAGCCGCTGTTTGCGCAGGGTGGCGGGGCACACTTCATCAGCATCCAGCGCGACGTACGCAGCGAGGATGTGGAGAAACTCGCCGGCGAGACGCACGTAACGCACGTCGGCGGCGAGCTTGAGAATTTCACCGACACGTCGGCGGTGATCGCGCTGTGCGATCTGGTGATCTGCGTCGATACCGCGGTCGCGCACCTTGCCGGCGCCATGGGCCGGCCGTTATGGGTGCTCATCCCCTTCGCGCCGGATTGGCGTTGGACGCTTGCGGGCGAAACGAGCCCTTGGTACCCGACCGCGCGTCTATTCCGGCAAAGCGCCATCGGCGATTGGGATGGCGTCATCGCCGGCGTCGCCGGCGAGCTTGCCCGCTTTATTGCGCCGACCGCTTAGAGCGCCCCCTCTGTTCGCCGTCCGGCCATTTTGCAGTATGCTGCAAGCCTGCAAATTCCAAGGAGGAGCCCGATGGACATAAACGTTGGCCGGCTCGACCATTATAATGTGTCGACCCGCAAACTGGTCGAAACCGTGCGGTTCTATGAAGACGTGCTGGGATTTACGAACGGTCCGCGCCCGCCTTTCGACTTTCCCGGCGCTTGGCTTTACAGCGACGGCCATCCGGTACTGCACCTCAACGACATCTCGCAGACCGGCAAGGAGCAGCGCTCCGATTCGGGCGTGATCGATCACGTCGCCTTCGGCAGCCGCGGCTTTGAGCCGATGAAGCAGCACCTCAACGGGCGTGGCGTACCCTACCGCGTCAACTTGGTGCCCAACAGCACGCGCGCGCAAATTTTCCTCCGCGATCCCAACAACGTGGAGATCGAGCTGAATTTCGATACCAAAAACGAGGCGGCCTGACGGCGCCGGCGGCCGGCGCGACATGCGCGCCGTCCGCTATGGAATAATCGATGATTTTCCTGCAGGTCATCGTCGGCGGCCTCTTGCTCGGGGCGATCTACGCGCTGTTCTCGTCCGGCCTGACCCTGATCTGGGGGATGATGAATTTCATCAATTTCGCCCACGGCGAATTCGTCATGCTCGGCATGTACGTAGCGCTGCTCGTCGTGCTCTATCTCGGTGGCGGCCCGGTTGGCTTTAGCGCCGCGGCGGCTTTGGCGCTGTTTGTGCTCGGCGTTGCGATCTATGTCGCACTCATCCGCCATGTGGTGCGTGGCCCGATGCTGTCCCAGATTCTGTCCACGTTCGGGCTCGCTTTGCTGCTGCGCTACTCGGCGTTCTTTATTTTCTCGGCCAATTTCGTGTCGTTGCCGCAGACATCGCTGTCCGGTACGCTCGATCTCGGCGGCATTTTTCTCCCCCTGGCGCAGCTCGTCGCCGGCGCGGTGGCGATCACCCTGACCATCGGGCTTCACCTGCTGCTCACGCACACGATTGTCGGCAGCAGGCTGTTGGCCGTTGCCGAGGACCGTTCGGCGGCGATGCTGATGGGCATTCGGCCCGACCGCATGCAGGCGCTGGCCTGGGGATTGTCGGCGGGCGCGGCCGGAATCGCCGGCGCGTTGTTGGCGATCGCCTATCCGTGGTCGCCGACGGTCGGAGAGACATTCGGCCTGATCGCCTTCGTCACCGTTGCGCTCGGCGGCTTCGGCAGCGTGCTCGGTTCGCTCTACGCTGGACTGATCATCGGTCTCATAGAGGCGACCTCGGCCTTTTGGCTCGGCGCCATCTATAAGGACATCGTCGTCTATGGCTTGTTCGTGGCGGTGCTCTGGTTCCGCCCGCAGGGCCTGATGGGGAAAGCGTGAAATATCTGCTGTCCGCGCGCGTCGGCGTATGCCTGCTCGCGGCGCTACTGCTGCTTTTCCCGTTGGTCTTTTCTGATCCGTTCTATCAGGACATCGCCGTTGCGTTCACACTCGCGGCGATCTCGGCGTCGGCCTGGAACATTGTCGGTGGTTACGCGGGCCAGGTTTCGGTCGGCCATTCCATGTTCTTCGGGCTCGGCGCTTATGCGCCGCTCTTATTCTATACGCTTTTCGGCTGGCCGCCGCTTGTTGGCATCCCCATCGGCATCCTGCTCAGCATCGCGCTCGCCGGTCTCATCGGACTGCCGACGTTACGGTTGAGCGGCCATTATTTCAGCATGGCGACGATCGCCGTCGCTGAGCTCATCCGCATTTTCTTCGGAACCTGGGCTCTGGTCGGCGGCGCTATCGGTTTGCAGGGCCCGGCGGTGGCGCGCGGCTGGTGGGACCTGACGTTTCGCAGCGACCTGCCGTACTATTATATCTTCCTGGCAGTGCTCGGGCTTTTGCTGTTCGTCACCTATGAGGTGCAGCGGCGCCGTTTCGGCTATTACTTGCGCGCCATCAAGGCGAGCGAGCGAGCGGCGCGAAGCCTCGGCGTGCCGGTGCGGCTGACCAAGCTCAAAGCGCTGGCATTGTCCGCCACGTTCACCTCGGCGGCCGGTTCGCTCTACGCAATCAAGACCGGCTTCATCGATCCGGACTCCGGCTTCGGCATTCTGGTCTCGGTGCAGATGTTGATCGTCGCCGCGCTGGGCGGTGCCGGCACGCTGTTCGGTCCGCTCGTCGGCGCGCTCATTCTGGTGCCGCTGCAGACAGCGGCGAACACCTGGTTCGGCGGCAGCGGCTCGGGCCTGACCTTCATCCTGTACGGCGGCATCATTGTCTTGATCGCGCGCTTCGAACCGGGCGGCCTGTTCGATTTTTGGCGACGGTTATCGCCGTTGATCCGGAGGCGCGTTCATGCTGCTTGAGGCGCAAAACGTCGCCAAGGCATTCGGCAACTTCTGGGCTGTGGGCGGCGCCGACCTCGCCGTGGCGGAGGGCGAGATCGTCGGTCTGATCGGCCCCAACGGCGCCGGCAAATCGACTTTTTTCAATTGTCTCGCCGGCGACACGCTGCCGACCTCCGGCCGCATCCTGTTCAATGGCGTCGACGTCACGCATGCGTCGTCAGAAGCGCACGCGCGCCTGGGCATCGGCCGCACCTTCCAGGTACCGACGACATTCGAAGACATGAGCGTGCTCGACAATGTGATGGTCGGCGCGTTCCTGCGCCATCCGCACCGCAACGACGCGCGCGAGCATGCCCGCCGCATTGTTGAAATGAGCGGGCTGCGGCCCGATCAGCCCGGGCGTTCGTTGGGCACGCCGGGGCGCAAACGTTTGGGGATCGCCCGCGTGCTGGCGACAGAGCCGCGCCTGCTTTTGCTTGACGAATCGCTTGCCGGCCTCACGCCGGGCGAATTGCGGGAGGCGATCGCTCTGGTGCGGCGCATTCACGAGAGCGGCGTCACCATCGTTATCGTCGAGCACATCATGGAAGTGATCATGACGCTGACCCGGCGCGTCTTGGTGTTCAATCAGGGCCGTGTCATCGCAAGCGGCACGCCCGAGCAAGTCGTGCGCGACGCGGCGGTGATCGAAGCCTATCTGGGCCGCGGCGCGCAACGCCATTCCCGCGAACGAAAAAATCTATAATCATTCTGTCCGCAAATGACCGGGCTGAAAGTCGAACATCTGGAAGTACGCTACGGCGACTTGGTCGGCGTCGCCGATATTTCGTTGCAGGTCGAGGCCGGACAGGTGGTGGCGCTGCTCGGCTCCAACGGGGCCGGCAAGACGACGACGCTCTCGGCCGTTGCCGGGCTCATCCGCCCAGCGCGCGGCCGCATCGAATGGCGCGGCGAGGCGATTTTCGGGCAGCCGGCTTATGCGATCGTCGGCAAAGGTTTGGCGCTGTCGCCGGAAGGCTGGCGGCTGTTCGTTACCCAGAGCGTCGAACAGAATTTGCGGCTCGGCGCCACCCCGCTTTCCGACCGCTCGCGCATCGATGCATTGTTCGAGCGCGTGTACGCGCTGTTTCCGCGGCTCGCCGAGCGGCGCCGGCAAGCTGCCGGCACACTCTCGGGCGGCGAGCGGCAGATGCTCGCGCTCGGCCGCGCGCTGATGAGTGATCCCCATCTTTTGATGCTCGATGAGCCGAGCCTCGGTTTGGCGCCCGCCGTGGTGGAGACGCTCTACGACACGCTCGCCGAGCTGCACCGGCAAGGGCTCACCCTGCTGCTGGCCGAGCAATCGATCCCGCTCGCGCTCGGCATTGCCGATTATGCCTACGTACTGCAGACCGGCCGCATCGCGTTGCAGGGTCCGGCGGCGGAGCTGCAGGACAACGCGCAGGTGCGCGAGATTTATTTGGGGATTGCGAATGCTCGTCAATCCGGGGCCGAGCGAAGCGAGACCTCGAATCCATAACCACGAATCGTGATTCTGGAGTCCATCTGGCGCGGCGCCTGTTATCGGGCCGCGTGACTTCGCGCCGGCCCGTTGGCGCCAATCCGGAATGACGGTCCCTATCTGCCATGCTCCCACAACGTTTCGAGGCGCCGGCGGAAGGCTTTGGGCTTCTCTGCGAACAGCCGCTTGGCGATGCGCGCGGCGTGGTGCGACAGCGCGGTGCGGCGTTCGGCACAGGCGGGCGTAAGCCGCGAGCGCCAATGCGCCAGCACTTGATGCGGGCCGGTGAGCCGCTCGAGCACGGCGAGGTCCTGGCATTTGCCGAGCCGTTCACGCAGGCGCTCGGCTTCCTCGGTCCACATGCGGCCGAAGCGCGGCCACAGCGGTTCGATCAGTTCCATCTGATAACGGTGATCGACAACGCGCTGGCGGAATTCATGCAGCTCCGCGTCGCTCGCGGCCGACCAATCGGCGGGCATGCGCTTGCGCGCGGCGCGGTAGCCGGCGGTCAGTTGCGCGGCGATCGCCGAGAAGTCGAACGGATCGAGCGGCCATGTTTCGACCGCCGCCGCCGCGGAGTCGAGCCAGGCGACGATGATGTCGCGCAACTCGGGCGTGAGCACGGCACGCTCCTCGCTGCCGCGCAGCGCTTCGATGCGGCTTCGCACCGTCGCGGTCGAGCGCTTGGACAGCGCCATGCCGTGCTTGACAAGATTGTCGAAGGCATTGAGCGCCGCCTGCCCGTCGCGCGCATGGGCGAGCGAGCGCGCATGGTCGCGTGCCTCGGTCCGCCACCGTTCGGCGTCGGGGATGAATGGCGCCAGAAGCCGCATCAGCGCCCGCCACTCCTTCATGGCGCGGCGGAAATCGTGCACCGCTTCGGCGCTCGAACGCTGCGGGTCGGCGATGGCCGCGCCGGCGGAGGCCAGCACGTGGGCGGCGATGGCGCGCACCGCCGGGCCGATGGCCGTTTTCGGCTGCAGGGCAGGTTTTTCAGCCATATCCGCTAATACCGGGCCGTGCATGGCGGCAATTGCTGGGCGCGTATGACGAGGCGATGGAGGGGTTGCGACAGTATGGCGAAATATGCGCCCGCTTGCACCTTCCCTTATCGGGAGCTGCTTGCTACATGCATTTCCGGCACTTTAGCCGTTTGGCGCGGGGTGGAGCAGCCCGGTAGCTCGTCAGGCTCATAACCTGAAGGTCGTAGGTTCAAATCCTACCCCCGCAACCAAATTCCGAGTAACTCATTAAAAATAAAAGGCAAGCGCGCCTGATCGTCCGAATATCGGATGAGTCACCGATACATTCGAGTGCTACACGGCCTAGCTTTCGGTTCCCGTGCTCTTTGCATTCGAGCCTTTGGCGGAATTTTGTGCCAATGGCGCAGAAACCCCTCACTATCCAGGGCGGTCCGTTAGAATTGCTGGGGACGTGACCGCATCACGGTCATGTCCCATTTCGATCTGGCCCAAACGCCGATCGTCGGCGGCCGCCGCCGGCTACACCACCTCAAGGGACACGATCGTATATCAAAGCCTCGGCTCGATATGAATGTCGCGTAACCTCCATTTTACGAAGCGCGGGTACAACGCGTGTTTCGCAGATCCGGCGCTCAAATCAGAGGCGTGACAGTATTTTCGACGCCTAAAAGCATTTTGCCGTACAGCTCATACCCGACGGGCGGCAGGACCACCGCGTGCCGAGATGCTACTGCGGCATCGCGCCAGATACGCTGCAATGGGCTCGACTCTGCAAAGCCCGCCGAGCCATGCGCGAACATCAGTTTATCGATCGCCTGCGTAATTTTCTCGACCACATAACCGGTATCGGCACGAACACGCGCGCGAATGAGCATGTCGGGATAGACGCCGCGCGCCGCGGCATCGTCGATGTCATCGGCCGCGCGGTAGGCGTGGAAATGCGCCGTATCGATCATCATCGCCGCTTCGGCGATCTGTAATTGAAAACCAACGGACGCGCTTTGCTTTTCAAAGAATGTATAGGCTATGGTCCGCGAACCGGCTTTTTGACGCACAAATTCGAGCGCTGCTCGGCCCAATCCCAGGATCGGCCCGACCAGGATAATGGAGAGGATCGGAACGAAAGCCGACCGATAGAATGGCTCGCCGCTTCGGGCTTCGGTCGGATAGTCTCCCTCGATGGCACGGGGTATCGAAAAGATGCGATGATGCGGAATGAAGATATCATGAGCTTTGAGGCAAATGCTGCCGGATGACTTCATTCCGGCAACGAACCACGTGTCGACGCGCTCCAGGTCTGCCATTGGAATGAGGGCCAAGCCCTGATCGACCGGCTGGTTCGCGGCGTCAACGATCGGCATTCCGAGCACCGCCCATTGCGCGTGCCAGCCGCCCGAATTGTAGTGCCATGTGCCGGTGATGCGGAAACCGCCATCCACCTTTACCGCCGTCGCGGTGGGATTCAGCACGCCGGACACGCGCGCATCGGGATTGGCGCCGAACACTTCGTCCTGCGCCTTGACCGGATAGAGGCTCGTCAGCCAACAGCAAATATTGTTGAGATTCACAACCCAGGCGGTGCCGCCGTCAGCCTCGGCAATGGCGGAGCTTACATCGAGCATCGCTCGCGTATTCATTTCCCAACCGCCGTAACGCTTGGGCGTGCATATTTTCATCAAACCGGCGTTCGTCGCCGCTTGAATGCTCTCGTCCTCGACGCGCCGATTGGCTTCGCCCGCTGGCCCGTTTTTGCGAAACAGCGGCGCAAGCTCCCGCGCGCGGGCGACAAGGTCCTGGACGGTAGGCGGCGCCAGGCTGTAGACGCTCGCAGCTTTATTCATGACTATTACTCCGGCGTTGTATTTTGACGGGAACCTGCGCGCCTTGTCGCAGCAGCGGTGAGGCCAACACGATACTCGACGTTCGCATGAGGTGATCTTCGATCAGCGTGGCGACGACACTCGCATCGCGCGCCAGGCAGGCATCTAGAATCCGCTTGTGCTCAAAGTCGACATCACGGTCCTCCCGTGCCAACGCCACGGATAAAAACCGATAGCGCTCGCTCTGGGCATAAAGCGTCGCGCGCAAGGTCAGCATCCACGGACTGTCGCAACCATTCGCGAGGGCCGCATGGAAAGTTGTGTGTGCTGCCACCCACGCCGGGTTCAAGTGCGAACTCGGCTCCGCGATCGTCATCGGAATTCGATGCAGCCGATGATAGGCGGCAACGATCGCAGTTTCCCACTCGACATCACCGTGCTCGATCGCCGAGCGCAAGCAGAGCTGCTCGATGATGATGCGCGTACGCGTAAGGTCCTTCAATTCCTCAGCGGAGACCGGTGCAACCGAGTATCCCTTTTGCGCCGTGGCCACAGTCCATTTCTCAGCGGATAACCGCGAAAGTGCTTCGCGAACCGAGCCCGGGCTAAAGCCTAGGCTCTCGGCAACGTTGCTAATGATGATTTTGGCGCCGGGTGCAAGCCGGCATTCGAGGATTTCCGTCAGCAACGCCTCATGGGCCTGATGCGCCTGGGTAACCGCGCTTTCGGCGATCGCAAGTCTGTTCATAAAAGCGACTATGCGACGGTAAAAATATGGATGCAATGAAAATATATTTTTTATTGACAAATATGCTGTGGCATTGAATAGACGCGCTGGGGCGTCCGGCCGGAGGCCGCCTAAAATGCCACGGCTGGACTAGGGGGCAGGCGCAAGGAGACGACGCGATGACGGCGATGCAAGGATTCATTAAACCATGCCGACGCCCCGGCGAACTTGGCATTCATTCGCTGGATCATTTTCATTTCACAGTGCCGGATCTATCGGTCGCGAAGAATTTCTATAACGAGTTCGGCCTCGATATTGGGGAGAAGGACAACCTTCTGACCATGCACACGCATGGACATTCGCATCGCTGGGGCACGATCGCAGAGGGTTCGCGCAAGAAGCACGGCTATGTGTCGTTTGGCGCGTTTGAAGACGATATCGAAAAATTTGCCGGGCGATTGCAGGCTATGGGCATCAAGCGTCTCGATCCGCCGAAAGGCATCGATTCCAACGGGCTGTGGTTTCGTGACCATGATGGCAACCTGGTTGAAATTAGGGTGGCCGAAAAATCGTCTCCAAACGAAAAATCTTCATTCACTTTTGCGCAGACCGGGCCGGGCCGGCGCGGCGCGCCGTTCCGCAGCGAAATTCGCCGCACCCACCCGAGACGGCTGACACACATCCTCTTGTTCACACGCGACGTAGCCGAGGCGATCAAGTTCTACACCCGGGTCCTGGGGCTACGCCTGTCGGACAAATCAAGCGACAACATCGCATTCCTCCACGGCATCCATGGCAGCGATCATCACATGATTGCTTTCGCCCGTTCCGAGGCACCGGGCCATCATCATTTCAGTTGGGACGTGGGTTCAGTCGACGAAATCGGCGTCGGTGCCATGCATATGTTAGACAAGGGATTTGCCCGAGGCTGGGGCTTAGGGCGTCATGTGCTCGGCTCGAACTATTTCCATTACGTGCGGGACCCCTGGGGCAGCTACAGCGAGTATTCGGCCGATATCGATTACATCCCGGCCACCTGCGACTGGCCTAGCGGTGATCATGATGCCGACGACTCCTTTTATGCCTGGGGGCCAAATGTCCCGGACGATTTCGTGCATAATTTCGAAGTTTAATAGCCCACGGCGGCTGCAGTGTTCATTGTTGCACCCCGTATGTCGACAACCGGCACATCGTCAGAATTGCAGTATGTCCGCTATCTGTGGCAATTGGAAAGCCGACGTGACGTGAAATGAAGAGCCCCGGCGTTTGAGCGCCGGGACTTTCAAACCGAGCGCGCCGGACTCACGGCGCTGCTGAGCGGCGGCAACATGCGGAGCTCAAGCGGGCGCGGATTTTGCTGGCGGCCGACGCCGGGGCCAGCGACGATGATATCGCGATCAGTGTCGGTGTCGGCGGCTCGACCGTGTGTCGGACCAAGCAGCGCTTCGTGCTCGGCAGCCGGCGCTCAGCGAGCAGCCGCATCCTGGAGCCAGCCGCAAGCTCTCCGGCAAAGAGGAAGCGCTGCTGCTGGTGGCAGCGGCGTGCTCCAAGCCACCCCCGGGCCGCGCCCGTTGGATGCTGGAACTGTTGGCAGGCGAAATGGGTCAGGTGCCCGACCTTTACGCCAAAGCGCCCCCAGTCCGAAGGTAAGCGGTGCTCCTACTGCACCTGACTGAATGGATTTGGGTAGTGCAAGACCGCGGTTCTTTTGGGATCGCCGATCGTGCGCACATTATGACCGACATTAATGACGGCACGAATATCGTTGGGAGGGAGTATGGTTGTCGACATACCGCGTGACAGCGCCGTTGTGATTCGGATTTGTGGAACCCGATGGGGTATCATTGCCGAAATGCGTGAATCGCGGCAGGCAACTCGCAGCCCAGATCAGAGCGGCAAGGCCGAAAGTACTGAGCAGCGCCTCGGCTGCCTCTCGGAGAGGATTTATGCCTGCCAAAGTCATTGATGGCAACGAGGTCTCAGCTCTAATCCGAAAAGAGATTGGTGGCCGCGTAGAGCAGATGCGCCGGCACGGCATTGTGCCGGGGCTAGCCGTCATAGTGATCGGCAACAATGCCGCTTCCGCGGTTTATGTCCGAAACAAAATTCGTGCTTGTGAGGATGTGGGCATCCGCTCATTTCGATTCGATTTCGGCGAATCGGCATCTCCAGAGGATGTGCTGAGCGTCATCGAGGAGTTGAACAACCGTCAGGATGTTCACGGCATCTTGGTCCAGCTCCCCCTTCCCCCTAAGTTTTCGATAGGATCGATTTTAAGGACGATTTCAGCCGACAAGGATGTCGACGGTTTTCACCTTTACAACGTGGGTGGTCTCGTCGTTGGAGATACGGTGTTTCCTCCGTGCACGCCTTATGGCGTCGTCAAGTTACTCGAACACGAGAATATCACGATCGAAGGCAAGAACGTCGTCGTTGTCGGAGCTAGCAACATCGTCGGCAAACCCATAGCTCTGATGCTGATGCAAAGGGATGCTACCGTTTGCATTTGTCATGCGAAGACGCGTGATCTCGCTCAATTCACTATTCTGGCCGATATCCTGGTGGTTGCTGCGGGCAAGCCCAATCTTATCCTGCCACAGATGGTGAAAACCGGGGCGGTCGTGATCGACGTAGGAATCAACAGGCTTGCCAACGGCAAGCTCGTCGGCGATGTCGATTTCAATGGCGTCAAAGAGAAAGCATCCTACATCACGCCCGTTCCGGGCGGTGTCGGACCGATGACAGTCACGATGCTGCTCGAGAATACGATCTCATCCGCCGAACGTGCGATAAAGCAAAAGTCGTCTGTGTAAGACGGCAGACGATCGGGATAAATAGGTACGACGGCTTCAAGACAGTGGAAAAAAGGCTTTCGTGCGCTCTTAAAATCCGGGTGCGACAATTTTAGAGAGTGCCCGTGCGCAGGGGCCGTTCGGCGGAGGCGGTCTTGTGCGCAGTCTGGCGCATGACACTTGCGACCATGTCGTAGAGTTCGGTCCAAGCTCTCCTGGCTTCGTCGGTGAAAGCATCGCCCAGAATCTGTTCCAAAGTCCACAATAAGGCGGCGCGGAGTTTGCCGTAGTGCTCGTCCTTAACCCCGTAACCGACATGCTTGCGGCCCAGGTTTTCAAGCATTGCGTTAAGAGAAGGGCGATCTTGCATGCACCCGACGATGGCTCCGAGCGTGCTCATAAGTTTTTCCGACTGCGCGTTCATATCGGCCTTGAACATCGGCTTGACCTCGGGCGCCGTCTCGAACAGGCGTTGATAGAAGATTTTGCCGGCCTCGTGCTTGCGACCGATGATTGGGGCGAACGACAGTTTGATGAGCTTGGCCTGCTCGGGGGTCATGCTTGATCTCGTTGAACGGGCGCGTTCACTTTGCGGTTTCGGAAAAGCCGCCGCGGGCAGCGCGTGCCGTTCTCGGCCGCATCGCGACCGGCCTTGCCAACCCGGCAAACGCTCAGATGCCGAGCTGACGCAAACTCCATGGCCATGGCAAAGGCGTCCGAAGGATTTGTAAGGTGGAGTCTCGCTTAAAGTTCTAAGATGCCGACAATCTTGGTTGTTCTTAACTATACGTAACCGGTTAATTTCCGATTGACAGCATAGCCCACAGCCGCAAGTGCATCACGGCAAGTCTGCGAGATAGCAACCGCGTGTTCACTAACGCATTGTAAACGAAATATTGACATGAGTACGAGAGGCAGTATCGCACAACGCTGGCGCGCCGGCGCGCGTTATTCTCTTTATGTCAATAATGACAGACCCATCGGCCGATATCGCTCCTATTGACAGCGCAATATCCGGCCTACGGCGCAACAGCCTGTTGTGGCGCCTCATTGTGCCTCTGCCACTTGCCCTGATCGCTGCGGTCGCCCTGACTTGGATCCTAATCCCTCGAATGATCGAGCAAAACATTGCCGAGGGGGCGATCATCCAAGGACAGCAGATCGCCGCACAGTTTCAGACGCTGAGCAGTTATTACACGGATCGTGTCGTTGCCAAGGTTGTGGCTCAAGGGTCGATGCGCGCGGCCAGCGACTATTTGACGGATCCAGATGCTATTCCGCTACCCGCGACAATGATTCTGGATTTGAGCGATCTTCTGGCCAAAAGAAACACAACGATAAAATTGTACAGCAATTATCCGTTTCCGAGCCGGGCCAACCGTCGACTTGACCCGTTTCAACGCGAAGCTCTGAAATTCCTGACTGCAAATCCAAAGGCGACATTCTCGCGTGCCGAAGTGCAAAACGGCAAACACATCGTTCGTACCGCCGTCGCCGATATCATGACCACACAGGCATGTGTGACCTGCCATAACACGACTGCGGGCTCGCCGAAAACCGACTGGAAGATCGGCGATGTCCGCGGAGTCTTGGAAGTCGATTCCGATATAGATGCTCAGCTCGCAGGCGGATTGAGGCTAAGCGACTATATCATTGTCAGTATTATCTCTGTTGGACTGGTCTTGCTGGGTGTTTTGCTGCTGGCGGCGAGAAGTGTCATCGGGCCGATTCGCGAAATCGCGAGACAGACGACGAAGCTGGCAACCGGAAACCTGAACGCGATTGTGTCGGGTGTCGCCCGCCAGGACGAGATCGGCGATATGGCGAGAGCGGTCGAGGTTTTTCGCAGGCATGGTCTGGAAGTAGAACGCTTGCGCACCGAACGGGCGGAACGGGAAAAGGAGATGGCCGCCGAACGAAAGGCGGATCTGGGGCGACTTGCCGATCAATTTCGCGGTACGGTCGGCGCAATAGTCGATGCGGTGTCCGCCACGGCGAGCCAACTCGAGGATGCGGCCAAGACGCTCGCCGAGAGCGCAAAACTGACCGAGCGTTGTTCGGAATCGGTCGCGGCAACCTGCGACGAAGCATCGACCAATGTACGATCCGTTGCCGGCGCAAGCGAACAAATGGCGACCTCGATTCATGAAATTATTCTGCAAGTCCAGGAATCGAAGGAGATCGCAGACCGTGCCGTCCAGCAAGCGGGAGTGACGGACGCCCAGATCACCGAACTATCGTCTGCGGCGGAACACATCGGCGACGTGGTCAAACTCATCGGGGCTATCGCCGGACAGACTAATCTGCTGGCGCTTAATGCGACCATCGAAGCGGCTCGCGCGGGCGAATCCGGCCGCGGTTTCGCGATTGTCGCGCAAGAGGTCAAGGCGCTTGCCGCCCAAACGGCGCAAGCTGCCGGCACGATCGCCGGGAAGATTGCCAGCATGCAAACGGCGACGGTCGATTCCTTCGTCGCGATCAAAGAGATCGGCATTACGATCAAACGAATTTCAGAGATCGCGGCTGCGGTTACGTCGGCAATCAACGAGCAGGGAGCCGCGACCAGCGCAATCGCAAACAGTGTTCAACAGTTGGCGCTGGGCACGAGCCAAGTGGCCACCGACATCACCGAGGTCAATCGCGACGCGAGCGAGACGGGATCAGCGGCCGGCCAAGTCCTCTCATCGGCAAAACTATTGTCCGAGGAAAGCGCTCATCTCAAGGATGAGCTGGATAAATTCCTCGTCACCGTACGAGCAGCCTGACGCGGGATCGGCTATTGATGGCCGAGCGGGCCTGATGGCCCGGACAAATGTCGCCGAGCGCTCAAATACCGCATGAGACGAATGCCGGTGCCGTCCTGCGTAAATGGCTATCTTATCTGCGATCCAAATTCCACATAACTTCCTTAATCTTGCGGAAAACGCCGCGGGTCCCTATTCCGAGCGGTGGCGTTGAACATAAATGCCGCGAAACAGCGCCGAGGATTAGCCCTTGTACTTCGATTTTCGCCTCTGGCAGTTGACCCGCGGGATGCGATGGCGGATCGCCACTACCGTACTGATGGGGCTGTTGGCTGCGATCGTCGGGGCAGGGCGTTTCGTTCTGCTCGGCTGGCTCGTTGCGCTCGTCTATCGCGGCGCGCCGGCTGCGGCGCTCCTTCTCCCGGCGGCGGCCGTCGCCGCCATCGTGCTGGTTCGCGCCGTCCTCGAACACGAGCGCACCATGGTGGCCCACCGCACCGCCGCGCGCGTGCAGGAAATCTTGCGGCTCAAACTCTACGACAAGGTCGCAAGCCTCGGGCCGGCTTGGTTCGCCGGTGAGCGCACCGGCGGCGTCATGCTCTCGGTGGTCGATGGCGTCGAACAGTTGCAGAGTTTTTTCGGCCAATACGTGCCGCAGCTTGTGATCGCCGCGCTCACGCCGGTCGCCATCTTCGCTATCATCGCCTTCTGGGACGTGCCGGTGGCGGTGCTGATGCTGTGCTGCGCGCTCATCTGCCTCGTTTTGCCGGCAGCGTTCGCCCGGCTCAATCGCAAAGTCAGCATCGCGCACCGCACCTCGCAGAAAAACTTCGCTGCTGAATTTCTCGACGCCATCCAGGGGTTGGCGACGCTCAAGGCGTTCGGCCAGAGCAGTTCTTATGGCCGCATGCTAGCGGAGAGGGCGCGCGCGCTCTCCGCCGCCACCATGAAAATGCTGGCGACCAATCTCATCTCGCGCGGCATCATCGACGTGGGCATCGGTGTCAGCGCCGCGGCGGCGTTGGCGTTCGGCGTCTATCGGCTGACGCATGGCCTGATGACGCTACCGGCGCTGCTCGTCGTGCTGATGTCGGGCACCGAGGTTTTCCGCCCGTTGCGCGATTTCCGCACCGTGCTGCACGACGGCATGGTCGGTCAGGCGGCGGCGATCGGCATCAACGCGCTCTTGGAAGCTGAAGCGCCGATGCGCGGAGGCGGAAAAACGCCCGCCGCTCCGCTTGTTCCCAGCATTGTCTTTGACAATGTGCATTTCGCTTATCCAGGCGGCCGCAGCCAGGCGCTCGACGGGCTATCGCTCACCGCCAATGTGGGCGAGCGCATCGGCATTGTCGGCCCAAGCGGGGCCGGAAAATCGACGATCACCGCGCTGTTGCTGCGGCTCTACGATCCTCAGGCTGGTGCGGTGCGCATCGGCGGTGCCGATCTCAAGACGCTCGACCCCGAAGCAGTGCGCCGCCGTATTTCCATGGTGCGGCAGGACACTTATCTGTTCCACGGGACGGTCGAGGACAATCTGCGGCTCGGCAAGCCTGATGCCACACGCGCGGACATGGTCATGGCGGCGCGCGCCGCCAATGCCTACGACTTCATCATGGCGCTGCCGCAGGGTTTCTCGACGCTGATCGGCGAGCGCGGCCTGCGACTGTCGGGCGGCCAGCGCCAGCGGCTGGCGATCGCGCGGGCGATTCTCCGCGACGCGCCGATCCTCATCCTCGACGAGGCTTTGTCTTCGGTCGACGCCGAGAACGAGGCAATCATCCAGAGTGCGCTAGACCGATTGATGGCGGGACGTACCACGCTCATTCTGGCGCATCGGCTCTCCAGCGTGATCGATGCCGACCGCATCCTTGTGCTCGATCACGGCCGTGTCGTCGAGAGCGGAACCCATAGCGAGCTGATGCGGCTCGACGGCGCCTACCGGAGGCTCATGGGCGGGCAGGCCCAAGAGCGCGACGACGTCACATTGCCCTTTGCCGCGCGCAACGAAGCGGAAACCGCCACGATTGCCGACGCGCTGCCGTACGGTGGCGATGAGGCCGCCGACGACACCATCACGCGCGTCGAGCGCATGGACTGGGCCCGCACCACGCGCGCGCTTCTCGGCTTCATTGTGCCGTGGTGGCCGCGGCTCGCCGTGGTCATCGTCTCTGGTACCTGTCGCATCGCCGCCTATACGGGCGTCGCCATCTTCAGCGCGCTCGTCGTCGCCGCGCTTAAGACCGGCCACCCTTACGCTGCACTGCTCTTCGGCCTTGGTCTGGTGGCGCCGCTCGCCGGCCTGCTGCACTGGTTCGAATCGTTCCAGGCGCACGCCATGGCATACCACTTGCTCGCCGACATGCGCATCGCGCTCTACCGCAAGCTCGACGCGCTGGCTCCGGCCTATCTGCTGCGCCGCCGCTCCGGCGATTTGGTTGCGCTGGCAACACAGGATGTGGAGACGATCGAATATTTTTACGCGCACACGGTGGGGCCGGCGATCGTCGCCATCATCGTGCCGGCGGCGGTGCTGGTCACGCTTGCCGTGTTTGCTTGGCCGGCGGCGCTGGTCCTGTTGCCGTTTCTCTTGTTCGCCGCTTTGGCGCCGGTGCTGATGCGGGCGCGCATCGACCGCCTCGGCGCCGCCGCACGCGAAGCTCTCGGCGTGCTCAACGCCCACGTCGCCGATTCGATTCAGGGGCTCGCCGAACTCGTTGCTTTCCAGGCGGTCGGCCGCCGGCGCAGCGACTTTGCCGATCTCATCGGCGATTACGCCGCGCTGCGGCTCAAAGTGCTGCGCGATATTTCCGCCCAGGATGTGCAGCTCGAAGCGGCGACCGCGTGCGGCGGCCTCGGCGTTGCGATCACCGGCGGCTTGCTGGCGGCGAGCGGCCATTTCAACGGCGTGTTCCTGCCGCTGCTGACGCTGCTTGCGACCGCGGCTTTTCTACCGGTGTCGGAAATCGCCCATGTCAGCCGTCAACTTGCCGACACGTTTGCCTCGGCGCATCGGCTGCGCGCGGTGCATGAGGAGCCCGTGCTCATTACCGATGGTCCGGGAACGACCGCTGGGATGGTCCACAGCGAACCGCGCACGGCAGCCGGGGCAGCCATCAGCATCGATGGCGTGAGTTTTCGCTATCCCGGGAACGGGCGCCTGGTTTTGTCCGGAGTAAGTCTCGACATTCGTCCCGGCTCGACGCTGGCGCTGGTCGGTTCGTCCGGCTCGGGCAAGACGACGCTGGCCAATCTCTTGCTTCGCTTCTGGGACCCAAGCGAGGGTGTCATTGCGCTCGACGGCTACGATCTGCGTCAATACAAGCTCGACGATTTGCGCAGCCGCATCGCGCTGGTAGCCCAGGACACGTATCTGTTCAACGATACGCTTTACGCCAACGTCGCACTGGCCAAGCCCGGCACCGGTGAGGCCGAGATCCTACAAGCCTGCGAACGGGCTGCACTCGGCGACTTCGTCGCTGCATTGCCGGCGCGGCTCGACACCCGCGTCGGCGAACGCGGTGTGCAGCTCTCCGGCGGGCAGCGCCAGCGCGTCGCCATCGCGCGGGCGTTTCTGAAAAACGCGCCGGTTTTGATCCTCGACGAGGCCACCTCGCATCTCGACGCTATCAGCGAGGCGCAGGTGCGCCATGCGCTCGACGAGCTGATGCGCGACCGCACCACTATCGTGATCGCGCACCGCCTGTCGACGGTGCGCGACGCCGCGACCATCGCGGTGCTCGATGGCGGACGCCTAATCGAGGTTGGTACTCACTCCGACCTGATCGCCCGCGGCGGCCTCTATGCCGAGCTGGTCGGCCGCCAGATCGGCCTCGGGCGCGCGGCCGAATAGCGGCGCCGGCATCTCATTCGCATTGCGATCCGGCTGCAGCGATCTCACGCCGCATGCGCCGTCAGACGGTCCATCTCCCGCTGTACCAGCTCGCGGTAGAGGCCGTCGCGGCGCATCAGTTGATCTGGCGGGCCATCCTGGATGACGCGGCCGGTCTGCAGCACGACGATGCGGTCGAAATTGCGCACGGTAGAGAGCCGATGCGCGATGGCGATGACGGTGCGGCGGCACATCAGCCGGCCCAAGGCTTCGCGGATCATTTCCTCGGAATCGCTGTCGAGCGCGGACGTCGCTTCGTCAAGCAGGAGCAGCGGCGCGTCTTTTAAAAACGCACGCGCGATGGCGATGCGCTGGCGTTGTCCGCCGGACAGCTTGACGCCGCGTTCGCCGACGATCGTGTGCATGCCCTCGGGCAATTTCCCGACGAAGTCGCAGCGCGCGGCGATGACGGCTTCCTGCACTTCGTCGTCGGAGGCATCGGGCCGCCCGTAGCGGACGTTCTCCAGGACCGAGCGGTTAAACAGCGAAATGTCCTGCGGCACCACGCCGATGGCTTCGCGCAGGCTTTCCTGGGTGACGCGTGCGATATCTTGGCCATCGATCAGAATGCGTCCGCTCTGCACGTCGTAGAAGCGCTGCAGCAGCGCGAACAAGGTCGATTTGCCGCCGCCGGAATGGCCCACCAGCCCGACCCGCTCGCCCGGTTTCAAAGACAGGCAAAAATCCTCGAATATCTGCTCGCCCTCGCCATAGCGGAAGGTGACGTTCTCGAATTTCACGCTGGCCCCGCGGCGGATCAGCGGCGTCGCCTGCGGATGGTCGCGCAGGTCGTGCGGCACCAGCAGCGTCGCGATCGCTTCGGCCAGCCGCGCAAAATGCTGAGTGATGTCCACCAAGGCCACGGCGAGGTCGCGGGTCGCGCTGAGCACCGAAATTGAAAGCGTGCAGGCGAGCACGACATCGCCTGTGGTCGCCTCACTGTCGTTCCACAGCATGATCGACCACGCCAGCAGCCCGAGCGTGAGGACGATGGTCACCGCGGCGTGCAAAATCCGCACCTTCTCGAGATAGAGCAGGCTACGCCGGCGCGCGTCCATTTCGCGGATGACGGTGGCGTCGAACCGCCGGTGCTCGCGTAAAAATCCGCCGAACGCGCGCACCAGCGGCATGTTGCTGACCACGTCGACCATCTCGCCGTCGACCGCCGCGGCCTTGCTGGCGAAGTCGTGATGCAGCGGCCGGCCGGCTGCCGCAAGACGGATCATCACGCAGACCATGATGCCGGCTACGACGGCGAGCGTGCCGGCCATTGACAGGCTGATTGTGCATACCAGCGCGATCGCGGCCACGGTCGCCGCGCACGGCGGCAGCACGTTCCAGATGAACATGTTTTCTGCCGTGAATACCGCGTTCGACGTGGCGGTCACCCGGCTGGTCAGCATACCCGGCAGGCGATCGGCGAAATAGCCCGGCGAATGTCCGGTGAGATGGCGAAACAGGTCGCGGCGCAAATCTCCGGTTACGCCGACAAAGGCGTAGTTTGCGATCCAGCTCGCGACGCGCCACAAAAAATTATCGGCGGCGATCAGCGAGATGAGCAGAAAAAATGCGGTCCATACCCTGTCGCTTATGCCCTGCGACAGGGTGTCGACCAAAAACTTCACTCCGTACTGGGTTCCAACCGAACAGGCGACCGCCCCCAGCACCGCCGCCAAGATCGTTGCGTGCGAGAGCGGGCGCCGGCGCAGATAGCGGAAGATAAAGGGCAGCGGGCGGTTCGCGTAACTGCAAAGATCGGCCATGCGTCTTTGGTCTCCGCTCGTAAAGGCTGGATCCCTGAGAATCTGCCCCCGCCAGCTTCACAACGCTTGGAACCGGAAATTTTTCCACTAAGAGAGCGCGATTGTTATGCCGCACGCCCGCCACGATCAGACCATTTTTGGACCGAATAGGCCGCTCCTCTCCATGGCCGATGCTTTAGCCGATGGAACCGAGGCGTTCGCAGCGAGCGTGAGTCTCTGGACGATGATATCGACGCGCGAGAGACCGCGAAGTTCCACCATCACACAAAAATAAGTTCCACGCCCAAATCGAAATTTTCGGCGACTTTCACGTTATGGTCTTTATGCCGGTATCCGCGGGGCGGCGCTCAAAAAGTAAAAGTACGAGTACAAGAGAAAGGACATTTCGATGCATATCGCTCAAGTTGCTCCGTTGACCGAGGCGATTCCGCCCAAGCTTTATGGTGGCACCGAGCGGGTCGTGTGGTGGCTCACCGAGGAGCTGATTGCGCTTGGCCACGAGGTGACTCTATATGCGAGCGGCGATTCACAGACTTCGGCACGGCTCGAAGCGGTATGGCCGCGGGCGTTGCGGCTCGACGGATCGGTGCGCGATCCCAATGCGCTGCATATGCTGATGCTGGAACGCGTATATCGGAGTGCTGCCGATTTCGACTTTCTCCATTTTCATCTCGACTATTATCCTTTTTCGCTGTTCTCTCGTCAGCCGACGCCATTTGTGACGACACTGCACGGCCGCCTCGATTTGCCCGAACATCAGCCGGTATTCGATACCTTCTCCTCCATCCCGGTGGTGTCGATCTCCAACGCGCAGCGGCGACCGCTGCCGCAGGCGCATTGGGTGCGCACGGTGCACCACGGCCTGCCGGAAAAGTTGCTCATGCCGAAGCCGGTCAAGGCCTCGTATTTCGCCTTTCTCGGCCGCATAGCACCGGAGAAAGGCGTCGATCGCGCCATCCGCATCGCGCAACATTGTAGTGTGCCGCTGAAGATCGCCGCCAAGGTCGATCGAATAGATCGCGAATATTTCGATGAGCAGATCGATCCGCTGATCAAGGCGTCGAAGACCGAATACATCGGCGAGATCAGCGACAAGGAGAAATCGGACTTTTTGAGCGGCGCCGTGGCGCTGCTCGTGCCAATCGATTGGCCGGAGCCGTTCGGCCTGGTGATGATCGAAGCCATGGCCTGCGGCACGCCGGTGATCGCCTATAATCGCGGGTCGGTGCCGGAAGTGGTCGACGAGGGCATAACCGGATTCGTCGTCGAGGACGAGCACGGAGCCATCGGCGCCGTCGACCGCCTAGGGCAATTGTCGCGCCAGAAGATTCGCCGGCAATTCGAGAAGCGCTTCACCGCGCGCCGCATGGCACAGGATTATCTTTCCGTCTACCGCAGCCTTGCCGATAAGGTCACACCGCACTTGCGGCTGGTCGCCGACGACGCCCCGGCTTTGTAGGCCCTGCTCTTTCGGGTGTTGCGCAGCGCGGGTCGCTCGGGAAAGATCATTCGGTGTCGTCGGCGGGCCGCGTTTCCGGCATCAGCGAGCATGCGGCGACCAGCCCGGCGAGCGCGATTGCGGCGAGTCCTGCGAACGCCCACGGGGTACCGAAGCGGTCGCTCAAATAACCGGCCAGAGTCGAGCTGATCGAGGCGCCGATGCCGATGAATGTGCCGACGATGCCTTGGCCGAGATTGAAATGGCCGGTGCCGCGCGTGAGGTCCGCCACCACCAACGGCACCATGACGGCGAACACGGCGGCGGTGACGCCGTCGAGCAGTTGCACTACGACGAGCGGCAGCGGACTGGATACGACAGCGAACAGGATGCCGCGCAACGGCAGCGCGGCGAACCCGATCAGCAGAAGCGGCCGCCGTCCCCATGTTTGCGCGCGTGCACCGATCCATGGCGAGGCCACCGCCACCAGCAATTGCGGCACGACAATGCAGGCGGCGATCAACAGCGTCGCCCAGCGGCTCGAGCGCATGGTCAGTGCGCTGCCCATCAGCGGCAGCATGGCTGCGTTGGCGAGGTGAAACAGCAAGAGGCAGCCGGCGAAGATGAGCAGCGGCCGGTTTTGCATCAGCGCGCCAGGTTTCGTCGGCGGGCTGTGTCGTTTGACCGGCGTTGCGCCATGCGCCCGTTCGGGATCGATCTCGGCCGGCGCGATCATGCGCAAAGCGACAAGCGCCGGCCCGAGCAGCAGCACGGTGACGATGAACACTGCGCGCGCAGAGAGCAAATAGCCGCAAGCGCCCATCGCTGCGGCCGCCAGGCCGTTGCCGACCGAGGCAAAGCGGGCGTTGCGGCCGAGCCGTTCGCCGATCGCCGCGTGCCCGACCAGACCGAGACTGATCGCAGCCATGGCCGGGCCGAGCACACAGCTTGCGAGCGCGTGCAGGATGGACGCCGACAGCACTAGCGGGAAGATCGGCAGCGCGGCGTAACCGAGCGCGCTGATGCAGATGGCCGCGATGGCGATCGCGGCCACCAGGCGCTCGGAGCGAGCGGTATCAACTAGCGCTCCACCCGGCATCTGCCCGATCAACGAAACGAACCCGGCGGCGGAGAGGATGAGGCCGATGTCGATCTGCGTCCAGTGCTGTGCCGTGAGATAAACGGAGACGAAGGGTCCGAATCCGGTCTGCACATCGGCGACGAAGAAGATGAACCAATCGAGCCCGCGCAAGCTCTTCCGCGACGGATGCAATGGCGGTTGGCCGCGCTCCGGCTGCTCGGGCGGCGCGCTCTGCCCGCTTGGAATGACGCCGTGCGGATCCGGCCGGTCGCTGGCACGGCGGGATGGATTCGGCAGTGTCCTCTCCATCGTTCACGGTTGGAGCACGGTCTGTTGCGACGACCGGCGACGATTTCAGCAACGACGTTGGCTATTCGGGGAGCGGCTCGAGCTTGCCGAGCGCGCCAAGGACGACGACCGGCTTGCCCTCCTGATATTCGGGCGCGGCTTTCACCTGGTCGCGCGTGAGTTCGAGCGTGATGTAGGCGTTCGGCTTTCCCGGCGGGGGAAAATGCAGCGCGTTCCAGTCGACTGCGATCTTGCGGCTGCCGACGCCGAGGAAGCCGCCAAAATCGATGATGGCGGCGCGCACTTGGCCCGCGGTGTCCACCAATACGTCGACGATACGGCCCATATTCTCATTGGTTGCACTACGGACTTCGCGTCCGAGGATGCCCTCGACCTCATGATTGTTGAGGACGGTGACCTCCGGAGTGGCCGGCGCTGCAGCGGGCGGCGTCCCCGGTTGGTTCGCCGTCCCGGGGGAGCCGGAATTCTCTGCGAGGGCCATGGTCGCGGCGATCAGCAACGCGCCGACCAGACTTGCCGCTCCCACCGCTTTCGTCGTCGCATGTTCATGCCCGCGCATGACCGCCTCCAGCGATGCCGTTGAAGTTCTCGGATAACTAAGCCGAGGGACGACCCGCTGGTTCCAAGCGGGTGCGGCACCGACCCTTGGTCTTCAATTCAGGAGGAAAAAACGATGGAAACCCGGATGTCGCCGCTGATCCGGAGGGTATCGAGCGAAACGGTGTCCCGATGGCGGCGCACCCGCAGATCGACGCTGGAGCCGCCGAGCTGCAGATTGCGCAGGATCACCTCGTCAAGAAATGGCGGCAACTGCGGATTGCACAGCCGGACTTCATTCCGGAACGGATCGAATTGCAGTCCGAGCGACGCTTCCAGGAGCGTGAACACGGTGGCGCTGGCCCATGCTTGCGGCGCGCAGGCGACAGGGTACAAAGTTGGCCCGTGGCCCCGCTGACGTTGGAATCCGCAGAACAATTCCGGCAGCCGCCGCAGGTCCATATAGGTGCCGGCCCTGAACAAACCTTCGAACAGGGTGGCAATCGCCCGCTTGTGGCCATAGCGCGCCAGTCCGAGGGCGATCAGTGCATTGTCGTGCGGCCAAATCGAGCCGTTGTGATACGACATGGGATTATAGCGTGCTTCGCTCGTCGCTACCGTGCGGATGCCCCAGCCGGAGAAAAAGTGTGGCTGCAACAGATCCGCCGCCACGCGGGCCGCCCGTTCGGGCGAGGCGATGCCGGTGAACAGCACCTGCCCGGCATTCGACGTGCGCACTCGGCACGGTTTTTTGTCGCCGTCGAGGGCCAGCGCATAGGTTTCGATGTCCGGGCACCAGAAGGCAGTCTCGAAACGTTTGGCAAGCTGCGCGGCCTGTTGGTCCAGCTTGCGCGCCATGTCGTCGTGGCCGAGCCGGCGGGCAGAGCGCGCGGTCACGCATTTGGCGGCGTAGACATAGCCTTGCACCTCGGCGAGTGCGATCTCGCCTTCGGCCAAGCGGCCGTCGGCATGAAAGATCGCGTCATGCGAATCCTTCCAGCCCTGATTCTCAAGACCCTGCGCGCTGGCGCGTTTGTATTCGACGAAGCCGTCATGGTCGGGATCGCCCGGGCCGTCGATCCAATCCAAGGCCGCCTCGATGTTGGGCCATAGCTGCGAAATTGTTTCGCTGTCGCCCGTGCGCTCGACGTAGAGCCCGGCGAGCAGCACGAACAGCGGAGTCGAATCGACGCTGCCGTAATACAATCCGAACGGCACCTCGCGCAGCGCCGCCATCTCGCCGCCGCGCATCTCATGCAAAATCTTGCCGGGCTCGGCGTCGGCAAACGGGTCGGTTTTCTTTGCCTGATAGGCCGCGAGACGGCGCAACACGCCGCGCGCTACGATCGGAGACCACCACAACATCTGCAGCGCGGTGATCAGTCCGTCACGGCCGAAGGTCGTCGAGAACCACGGGATGCCGGCATACGGATAGCGCCCCTGCGGCGTGTCGGTCATCAGAATCGCCAAATCGGCGGCCGAACGGCACAGCATTTCGTTGAAGCGATCGTTCGACGTTTCGACCGAGGTGCGGTCGCGCGCCGACCGGCGCAGCTCGCGGCGCGCGGCAATCAGCCCGCGCAGGAACGGCGGTGGGCGCGAGCCCGCGGGATCACAACTGATCGCGACGAAAATCCGTCGGGTCTCGCCCGGACCGAGCGAAAGATCATAGGTCGCGCAATCGATGGTGAGCCGCTCGGGCGCAGGGTCGAATGTGAGCGCCGTGCGCCGCAGCTTGGCGTCCAGTCCGCGGTAGCTGAGCACGACCTCGTCGTTGCCGCGCAGCTTGGCGCTTTCGCTGCCATGTCGCTCGCGGTGGGTGCCGCGGACTTCGAACAGATCGGCAAAATCGTTGGCGAACAGAATCGACATCTGCAGATCGATTGCCCGGTCGCCGTAATTGCGCACGCGAAACCGCTGGTAAGCGGTCCCGCGCCAGAGAAAGACCGTGCGTAGGATGTGTACGCTGTCCTTTTCGAGCATAATGCGCTCATCGGCGACGAGATCCGGATTGGTCAGATCAACGAACAGCGCCGAGTTGTCATCGCGCAGATTGGAGCCGAGCAGCAGCGGCGGAGCTCCATTGACCAACACTTCGAGGCGCGAAAGGTAGCGCGTGTCCATGTGGAACAGGCCGGCAGAACGCCCCGAGGCGGCGGCGATATCGCCGCGGCTGTCGAGCACCATGAAGGTGTCGCCATACTTGAGGGTCCTAGGCGGCCTCGCGGCCGCCTGCGTGGCTGTGATGTAGAACGGTGCGTCGGAGGTCGTCGTGACGGGAATGGCCTGCGCCGCGCTTTTTTGCGGATTCATTTTATCAAGGTTTGATCGTTTGTACGGGTCCAATCGAGTTGTCGATGGCGAATGTGAGGGAGTATTCGGACCGCCTGCGATGCCGTCGAGTAAGCTTCAACGGCCGGCGATGCGCGGCACGGCGAGTACCGTGAGGTCAGGGTCCTGCGCCCTGGTGGATGACGTCGACGACACGCATTCTGATCGGATCGACCACGACTATCTGGTCTGCCACCGTGGCGTATTTGAGGAGCCCGCCGCCGGCAGCGCCAAGTTCCGCGCCATGGGGCAGATCGCGCAATGCCGCCGATGGCGGTACCGGCGCGCCAACGATTGCCACAATTCCACCGCTGGAACTGCGCAGGTGCTGCCGTCCCACGGCGCTCAAGATTGCGTTCCTCTGCACCGGCGTAAGCTGAATGCGCTGCGTCACGCCATCCGGCCCGACCGCCTCGTCAAGTCCGGCCGACTGGGCCCATGCGCCGCTCGCGCATGAACTCAGAACATATGTGACGAGGAAAAAGAGCAGAACGCGCGGGCTCTTGGTCATGCGATGCTCCTCCCCGGAGCAAACGCGCGAATGGCAGATTAGGTCCCCAACGTTCCATGCTGCGACGCACACAATAATAAAAATCGCGGTTCGCGAATGAGCGCGCGATTAACGCGGCAACTAATATTTCCCGAGAGATTACCTTCTCGTACAGATTGATCTTTCCGTGCGTCACGGAAATGATCTAAGTTTGCAGCAAGGGCGACACAATTCTACCAGGCGGGGAAACATGACGAGTACATCGACAATGGCCCAACCGGGCGCGCTGGCAACGCCGGCGACGCGCTGGACGCAACTCATCATCTGCATCATCTGCATGGTGCTGATTGCTAACCTGCAATACGGCTGGACGCTGTTCGTCAATCCGATCAACAAAGCGCACGGCTGGTCGCTGGCGTCGATCCAGTTTGCGTTTTCGATTTTCATCGCGCTGGAGACGTGGCTCACGCCGATCGAGGGTTGGATCGTCGATAATCTTGGTTCGCGCCGCGGGCCGAAGCTGGTCATTGCGTTTGGCGGTATCATGGTCGCACTCGGCTGGATCGTGAACTCGCGCGCCCAAACGCTGGAAATGCTGTATCTCGGCGCGGTATTTGCCGGCACCGGCGGCGGCGCCGTATACGCAACCTGTGTCGGACAGGCGGTGAAGTGGTTCCCCGACCGGCGCGGACTTGCGGTGGGCTTGACAGCGGCGGGATATGGCGCCGGCGCGGCACTCACCGTGGTGCCGATCCGCGCGGTGATCGCCTCGAGCGGTTACGAGACGGCGTTCTTCTGGTTCGGCCTGATCCAAGGCGGCATCGTGTTTCTGTTGGCGTGGCTGTTGCGGGCACCAGAGCCGGGAGAGTTGACCGGGGTCGGATCGCCGAAAGTGGTGCAGAGCACGCGCAGCTACTCACCGGCCGAGGCGTTAAGCACGCCGGCGTTTTGGCTGCTCTACATTATGTTCATTATGGTCTCGGCGTCGGGCCTGATGGCGACGGCGCAGATCGCGCCGATCGCCAAGGACTTCAATGTCGGCAGCGTCATCATCATGTTCGGCGCCTCGACCCTGAGCCTGGCGCTGATTGTCGACAATGTCTGCAACGGCGGTGCCCGTCCGCTGTTCGGCTGGATTTCCGATCACATTGGCCGCGAATACACCATGGCGATCGCCTTCGGTCTGGGCGGCATCGCCTATTGGCTCTTGGGGACACTCGGCCATGCCCCTTGGGCGTTCGTGCTATTCGCCGCCATGATCTTTCTCACGTGGGGCGAAATCTTCAGTCTGTTTCCATCGACGTGCACCGACACTTTCGGAACCAAGTTCGCCACGGTGAACTTGAGTCTTCTCTACACGGCCAAGGGCGCGTCGGCGTTCCTGGTGCCGGTGGCGAACATGTTAAAGGCACATACCGGTAGCTGGCACCTGGTGTTCGTGGTCACCGCTATCATGAACTTCATCGTCGTGGCGCTGGCGCTTTTCGTGCTCAAGCCAGTACGCAGTAAGTTTCTAACCAAGGGCTGAGGGCCGACAGGGCCCCCCACGCCAAGCCGCCAACGCGACTTAGGGTGGCGCATCCGTCGAGGGTGCGCCGCCGCCCTTAGGATTCGCCCGATAAAAGCGGTTGGTAGGACCGTATCGGCGCTTGCACCCGCCTGATGACTGGAATAATGTATACCATAATGTCTTCAAGCCTTTCCGTTGCGCGCAACCCTGGCGCAGAGCGAGAAAACGCCGCGCTGCCGGAGCGGCGAGTAGCCGTCGACCCGCTGGCCGGTCCGGCGAGCCTGAAGCGGCAAGCCTATACGGCGCTCAAGAACGCCATCGCCGCCATGGACATTTACGGCAGCCGGGCCGAGATCAGGCTCGACGAGCGGCAACTCGCGGTCGGGTTCGGCATCAGCCGCACGCCGGTGCGCGAAGCCATGGCCCAGCTAGAGCGCGAGGGCTTTGTGCGTTCGGAGCCGCGGCGCGGCGTCTATGTCGTCCGCAAAAGCAGACAGGAGGTGATCGAGCTGATCACCGCCTGGGCCGCGCTCGAAAGCATGGCGGCGCGGCTTATCACGCAGACCGCCGCCGGCGAGGAAATCGCGGCGTTGCGGCGCATGTTCACGACTTTCCACAATGGCGAGCTGCGCGCGCATCTCGACGAATATTCCGACGTCAACATCGAATTCCACCAGACGATCATTCGCCTGAGCCGCAATGATGCGCTGATCAACTTAGCGGAAAACCTGTTCACGCATATGCGCATGATCCGCCGCAAGACGATCGGCGAAAAGGACCGCGCCGATCGTTCGATCCGCGACCACATGCACATCATCGAGGCGATCGAAGCGCGCGACACCGAACGCGCCGAACGGCTTGTTCGCGATCATGCGCTGGGCCTCGCCGATCACGTCGCGAAATATGCCGATTATTTGGATTGAATGACGGGTAGGAGCTCGTGGAAAAACGCAAAGTTCAGGGAGTCTTCCATGGCTGACGCAGCAATCAAAGAGAAACAGGAAACCGCAAATGCAGCCGAAGTCGAGCTGACGGACGGCTTTCATCTTGTCATCGATGCGCTCAAGCTCAACGGTATCAACACGGTTTACGGCGTGCCTGGTATCCCGATCACCGATTTGGGCCGCATGGCGCAAGCCGCCGGCATTCGCGTGCTCTCATTCCGGCACGAGCAGAACGCCGGCTACGCGGCCGCTATCGCGGGATTTTTGACCAAAAAGCCCGGGGTTTGCCTTACCGTGTCGGCGCCCGGCTTCCTTAACGGCCTTACTGCGCTTGCGCACGCCACCACCAATTGCTTTCCGCTGATTCAGATTTCGGGCTCCTCCGAGCGCGAGATCGTCGACCTGCAGCAGGGCGACTACGAAGAGATGGACCAGCTCGCGATCGCCAAGCCGTTGTGCAAGGCGGCATTCCGCGTGTTGCATGCGCAGGATATTGGCATCGGTCTCGCCCGCGCGATCCGCGCGGCGGTTTCCGGCCGCCCGGGCGGCGTCTACCTCGATCTGCCCGCCAAGCTGTTCGGCCAGGTGATGGAGGCGGAAACCGGCCGCAAGTCACTGGTCAAGGTCATCGACCCGGCGCCGGCGCAAATTCCCGCTCCGGAGGCGATCAAACGTGCGCTTGATGTGCTGAAAAGCGCGAAGCGCCCGCTGATCATCCTCGGCAAGGGCGCCGCCTACGCACAGGCCGATGATGCGATCCGCGCGTTCGTGGAGAAGAGCGGCATTCCGTTCCTGCCGATGAGCATGGCCAAGGGTCTCTTGCCCGATACGCATCCGCAGTGCGCCGGCGCGGCGCGCTCGACAGTGCTGAAAGACTCCGACGTTGTGTTGCTGATCGGCGCCCGTCTCAACTGGCTATTGTCGCACGGCAAGGGCAAGGCCTGGGGTGAAGCGCCGAAAAGATTCATTCAGATCGACATCGAACCCAAGGAGATGGATTCGAATGTCGAAATTGCCGCGCCAGTTGTTGGCGATATCGGCTCGGCCGTCTCCGCGTTGCTCGGTGCGATGGGCGGCAGTTGGCCCGCCCCGCCGGCCGACTGGATCAAGACCGTCACTTCCAAGCGCGAAGAGAACATCGCCAAGATGGCGCCGCGGCTGATGAACAACAACTCGCCGATGGATTATCACGGCGCGCTCGGTGTCCTGCGCATGATCGTCAAGGAGCGGCCGGACGCCATTCTCGTCAATGAAGGCGCCAACGCGCTCGATCTCACCCGCGGCATCATCGACATGTACAAGCCGCGCAAGCGGCTCGACGTCGGCACCTGGGGCGTCATGGGCATCGGCATGGGCTACGCCATCGGCGCCGCGATCGAGACCGGTAAGCCGGTGCTGGCGATCGAAGGCGATTCGGCGTTCGGCTTTTCCGGCATGGAGATCGAAACGATCTGCCGCTACAAGCTGCCGGTCTGTGTCGTCGTCTTCAA
>JASHRW010000072.1 GCA_030037065.1 Xanthobacteraceae bacterium
GACACGGCGCTGCTCGACACCCTGCCGGAGCGCGAGTTTCGCGCCGGATACGCCGAGCTCGTCAAGTACGGCCTGCTTGGCGACGCCGATTTCTTTGACTGGCTCGAGGCTAATTGGCGCGAAGTGTTCGCCGGCGGCAAATCTTCTCGAAGTTCCGCGCGCGATCATGCCATCGCCGTAAGCTGCCGCGCCAAGGCGGCGATCGTGGCGCGCGATGAGCGCGAAACTGCAGACCGGGCGCTCCTTAATCTCGGCCACACCTTCGGCCATGCGCTGGAAGCGGCTTGCGGCTATTCCGATCGGCTCAAGCACGGCGAGGCGATCGCCATCGGCATGGCGCTGGCGTTCGATTTCTCGGCAGCGCGGCAAGGCCTGGTTGCCAAGGCCGAGGCCGCGCGCGCCATCGGTCATTTGGCGGCGGTCGGCCTGCCGACGCGGATCAAGGATATTCCGGGGCCGGCACCCTCGGTCGAGCAATTGATGGAGCTGATTGCCCAGGACAAGAAAATAAGGCGCGGAAAGCTTACCTTTATCCTGGTGCATGGGATCGGTGCGGCCTTCATTGAGAGCGGCGTCGAGGCGGCCGAGGTGCGCGCGTTCTTGAGCGAGAAGCTTGCCGAGCAATGACGATTATCGATTGGTTGACCGTTGCGGCGGTTGTGATCTGTCTCCTGGTGTCTGCATTCTTCTCCGCCAGCGAGACGGCGCTGACCGCGTCCTCGCGTGCCGCCATGATGCGGCTGGAAAGGGAAGGCAACCCCGAGGCCGGAATCGTCAACCGGCTCTTGGCCACACGCGAGCGCCTGCTTGGCGCCATCCTGCTCGGCAACAATCTGACCAATGTCGCGGCCTCGACGCTGGCCACCGGCCTGTTGCTGACGTTCTTCGGCAAGGCCGGCGAAATTTATGCTACGCTGATCATGACGGTGTTGATCTTCGCGATTTGCGAAGTGTTGCCGAAAACGGCCGCTTTCAACACGCCGGACCGCATGGCGCTGGCGGTGGCGGAGCCGGTCGCCAGCCTCGTGCGCTGGTTTCTGCCGATCCTCAAAGCGGTCGAGTGGCTGGTGCGGCTCATTCTGCGCGCCGTCGGCATGCCGGTCGGCAAGCTGCAAACAATTCTCTCGCCGCGCGAGGAATTGCGCGGCGCGGTCGACCTCCTGCATCGCGCCGGCGTGGTGGAAAAATTGGACCGCGACATGGTGGGCGGCGTGCTCGATCTGCGCGAGCTGACTGTCTCCGACGTCATGGTCCACCGCACCAAGATGGTGATGCTCGACGCCGACGAGCCGCCGCAGGCCCTCGTCGATGCGGTATTGGCCGCCGCGGTGACCCGGCTGCCGCTGTGGCGCGGCACCCCGGACAACATCATCGGCGTGCTGCATGCCAAGGACCTGTTGCACGCGCTGCACGCCGCGGGCGGCGTCGCCGCCAAGATCGATATCCCGACGCTGGCGACGCGGCCCTGGTTCGTGCCCGACACCACCTCGCTCTACGAGCAGCTCTCGGCGTTTCGCGCCCGCAAGACCGCGCTGGCGCTGGTCGTCGACGAGTACGGCGATCTGGAGGGGTTGGTGACGCTCGAAGACATCGTCGAAGAAATCGTCGGCGACATCAGCGACACGCACGACGTCGCGGTGCCGGGCGTGCGCGCGTTGCCGGACGGCTCGGTCAATGTCGACGGCGCAGTGCCGGTCCGCGATCTCAACCGCGCCATGGATTGGAATATTCCCGACGACGAGGCGACGACCATCGCCGGCGTGGTCATTCACGAAGCGCGTTCGATCCCGGAGCCGGGCCAGAGTTTTACCTTTCACGGGTTTCGCTTCAACGTCCTGCAAAAGACGCGCAACCGCATCACGGCGTTACGAGTGACGCCGTTGACGCGAAAGGCTGCGGCCAAGGTAAGTTAGCGCATGATCCCATTCCTTCACCCGGAGGTCCGAGCGAAGCGAGCCTCGAAGGGCTACGGCCCGGGCGTTCGGGCCGCATCCTTCGAGCACCGCCATAGCGCGTCAAAGACGCGTGTGAACGCGCTTTTGGCCCCCTCAGGATGACGACGACAATTTGATGTTAGGCAATGGGAGACAAGGAAATCATGCCCAACGGCACTTATGAAACTGTCAAGATCGAACGCGACGACGGCGCCAATGCCGGCATCACCTGGGTCATCCTCAACCGCCCGGAAAAGCGCAATGCGATGTCGCCGCAGCTCCATTTCGACATGGTCGACGTGCTCAACGAGCTGGAAAGCGACGCACCCACCAAGGTGCTGGTGCTCACCGGCGCCGGCGAAGCCTGGTGCGCCGGACAAGACTTGAAGCTTTATTTCCGCGATCTCGACAACAAGCCGGCCGAACGCGCGCGAGCCGCCTGGGCCAGCCAGTATTGGCGGTGGCAGAAGCTGTTCACTTATCCGAAGCCGACCATCGCCATGGTCAATGGCTTCTGCTTCGGCGGCGGATTCACGCAGCTCATCGCCTGCGACTTCGCCATCGCTGCCGAAGATGCGAAATTCGGTCTCTCCGAAGTCAATTGGGGCATTCTGCCCGGCGGCTTCGTCTCGAAGGCGCTGACCGACGCGCTCGGCCTGCGCGACGCGGTGTGGCTTGCCATGACCGGCGAGACCTTCGACGGCAAGATGGCGGAGAAAATCCGGCTCATCAACAAAGCGGTGCCGCGCGAGAAATTGCGCGACGAGACCGTGGCGTTGGCGCACCGGCTGCTGAAGCTTAATCCCGCAGTGCTGAGAGCAACCAAGATCGCGGTGAAGAACGTGCGTTCAGTGCCGCACGAGCAGGCGGCCGACTATCTGGCGGCCAAAACTCAGGAGATGCGCTTCGTCGACAAGGAGAGCGGCCGCGCCAAGGGTATGGCCCAATTCCTCGACGACAAGAGCTACCGTCCGGGATACGGGCCGTATTCGCGAAGCATCGAACAAAAGGCTTAGAAAGCAGGCTCTTCCCGCCTGTGCGAACCCCTCCCCCCGGCGCGCGAGCCGAAAGGCTCGTCGCGGCGCCGGAAGGAGGCGGCGGAATAGTCAAACAAACAGCGCCGCCTCACTGCGCCGATCGCCAATGTGTTAGCGTCCGCCACCGGCGGGAGGTGTGCTGATGGCCGAAGCTTCCGAGCAGAGGCAGCAGAATTCTGGGCCGAGGGCCAGGATCTTCATTTCCTATTCGCGCAAAGATATGGCCTTCGTCGAGCGGCTTGACGGTGCGCTGAAGGCGCGCGGTTTCGAACCGCTGATCGATCGCACCGGGATTTACGCCTTCGAGGATTGGCGAAAACGCCTTCAGGCACTTATTGAACAAGCCGACACGATTGTGTTCGTGCTGTCGCCCGATTCGATTGTCTCGCCGGAGGCGCTGCAGGAGGTCAAGTACGCAGCCTCGCTCAACAAGCGCCTAGCGCCGATCGTTTGCCGCCGGGTAGAGGATGCGGCAACGCCTGAGGCGCTGCGACGGCTGAATTTCGTTTTCTTCGATGAGCCGAGCAGTTTTGAAACCAGCGCCGATGCGCTCGCAGTCGCATTGCGAACCGACATCGGCTGGATCAGAAAGCACACCGAGTTCGGCGAAGCCGCGCTCCGCTGGTCGCTCGCCGGCAAACCCGGCCCGCGCGGACTGCTGTTGCGGTCTCCGATGCTCGAGGAGGCGGAGCGATGGATCGCCTCGCGCCCCGCGAACGCGCCGATGCCGACCGCGGACACGCAAGCGTTCATCGCGGAGAGCCGTCGCGCGTCGACAAGACGGCGCAACGTCCTTTCCGCCAGCCTGGCGGCCGGCCTTTTTCTGGCTCTCATGCTCACGGGTTTTGCATTTTGGCAACGCAGCATTGCGATCATGCAAGAAGGCATCGCCCAACAGCAACGCAATGTTGCCGAACAGCGCCGCATCGGAGCGCTTGTTGAATTGGCGACGAGCGAACGAATCCAGGGAAATTGGGACGCCGCACTCAGATTATCCGTTCACGCGATGCGGCTGGCTTTGGATCTGAAGGAGGGCGATGCCGTGACTTCCGGGCCGGACGCAGCGTTGGCTGCGGCGGTATCGCAGTCCGGATGGATGTTGATGCTAAGCGGCCACAGCACCGGGGTCGTTTGCGCATCATTCAGCCCGGACGGTAGGCGAGTCATTACTGCGGCGAACGACAAGACAGCCCGCATTTGGGACGTCGCGAGCGGCAAGCAGGTTGGAGTGCTGGAAAGCCGCAGCTTCATTCATTGTGCCGCGTTCAGCCCGGATGGCGCGCGCATCGTCACCGCGGAAGGCGACAATACCGCCCGCGTCTGGAACGCCGTGACAGGCGGCGAACTCGCCGTTTTGCGCGGCCACGACGATTTTGTGGAATCCGCAGCCTTCAGCCCGGACGGGGCGCGCATCGTCACTGCTTCGGATGATCAAACAGCCAGGATTTGGGATGCCTCGACCGGGAAACAGTTGACGGTGCTGCGCGGACATGACGACTACGTAAGCTCAGCCGCTTTCAGCCCTGATGGCTCTCAGGTCGTGACCGCGTCGGGCGATTGGACTGCTCGCATCTGGGACGTTGCGACAGGTAGGACAATCCGTGAATTGGTCGCGCACGACGACAGTGTAAGCTCGGCCGCATTCAGTCCGGACGGCGCACGGATCGTCACCGCATCGGAAGACAAGACGGCGCGGGTCTGGGATGCAGCGAACGGCAAAGTGTTGAGCATCCTGCGCGGGCACGGAAGCTACGTGAATTCCGCCGCTTTCAGTCCCGACGGACAGCGTATTGTGACGTCTTCGGACGACCGCACCGCACGCATCTGGGACGCAAGAAGCGGCAAAGAGGTCGCAGTCTTGCGCGGGCACGGGTTATCCGTCGAAGCTGCGGCATTCAGTCCGACTGGGAGGACAATTGTCACGGCCTCAGCGGACCAGACGGCCCGCATTTGGGACGCCGCGCCGACCCGGCCGAGCGTGGTCCTCAGCGGAACGAATCTGCATCTCCTAAGACGAGCCTTAGCGTTGAAATCGGCCGCTTTCAGCCCGGACGGTTCGCATATCGTCACGGCGTCCGAGGACACGACCGGCCGCATTTGGAATGTCGCGACGCGCAGTTTGATTGCGATCCTGCCGCATCAAAAATGGGTTTGGTCCGCCGCCTTCAGTCCGCACGGACGGCGTGTCGTAACCGCATCTGAGGATAAGACCGCGAAAATTTGGGACAGCACAACAGGCAAACTGCTCGTCGTCCTTCGTGGTCACGAAGGCGCTGTTCGCGCCGCAACTTTTAGTCCCGACGGCTCCCGGGTGGTTACTGGCTCATGGGACAAAACCGCCCGCGTTTGGGATTCACGCACCGGCCAACAGCTGCTGGTTCTGCGCGGCCACGATAACGGAGTGGATTCCGCTGAATTTAGTCCAGACGGAACCCGCATCCTCACCGCCGACAACGCGGTACGCATCTGGCAAGCTGCGACAGGAGCTTTGATCGCGAAATTACCCGGCCCCCCGCGCTACGCAGAGACGGCTGCATTCAGCCGTGACGGCTTCCGCATCGTCACCGCTGGAGGCGACGGAGTTGGCCGCATCTGGAATAGTAAAACTGGCAAGGAAGTGACCGACCTTCGCGGTCATGAAAAGCCGGCTAATTCTGCCGATTTCAGCCCGGACGGCTCGCGGGTTATCACGACTTCATCTGACGCTACCGCCCGCATTTGGAGTGCCGTGACGGGAAGAGAGATTGCGGTCTTGCACGGAAACGGAACATCTATGAGGACAGGAGCCTTTAGTCCGGATGGTTCGCGTGTGGTCACGGCATCAGGCGACCAAGTGGCGCGCGTCTGGGATGTCCACTTCGCAACTATGTCGGCAAAGGATCTTTTGATCGAGGTCTGCGTCAAACGGCTGCGTGGACTGACCACGCTGAGCCGCGACGAGATGCGCCTTGCCGGCTATCCCGATTCGACGCCGCCGATCGACGTCTGCGCGGGGGTATACTGAGCGCGGCTACATCCCCTCCCCCGGCGCTGCGGCGTGAATGGCGAGCGCGTGCACGCCGCCGGCAAGCTCGCTCTCGAGTGCCGCATTTATCATGCGGTGGCGATCGAGCCGGCTCTTCCCGCGGAACGCTTTCGCCACGATATAGAGGCGGTAATGGGTTTGTCCGCCGGGGCGATGTCCAGCGTGGCCTTCGTGCAAGTGCGATTCATCCTCGACGCGCAGGCTCTCCGGAGCGAAAGCCTTGCGTAATTTTTCGGTGATGAGATCGCGCGTTTGCATGGCCGGCAGCATTAGCGGCGGCTTGACGCAAGGGTCAATGGGCGCGACGCGGGAAATCTCTCGGTGTCAAGTCTTGAACGCGTCACTGCCGTGCCCGCATAATCGGAGCCGATGAGCACCAACTCGCCGTTCTTTGACCGCATCCGGGTCAAGCCCAATCGGGACCGCAGGCTGCGTACCGAGCTGCCCGGCTGCCAATGGCCGGGCTGCGGCGAGGCGGCGACCCACCGCGCGCCGAAAGGCCGGCTGCGCGCCGCCGAATATTGGCGGTTCTGTCTCGAGCACGTGCGCGAATACAACAATTCCTACAATTTCTTCGCCGGCATGAGCGACGACGCCATCGCCAAGTATCAGAAGGAGGATGTGACCGGCCACCGTCCGACCTGGAAAATGGGCTCGCTCGGTGGCAAACGCGCAGCCGCCTCTCGCGCCGATTTCCGCGTCTCAGGCTGGGCGGCCGAGGACCCGTTCAGCCTGTTCGGCGAGGCCGCTGCGAACACCCACCGCCATGCGCGTCCGGCACCTGAGGGACGCAAGATTCTCAACGCACAGCGGCGTGCGCTCGACGTGCTCGGGCTTGAAGCCGACGCCAAGCGGGCCGATATCAAGTCCAGATTCAAGGCTTTGGTGAAGCGGCATCATCCCGATGCCAATGGCGGCGACCGCGGCTCGGAGGATCGGCTGCGGGAGATCATCCAGGCCTATAATTACCTGAAGTCGGCGGGTTTCTGCTGACCTGTAGGTGGCTTTCGCGGCCCTGCGGCTTTCTGCTAGACGTATCGTGACATCCGACCGCCGGTAACAGCCGATTCGCGCCTCGGACAGTCCCGAGGTCACGGAGGAGCAATGACTCTCGCGACAGAAACGGAATCCGGCTTGCCGGATATGAAAGTGTCGATCCGCCAGGTGTTCGGCATCGACAGCGACCTGGAGGTGCCGGCCTATTCGGAGCCGGACGAGCACGTGCCGGACGTCGATCCCGATTACCGGTTCGATAAGCCGACCACGCTCGCCATCCTCGCCGGCTTCTCCCGCAACCGCCGCGTTATCGTCACCGGCTATCACGGCACCGGCAAGTCGACCCATATCGAGCAGGTGGCGGCGCGGCTCAACTGGCCGTGCGTACGCGTCAATCTCGACAGCCATATCAGCCGCGTCGATCTGATCGGCAAGGACGCCATCGTCATCCGCGAGGGTATGCAGGTCACCGAATTTCGCGACGGGATTTTGCCGTGGGCGCTGCAGAACAACGTCGCGCTGTGCTTCGACGAGTACGACGCCGGCCGACCCGACGTGATGTTCGTCATCCAGCGCGTGCTCGAATCCTCGGGCCGGCTGACGCTGCTCGACCAGAACAAGGTGATCAAGCCGCA
>JASHRW010000073.1 GCA_030037065.1 Xanthobacteraceae bacterium
AGCGTGTGGCCGCTTTACATTGCCTGCGCCGTGCTGCCGATCTGCGGGCTCGGTCAAGTCCAGAGCGGCATCGCGCGGTCCTACGGCTGGGTGAATCTCGGCCTGAGCCCGACTTACGTGCTGCGCCAGATCCTGCTGCTCGCCTTGCTCGGCGTCGCCTTCGTGGTCGGTCTGCCGATGAACGCCGCAACCGCGACGCTGACCGCAGCGGCCGCGTGGTGGGCCGTCACCCTCGGCCAATGGGCGGTGCTCGAGCGCCGGCTGACAAGGGTGGTCGAGCCCGGCCCTAAGGCCTATGCGGTGCGCTCGTGGCTGTCGACCTCGACGCCGATCTTCGTGGTCGAAGCGTTCTTTCTCCTGCTCACCTATGCGGACGTGCTGGTGCTGCAGATTTTCCGCCCGCCCGACGAGGTCGGCGTCTATTACGCCGCCTCGAAGACGATGGCGCTGGTCGCCTTCATCTATTTCTCGGTGGCGCAGACGCTAGCGCACAAATTCGCCGAATACCATGTCACCGGCGACCGCAAGCGGCTCGCCGATTTTCTCGCCATCGCGGTGCGCATGACGTTCTGGCCGTCGCTCGGAGCGGTCTTGGTGTTGCTCGCTGTGGGCAAGCCGCTGTTATGGATGTTCGGTCACGATTTCGTCTCCGGCTACTATCTGATGTTCATTCTCGCCATCGGCCTGTTGGCGCGTGCTTCTGTCGGGCCCGTTGAGCGGTTGCTCAATATGCTTGGCGAACGGCGCAGCTGCGCACTCGTCTACGGCGGTTCGTTCGCGCTTGATGTTGCGTTGTGCTTTTTGCTGGTCCCTCGCTTCGGCATCGCCGGCGCAGCAATCGCCAATGCCATCACGCTCGTCAGCGAGTCGGTCAGTCTGTTCCTGATCGCCAGATTCCGCCTCGGGCTGCACTGCTTTATTTTCGGCGGACCTAAAGGTTGCTGAGGCGGGCTCATGACGGTCAAAGCGCCGACCGAGCACGCGCCGTTTTCCTTCGACACGGCCGCGGTGATCGACACGGCCGCGGTGATCGCCAGCGTGCGCCGCGCCGCAGTCGCCGGTCGCTATGCGGTCGATTCGTTTGCCGTCGAGTGGCGCGAGCTGTCGCGGCTTGACGCGGTGTCGAATGAGTGGCGCGAACTTGCCGCCCGCGCGCTGGCGCCCAACGTGTTCTACGAGCCGGCCTTTGCGCTTGCCGCCGCATCGATTTTCGGACGCGATGTCGGCGCGGTGCTGGTCTGGTCGGGTACGGCGCCGCGCCGGCTCCTTGGCTTCTTTCCGGCGCGCATCGAGTCGCGGCGGTACGGGCTCAAGCTGCCGGTGCTTGTCGGATGGACGCATGCCTTCGCTCCGCTCGGCGTTCCGCTGGTCGAGCGCGAGGCGGCCGAGCCGGTGATCGCCGCGTGGCTCGCCCATCTCGCGAGTGACACACAGCTTCCCGGATTGCTGCAAATACCGTTTCTGCCGGCGGAAGGTGCGTTCGCGGCTGCTCTGCAAGCTGTTTTGTGGCGCGGGCAGATGCAAGCGGCCGAATTCAACCGGCACGAACGCGCACTGCTCGCCGCAAAGGGCGAGCGCTCGGCTTACGTCGAGCGTGCGCTCGGACCGCGCAAGTACCGGGAGCTGCGCCGCACGGTGCGTCGCCTGTGCGAAGCCGGCGCCGTCCTGTACACCACCGCGACCGATCCCGCCGATATCGATTCCGCCATCGACGATTTCCTGGAACTCGAGGCGAGCGGCTGGAAAGGGGAGGCCGGTACCGCCGCGGCCTGTGACGACGACGTCGGCGACTTCGTGAAGACGGCGGTTGCTGCGCTGGCTGTCGAGCATAAAATCGCGCTCGACCGTATCCTACTGGATGGCCGGCCGATCGCCGCCGCAATCACGCTGCGCAGCGGCGATGGCGCCTGGTTCTGGAAGATCGCCTACGACGAGGGACAGGCGCGCTATGCGCCGGGCGTGATGCTTACTGCGCTGGTGGCAGAGCAACTCGCGGCGGACGTCGCCATCGCGCATTCCGATTCTTGCGCCGTCGCCGACCATGCGGTGATGAATCGTACATGGAGCGAGCGTTTGCCGCTCCATGATCTTTTGATCGCTGTGCGCCCGCAGGCGCCCTTCATGCGCGCCCAACGTCTGGAGACACTGCGCTATGCGACGATAGCCTTGGCGCGGCGGATTCGAAAAAAGCTGCATCGTCACTAAGCGGCGAAGGTCTTTCCATTTTCTTCGGAGAGTAAGGATCTTACGTCTGCAGCGCGCCACTTCGTGCCGCGCCGCGCGAAAGTCATTCATTCCAAAGATGACTGAACTGCGTGGCGACAATGTTCTCGTAAGCCACTTCGCCTTCGAGAATGCCCTGCGTGCGCAAGAAGGCGGTCATGCCGGCGATGAAGTCGCGCGACAGCGTGGCGCCGTAATAGGGCAGGTCGCGGCGGATCAGCTCAGCGATCAGCGCGGCTTCCTCGGGTGGAAACAATTTCCTACCGACTTCGGCGGCGCGGGAGACATTGGCCTTGAGCGCGGCCTGCGTCTTGACGATGGCGCGCACGGCGGCGGCAACAGTCTCGGGTGAACGGGCGATCAGCGCGTCGGTCGTGGCGATGGTCGGCGCGGTGTAGTTGAAACACGCTTTTGGGCCGTCGCCGCGGCGCACGTCGGCAATCACCGTGCCGTAGCCGCCGCGCACCGCGACCTCGGCGCCCATGCCGTTAGCCCAAAAGCCATCGAGCTTGCCCGCTTGCAGCGCCCGCGCCGCCATGACGCCGAAATTGGGCACCGTGTCGAGCGCGCCCGGCACCGGCGCGATGTTGACCTTGTCGCGCCCGGGATCAATGCCCGCCGCGAGTAATAGTCCGCGCAAACCGGTATTGACCCATGGCGCCGCGCCGATGGTACGGCCCTTAACCACCTCAAGGTCGCCGCGTCTGGCGCCGAAATCGGCGCGCATCACCAGGAACCAGTACATGCCCTGCGACTGCGCGGCGATCAGCTTCGCGCCCTTGAATGCGGGAAACGCGGAAGGCACCGCGTGCGCCGCGCCGCCGACGAAGTCGATCGCGCCGTCGCGCAAAGTCGCATAGGCCTTGTCGACCGGGTAGACCAATTCGAGCGAGACATCGAGCCCTTCGGCTTTGAAAAAGCCGAGTTCAACCGCGGCTTCGGCTACGAAATATGATGGCGATATTTTATCCGGGACGGCGATTTTCATTTCGTCAATTCACTTCTTTCCATTCAGCAGCCAGCCGAATTTTTCCTTGGCCTTGCGCGCGACTTCCGGGCTCGGCGTGTTGGTGGGCGGGAACTTGTCGCGCCAGTGCCATGGCTTGCAGGCATTAATAAGCGCAACGGAGTGGGTGAAATTACCGGCGGCGCGGCGCTCTGGCGGCAGGGCCGGGTCGGCGCTGGAATCCCAGGAACCGGTGATGAACTGAATCGATTCCTTCGGATCCGTGCGCGTGATCATCGCCCACAGCATCTGCTCGAGATTGGTCACGTCGATATCGTCGTCGCAGACCACGATGTATTTGGAGGCGTAGGCCGAAGCGCCGCATTGGGCGCCGATATGGGCAGCTTGCACGGCGTGGCCGGGATAGCGCTGTGTGATCGAAATCGCATGCAGCATGCGTGCGCCGGCGACTTCGTGACACCACACCTGCTTGATGCCGGGCACGCCGGCATTGGTCATGTTCTGCTTGATCATCGCCGAGCGCATCACCGCGCGGTAACGCGCCATCTCGTCCGGCCCGCCGCCCATCGGCGGCACGCCGAGCAGGATCGGATCGTTGCGATGATAGATCACCTTGATGTCGAGCACCGCGACCGGCCGCCGACCGCCGGCATAATGGCCGGTCCACTCGCCGAACGGACCTTCGTCGTGAAACTTGTTGGGCGCTACGTATCCTTCGAGCACGATCTCGGCATTGGCGGGGAAGGGCAGGCCGGTGACCTTGCCGCGCACCATCTTGGTCGGCCGGCCGCGCATGCCGCCGACAATGTCGAGTTCGAAAGTGCCGTAGGGGGCCTCGACGCCGCCATAGAAGAACGCCAGCGGATCGCCACCCAAAACCATGGCCACCGGCATTGCTTCGCCGCGCGCCCAGTATTTTTCGCGATGGATGTAGCCGTGATGACCGCGCGCCGTGACGATGCCGACTGTGCTCTTGTCATGCACCTGGGCGCGATAGGCGCCGGCGTTGAGCCAATTTTCCTCCGGGTCGCGGGTGATGCTGTAGGTACCGGTGCCGATATAGCGACCGCCATCCTTCTCGTGCCAAATCGGCGCCGGGAATTTGGTGACATCGATGTCATCGCCGGTCAGCACGTTCTCCAGCACCGGCCCGTCATCAACGATTTCGTGCGGGATGATCTTCGGTTCGACCAGATAGGCCTCGCGATAGGCGTCGCTCAATTCCCATTTGTTGAGGTGATCGGGAAAACCGAGCGTCATGTTGCGGCGCGTGCCGGCGAACATATTGAGCAGTACGCGAAAGCCCTTCGGGCAGCCGGGAATGTCGTCGAATACGACGCAAGGGCCGTTCTCGTCGCGCAAAATCGCCTCAGCGGCGAGCCCGATGTCCTCCTGCCAACTGGCGCCGTCGACCTTGCGCACTTCGCCGAGCGCATCGGCGGCGGCGAGCCATTCGCGCAAATCGTCGTAGGCGATTGCGGCTTTAACATTGCTGTGCTGCTGCATCGGTCCCTCCGGGAGGCTGCCAGGATGGCGGCTGCAATCGACTTGTCAATGCTCGCGCCGCAGCTTCGCGCGGCGCCCGCAACGGCGTGGCTGCGATCGGTGTAGATGTTCACCTGCCCTCCCGGGCGCAGGTGTGTTATCTTTGCTTGACGGGTTCATCTTGCGCCGGGGGCGGGGCCATGAGACGGCGCTCCAAGGCAGGCGGCACATCGGTCAAAGCGCGGCGTCGCAAAACGCTGACGCGGATGCGCCGCACTCCGCGAACTGCGTTGCGCCGGCGCGCTTCGCCCGCTGCCGGGCGTCAAGGCGAAGTCGCGCGGCTCAGGCGCGAACTGGACGAAGTTGCGGAGCAGCAGGTTGCCACGTCGGAAGTCCTGCGGCTGATCGGCGGTTCGTCCGGCGATCTGCAGCCGGTCTTTGAGAGCTTGTTGGCGAGTGCGGCGCGGCTGTGCAACGCGCATAATGGCGTCATCAATCGCTGGGATGGTGCTGCCCTGAATCTCATCGCTACGCACAACATGCCGCCGGCCTTCGTCGAGCTGCGTAAGCGGTCGCCGTACCGTCCGCATCAGCACTCCGCCAGCGGCCGCATGCTGGCGAGCAGGGCTCCGGTTCATATCGCCGATTTGGCCGTGGACCGATCTTATCTTGAAGGCAATCCGCCGACGGTTGCCGCCGTCGAACTCGGCATAAGGACGACCTTGGCGGTGCCGATGTGGAAGGAGGATGAGCTGGTCGGCTCGATCTCACTCGGCCGTAATGAAGTTCGGCCATTCACCGACAAACAGATCGAAATCGTGCAGAGCTTTGCGGCCCAGGCCGTCGTTGCCATCGAAAATGCGCGGCTGCTGCACGAATTGAGGGAAACGCTGCAGCAGCAGAGCGCCGCTGCCGACGTGCTTAAGATCGTTAGCCGTTCAACGTTCGACCTCCAGTCGGTGCTCGACACTCTGCTTGAACTGGTCGTTCGACTGTGCGGCGCCGACCTCGGCGCTCTTCATCCAAAGCGCGCAAATTTCCGCTCGTTTGCGACTTACGGCGGCCCGGCCAGCCACACCGAAGTAGCGGCAACCGTGCTGTTCGAGCCGGACCGCGGCAGCGTCATGGGGCGAACGGCAATGGAGAGGAAGCCGGTCCAGGTCGCCGATGTCCTGGCCGATCCAGAATACACGCTGCAGGGTGCGCAACAAAAGCTCGGTTATCGCACGTGCCTTGGTGTTCCGCTTCTGCGTGAAGGCGAGCCGATCGGCGTGATCGTACTGATGCGCTCTACGGTTCGTCCCTTCACCGACAGGCAGATCGAACTGGCGCAGAATTTTGCCGACCAGGCGGTCATCGCCATCGAGAACACGCGCCTTTTGACTGAACTCCGCCAACGCACCGACGCACTCGGACGCTCGGTGGCGGAGCTGCAACGCGAGCGAAATAACAAGCTGATGAACCTGGAGGCCATGGCGGCGTCGATTTCTCATGAGGTGCGGCAGCCGCTCGCAAGCATTGCGTCGAACGGAGGCGCGGCGCTCCGCTTTCTCGGACATACCCCGCCCAATCTGGAAGAGGTGAGAGCGGCGTTGAACCGAATGGTCAGCGAGAGCCACCGCGCCAGTGAGGTCTTTGACAACATCCGGGCCTTATTCGGCAAAGCCGATCAGGGACACGAGACAATCGATGTGAATGATCTGGTTCGTGGCGCGATGAGCGGCCTGCACGGCGAGTTGGAGGATCATGGGATTTCGGCCAGCCTCGACTTGTCGGCGGATTTACCGCCGATCATGGGCCACAAAGGTCAGTTACAGGAGGTCCTCGTCAACCTGGTCCGCAACGCAATCGAGGCAATGCATGCGGACGAAGAGAGTCCGCAGGTGCTGAAGGTGAGTACTCTGTCTCACGGCGAAAATAAGGTGATCGTGGCGGTCGAGGATTCAGGACCAGGGATCGATCCAAAGCAGGCGGCGAACATATTCGACGCGTTCATCACCACGAAGTCTCACGGGATGGGATTGGGCTTGGCGCTTTCCCGCATGATCGTCGAGCGCCATGGCGGCCAGCTTTCGGCATCTCCGGCGCAGCCGCGCGGCGCGATTTTCCGGGTTGTTTTGCCGACGGGACGGTCCTCGAAGGCAAGCCGATGAGCGCACAAGCCGAGCAGCATGAGACGGTATTCGTGATCGACGATGACGCCGCCTTGCGTGAGGCGCTGGCAAGCCTGTTTCGATCGGTCGGCTTGCAGGTGAAGGCGTTCGCCTCGGCGCCCGAGTTCTTGGCGGCCAAGTTGCCGGACGGACCCACATGCCTGGTGCTCGATGTGCGTTTGCCGGGACTAAGCGGACTCGATTTTCAGGCCGAATTGGCCGAAGCCAATGTCGACATACCTATCGTTTTCATGACCGGCCACGGCGACATCCCGATGACCGTGCGGGCTATGAAGGCCGGAGCCGTGGAATTTTTGCCCAAACCGTTCCGCGATCAGGACATGCTGGATGCGGTACAGCAGGGTCTCGAACGGGATCGCAACCGTCGCAAAAGCGCGACCGATGTCGCCAGGCTGAAGGCGACCCTCGACACGCTGACCTCGCGCGAGCAGGAGGTCATGAGCTTGGTCACGGCCGGCCTGATGAACAAGCAGATTGCCGGAGAGCTCGGCGTGAGCGAAATCACGGTCAAGGTTCACCGCGGCAACGTCATGCGAAAAATGGGGGCGAAATCGCTCGCCGATCTCGTTCGCATGGCGGATGCGTTGGGCGTCCGCCGCCGCCCGACGCCTTGACTCTGCGCGCAACTATACTGAAGTATAGTTCCGTACCCCAAACCGATACATGAAGCTTGTCCATGTACAGTGGCGGCGGCGGTCTCTGTGCACTAAATCGCGTTGCTTCGGGACTTGGCAATTGGCAAAAGCTCACGTGATCTCAATCATCGACGATGACCCGTCCGTACGCGAAGCAACACAGAGCCTCGTCCGCTCGCTCGGTTATTCCGTCCAGGCCTTTTCCTCTGCGGAGGAATACCTGCATTCGGATCGCGTTCGCGACTCTTCCTGCGTGATTACCGACCTGCATATGCCGGGCATGAGCGGAGCTGACTTGCAGGAGCACTTGATCGCGGAAGGTCACGAAATACCGGTAATCTTTGTGACCGCGTACTTCGAGGAGCGGGTCCGCGCACGGGTCATGGACGCCGGGGCATTCGGTTTCCTGCGCAAGCCGTTCAGCGATGAAAGCCTTATCGAGTGCCTCGACAAGGCGCTTCACGGCCGGCCCGCCAAGCAGTGAACTGCGGCCGCCGCGGCACGTCGTTCTTCTCCAGAAGCATTGTTCGCGGGCGCCTCGTCGCGCCGGACGTCGCCTATACGCACGTATAGGCTCTCTCCTCATTTCCGATAGCAAACGCTTCCCAACGTAGAATGGAGCCGCCCGATGAAGAAATTCTAGGTTCCCCCGCAATAAAGGGGGAGTCGTCATGCAATACATTCAGACAGCTTCCAGGGCTGCATTAAGCCGGTCGTCGTCGGCTAAAGTCACTTCGGATGAAACACTCATCGGATTGATCGCCAACGACGACAAGGATGCGATGCGTGTTCTGTTCGCGCGGCACAACGTGCGCGTGTTCCGCTTTCTGGTGCGCATCGTCGGCAACGATGCCACGGCAGAGGATTTGCTGAACGAAGTCTTCGTCGACGTTTGGCGTCACGCCGGCCGCTTCGAGGCGCGCTCGCAAGTATCGACCTGGATTTTGGCAATCGCGCGCTACAAGGCGCTGGCGGCGCTGCGGCGGCGTCCACTCGACGAACTCGATGATGACGCCTGCGAAGCGATCGAGGATCCCGCTGACGATCCCGAAATTTCCGTGCAGAAAGCCGAGCGTAGCGCGCTGCTCCAGCAGTGCCTGCAGCAACTGTCGATCGCGCATCGCCAAGTGGTCGACCTGGTCTACTATCACGAGCAATCGATCGACGAAGTCGCCGAAGTCATCGGCGTACCACCGAGCACGGTGAAAACCCGGGCGTTCTATGCCCGCAAGCGTATTGCCGAACTGATGGCGGAACGCGGCCTCGATCGCGCGTGGCTCTGACACCCGCCGGCGGTGCGCGGACGCATCGTTGACAAACCCCGATCCGTCTCGCCGATAATGGACCTCCGGGACAGCGGCGGCCGTTCTTGCGGCCGCCGCCGCACCATTGGAGGATGCCATGAACCGGCCGAGCCAAGGATTTCCGCCTGTTCGCGATCACCGCGGCGCGCCGCGCGTGCGCCGCTTCGACGCCCAGCGCTGGCTCATCGACAACGTCATTCGTGCCAACGGCATCGATTGGGACCAGCCGCGCTCGCTCTACATCCATGCGCCGTGCGGCATCGAGGCCAACGCCGATTTCGCCGGCATCCGCGAGCGGGTGAAGAAGATGGCCGACATCGGCCCGGCGTTCGCCGCCGTCGCCCGGCGCCGCGAAGCCAAGGCCAATGCCGCCGTGCAGGCTGATCATAAGGTCTCTGCGCGCGATAATTTCTTTATGGCGGCAGTGCATTGGGGCGCCGCGCAATGGCCGTACGACGAGAACGACGAGATCAACATCACCTACAACAACAAGAAGCGCGAGTGCTACGCCAAGTATGCGGCGCTCGCCGATCATCACGTCGAAGCAGTATGGGTGCCGTTCAAGGATAAGGCGATTCCCGCCTGGCTGCACCTGCCGCCGCATTATTCCGGTAGCAAGCTACCGGTGGTGATCTCCGTGCCGGGCATGGACAGCTACAAGGAAATCCAGGTCGCGCTCTACGGCGATAAGTTTCTCAACCGCGGCATGGCGGTGCTGGCGATCGATGGGCCCGGCCAATACGAGGCGCCGATGATCGGGCTTCATTTTTCCATGGCGAACTGGATGGCGGCCGGGCCTGCTCTAGTGGATTGGATCGCGGCGCGCAGCGAGCTCGATGCAGCGCGCATCGGGGTCTCCGGTACGAGTTTCGGTTCGCTGTTCGGCACGGTGCTCACGGCAAACGAGCCGCGCGTCAAGGCGTGCGCGGTCATGTCGGTGTGCCACGAGCCCGGCTGTCACACCATCTTTCAAGAGGCGTCGCCGACCTTCAAGAAACGCTTCATGTACATGTCGGGCATTACTGATGAGGACGAATTCGACGAATTCCGCAAAACGATCACCTGGGAAGGTCACGCCGAGAAAATTCGCGTGCCTTATCTGTGTGTGGCGGGCGAAGCGGAGGAGCTGAGCCCGCTCGAACATTCCGAACGCCTGATGGCGGCGCTCAAGGGACCGAAGCAGATGGTGGTCTATCAGGAATCGCGCCACTCGGTCGGCAACGTTCCGGCCGCCAATCTCGGCCCGTTCCCGCCCATCCTGGTCGCTGACTGGCTCGCCGACCGGCTCGCCGGCAAGCCGTTTGCCAGTGAGCGCTGGTACGTTACCGGCTCGGGCGAGATCAACAAGACGGCGTATTGATTCAGCGTAAAGCCGAGGCGACGATGGGAGACAGATACGAGACGGTGAAGGTGGCGGCAGTGCAGGCCGCGTCGGTGTTTCTCGACCGCGCCGGTTCGACCGATAAGGCCTGTCGCCTCATTCGCGAAGCGGGGCGCAACGGCGCCCGTGTCATCGGCTTCCCCGAAGGATTCATTCCGGCGCACCCGGTTTGGTACCACCACCACGTAGCGACCGGCGCGGTGGCAAACCGGCTCTCAGTCGAACTGTTCAAGAACGCGGTGGAAATTCCCGGCGCAGAAACCGCGGCTTTGTGCGCAGCGGCGCGCGACGCCGCGGCGTACGTTGTCATGGGCGTCTGCGAGAAGCTGCCGAACACGATCGGCACCTTGTTCAATACGCAGCTCTATATCGGTCCCGACGGCGCTTTGATCGGCAAGCACCAGAAAATCATGCCCACAGTCGGCGAGCGGCTCGTTCATACCGGCGGTTATGGCGATACGTTCGGCGCGTTTCAGACCAGTTTTGGACCGATGAGCGGGCTCATTTGCGGAGAGAATTCCAATCCGCTCGCAATCTTCGCGTTGACCGCCGAGGGCACCCGCATTCATGTCATGAGCTGGCCCAATCACTTTCCGACCAGCGGCGATCCGATGCGCAACCGCGTCGCCGTGGATTCGCAGGCGTTTGCGCAGATGAGCAAGGCGTTCGTCGTCTCGGCCTGCGGCACCGTCGACAAACACATGATCGAGATGCTGGCGGCCGGGCTGGAGGCCGAGAAATTCCTGCATAATCCGGATTGCTGTGGCGGCAGTGTGATCGTCGCACCCAATTCGCGCATTCTTGCGGGCCCGATGGGCCCTGAGGAGGGCATCCTCTACGCCGATTGCGACCTGGAGCTCGGGATTCTCACAAAGCTGCGCCACGATTTCGCCGGCCACTACAATCGGCCCGATATTTTCCAATTGCACATTAATCGTGCCGCGCCGCAACTTTATCGCATTCACAATGCCGCGCCGGACGCGCTGCCGGCGACCGCAGATTCGGAGGCGTTGGCGCCACCCGCGCCGCGGCTCGCCGGACCGAATTTGCCGGACGACACCGAATAATTGCCTCAGCGTACCAATCGGGCTCTGTATCTCATGGACGTCTTCGAAGCCGCCGATTCCCGCATCGCCTGCCGGTGGTTTCTCGACAAGCCGGTCGATCCGGCAATCGTGCGCGATCTCATCGGCCGGGCGGCGCGCGCGGCGTCGGGCGGCAACCTGCAATCGTGGCAGGTCTATGCGCTGACCGGCGCGCCGCTCGCCGATCTCAAGCAGCGCGTCGCCGCTCACATCGCCGATCACGACCCGCGCCACGACGATGCCGAATACCCGATCTACCCGAAAACGATGTGGGAGCCTTATAAGGGCCGCCGCGAGGCGCACGGCGTCCAACTTTACGGCGCGCTCGGCGTCGGTCGCGACGATGCGGCGGGCCGGCTCGCGCAATACAAGCGCAACTTCGAATTCTTCAACGCGCCTATGGCGCTGTTCATCGCCATCGACCGGAAGCTAGGGCCGGGCCAGTGGGCCGATCTCGGCGGCTATATTCACACGCTCATGTTTCTCGCTCGCGGCTACGGTCTCGATACCTGCCCGCAGGAATCCTGGGCGCGCATGCACCGCATCGTGCGCGACTTCGTTAGTATGCCGCCGGAGCAGATGCTGTTCTGCGCGCTCGCTATCGGCTACGGCGATCACACCCATCCAGCCAACTCGTTCCGCTCGCCGCGCGCGAAGCTTACGGATTTCTGCAAATTTATGGGCTTTGAATGAGTACTCGCAATATCGAGAAGTCGCGTTGAATCCCTAAATTTACGCATTACCTTCAATGTGATAAGGATTAAGACCGGGTTTGGCAGGAGAGCCGCGATGAACCTCAACGCGTTGGGCTATGTCGGCATCCGCACCAAGACTCTCGATGATTGGGCGGCGTACGGCACCCGCTTTCTCGGTATGCAGCTTGTGGATAAAAGCCGCGGTACGCTCGCTTTGCGCATGGATGACCGCAAGCAGCGCGTGATCGTCCACACCGGCGAGGCCGAAGGGCCTTCATTCTACGGCTGGGAAGTCGCCGATGCCGCCGCGCTCGACACGCTCGCCGCCCATCTGGAGAAGAACGGCGTCAAGGTCGCGCGTGGCTCGCGGGTGCTGGCCGAGGAGCGTAGGGTCAGGGATCTGATCGTGTTCTCCGATCCGGTCGGCAACCGGCTCGAAGCTTTTCACGGCGCCGAGACTGCGACCGATGCATTCAAGCCCGGCCGTTCGATCTCCGGCTTCCGCACCGGCCCGCTTGGCATGGGCCATGCGGTGCTCACCGCCGAACGGCTCGACGATGTGATTCCGTTTTATACGGAAATCCTGAACTTCAAGCCGACCGACTATATTCTCAAGCCGTTCAAGGCTTATTTCTTTCATCTCAACGGACGCCACCACAGTCTCGCCTTCATCGATACCGGCAAGAACGGCATCCATCATCTGATGGTCGAGCTATGCTATCTCGACGATGTCGGACAGGCCTACGATCTCGCCTTGCGCAAGCCGGAGATGATCGGCACCACGTTGGGCCGGCACGTCAACGATCACGTCACCTCGTTCTATTCCTGGTCGCCGTCGCAATTCTTGGTCGAATACGGCTGGGGCGGCCGCACCATCGATACGGAAAACTGGACGCCGCATGAGCGCACCGAAGGCCCGAGTCTGTGGGGCCACGACCGCATGTGGCTGACGCCGGAAGCCCGCGAAGAGGCGCGCAGCTTGCGCGTCGGCGTCGCCGAAGCCGGCGGACGCGTCCCGATCAACGTCATGGACGGCAATTACCTGCGCGCGAGCGACATCTGCCCGTGGTGGAACGCCAACGTCGCGGCGCGCAAGACCGGTTAATCAAGACTGAATGAAAGCGTTACTCCCGGCGCTGCGCGGTCCAGCGGCCGGAGCATTCTCCGGTGGAAGTGCGCCAGACGCCGGCGCCAACATTGCCCTGCAGCCGGCCGGTGCCGGTTGCCGTCTTGTCGCCGCTGGCAATGGTGACGCCGATAGCGCCGTTGCGCGCGACTATTCCGGCCACATTGTAGTTGGGATCATCGTCGGCCTTGATCACGCGGCCTTGCCAGACGCGCAAGGGGTAGCGGTAGCCGCGGTTGCAATCGCCGAAATCGGTGATGATCTCCACACTCCATATTCCGTCAAAGGCCACGTTGGGACGCGGTGCCGCGGCCGACGGCTGGGGCGCGCTCGCCACGAGCAACGTGGCCATCGCTGCGGCGAAGATTGCTCCGAAAATCGCTTTCATTAGTTAGCTCCAGTTTTCTCAGGATTCTGCGAACGCGGCGCTGGCGCTTCCGGGTATGCGGGAGGTACGGCGCTAAAGGGTGACGCACTCTTGCCCAAGTCGTAGCCGGCTTGGAAGAGGGCCTTCATGTAGCCTGGATCGAACGCGCCGTGGCTCGGTGCGTTGAAGCTTGGCGGAATGCTGGCAACGTTGAAGCCTATGCCGCTGCGCTTGGCGAAGAGGTAAGCGCGATCGAGCATGAGACGGGTATCGACTTTCACCGCCATGCCGACCGTTCGGGTGAGGATTGCCTGCGTCGAGCGCTCCACCACCTGGAAGTCCGGCTGCAATCCCGTATCGATAATGACATCAAGCTGTGTCGCCGGTAACCGGTAATCGGCCGAAGCAGCCATCAGCGCGGCAGGCGCGACAAAGAATTGACCGCCGACCCCGCCATCGACGTGCATCTCGGCAAAATGCTTGCCGTTGCTGTCGACGTCGATCAGCACCGGCGGAAATGCGCCGGGAATGCTACTCGATGCCAACAGTATGTTGCGAAACAGGTCTGCGGCCTCTTTGCCGCCATGGGCGGCGATCGCGCCCATGTTCCAGACGACGGAGCGTTCGGCATCGAGGTCGGTGGTTATGATGAACAGGCGCCGCCCCGCGCGATATTGAGCAGCGATGTCGGCGATCAAGGCCGGCGTGATTTCCTTGGCGATCAGATCCTTAAGCGGCCAAGTGTCGACGAAGCTTTCGGGCGTGGCGCCGATTTCGAAAATATCCGCCGAAGTGATCGTGGTGAAGGCGTCGCGCAGCGCGTCGTTGTAGCGCGAGCCGGCGAAAGCAAACGGCGCGATCAGCGCGCCGGTGCTCACGCCGGTAACGACCGAATAATCGGGCCGCTTGCCGGCCGCGGTGAGTCCATTGAGCAGCCCGGCCCCGAACGCTCCATCCTCACCGCCGCTGGAGAGGACGAGCCAAGCGCCCGGCTTTGATGGCAGTGCATTATTGAAATCCGCAGTCGAATCCGCCCAGAATCGCGCATCGGGCATGCCGGGGATACTGGCGGCGGCATCTTCGGCGGCCGTGAAGGGTGTTCGTGGCGGCAACGGCTTCGGCTGCACCGGCGGCGCCGGGCTCGGGGTCTCAGCCTGACGGCGAACGACGGCGCGCGGATGCGGTACGGCTGGTAGGCTTGCCCTCCGTGCCTGTGCCGGCAGCGATGGCGTCAGCGATGCCGCAAAGACGAGCGCGAATGGCAAGACGAAGGCCGCAGAGATAACCCGACTTGCATGCATGTTCATTACGACTAGGTGCCCCGAAATCGGCAAAAAGTTCGGGAGAGGGTCCCGTTTCGTTCCTGGTTGAAGGTGTAACGACAGCGTGAATCGGTCGGTTCGCAAATAGGACCGTCCGGTGCCAACTTCAATCGGTGTAAGCTTGCATTGACCACCTATCCGTAGGTGCGATGGAGCGCCGAGCCTAGAAAGACGGCTAGGCCAGGGCAATTCGCCTTAAGGCTGTGAAGTGTCACGCCGCCGACACGTTTCACTACTTGCCTCAAGCGTGCCGCTCGGCGACAAATCTTGCGCCTTCAATGAGGATCGCGGCTGCCCGACCGAACGGTGCCAGGGCGCTCTCGGCCTCCGCGACGAGCTGCGTCAAGCGCATTTTGGCGCCCGCTTCGCCAAGTGCGCCGACCATTGTGGCTTTGCCCGCTGCCGCGTCTTTGCCTGTCTGCTTGCCGACGAGCGCGGTATCGCCTTCGAGGTCAAGAAGATCGTCGGCAATCTGGAAGGCTTGACCAACCGCTGCGCCATAGCGGTCGAGAGCTTTGCGTTGCGCCGCCCCAGCTCCCGCGAGTATGCCGCCAGCCTGGCAGGCAAAACGCAGTAACGCACCGGTCTTCATGGCCTGTAACACAGCGACCTTGCTCTCGCCGAGACGCTGCGGGCCGCTTTGGGTGAAGCGGCCCTCAGCAGCGAGGTCGAGCATCTGGCCGCCGGCCATGCCGCCCACGCCGGCTGCGCGCGCAAGCGCATGGACGAGCTCGATGCGCACGGCCGCATCGGGATGGGTCCGCGGGCGCGACAGGATATCGAAGGCAAACGTCAAAAGCCCATCGCCGGCGAGAATCGCGGTCGCCTCATCGAATTTCTTGTGGACAGTAGGCTGTCCGCGCCGCAACGCATCGTTGTCCATGGCCGGCAAATCGTCGTGCACGAGCGAATAGCAGTGCACGCATTCAAGCGCCGCGCCGGCCATGAGCGCACGTTGGCGCGGAACCTTGAGCAAGCGCGCACTTTCGATAACCAGAAACGGCCGGAAACGCTTGCCGCCGCCGAGGCTCGAATAGCGCATCGCATCGATCAGACGCCCTGGCCGGCTCAGTTCGTCCTTTTCCGGCTTTGCGGCAAGGAGACGGCCGAGGAGCGCCTCGGTATCGGCCGCTACGGCTTCGAGACGCTTTAGAAAAGGGCTCTCTTTTTTGGCGTTCTCGCTGTTCATCGCAGGCTACCCAACGTTCGACCTCCTTTGGGCTTCTATTCTCGATCTTACATTTACGGGATAACGATTGGACCGCCGGGTGCGGGCGGCCCCGTCGGTGTGGCGGCGTCTGCCCCAAAGTGAGCCACCAAGGGACAATCTGTGGCCAACGACCTCATAGCGTCAATGGTACTGGCGATCTGGCTTTATCTCCTCGTGGCGCGCGGGAGGTTCTGGCAGGCAACCGAACGCGATGACGAAATGCTGTCGTGGGGCGGCCCATGGCCCTCCGTGACGGCGATCATTCCGGCCCGCGACGAGGCTTTGTCCGTGGGGGAAACCGTCGTCTCATTGCTCGGGCAGGCCTATAGGGGCGAATTCCGCGTGATCGTGGTCGACGATCAAAGCCGTGACGCCACCGCGCAGGTCGCGCGCGAGGCGGCGGCCAAACTCGGCAAATCCGATCGCCTGACCGTGCTGCCCGGTAGGGTTCTGCCTTCCGACTGGACCGGCAAGCTGTGGGCGCAGCAGCAAGGCGTGGCGTTTGCGGACGAGTTGCAGCCACCACCGAACTATCTCCTGTTCACCGATGCCGACATCGTCTACGGGCCGGATGCGGTGTCGCAGCTTGTCGCCCGGGCGCAGACGAATGGATTTGTTCTTACCTCGCTGATGGTGAAGCTCAACTGCAAGAGCTTTGCCGAGCGCATGTTCATCCCCGCTTTCATCTTCTTCTTTCAGATGCTCTATCCGTTCGCCTGGGCGAACGATCAGCGGCGGTCGACCTCTGCGGCTGCCGGCGGCTGCATGCTGGTGCGCCGCGATGCCCTGCGGCAAGCAGGTGGTATGGCGGCGATCCGCGGAGCGCTGATCGACGATTGCGCGTTGGCGAAATTGTTGAAGGCGATAGGCCCGATCTGGATTGGATTGACCGAACGCGTGCACAGCATTCGGCCTTATCCGTCGGTCGCCGACATCCGCGCCATGGTGGCGCGCACCGCCTATGCGCAGCTTCGCTATTCGCCGTTTTTGCTCATAGGCACCATCTTGGGTTTGGCGCTGACCTATGTGGCGCCGGTTGCATTAACGATCTTTGCCTCCGGCCTTGCGCAATTTCTTGGACTTTTCGCATGGCTCTTGATGGCCTTGGCGTTCCGGCCGACGCTGCGTTTCTATGGTTTGTCGGCGCTGTGGGGATTGGCTCTGCCCGCCATTGCAGCGCTCTATATGGTCTTTACGGTCGATTCCGCCTATCAGCATGCGCGCGGGCGCGGCGGCATGTGGAAGGGCCGTGCGCAAGCCAACGTTTCGGAATTGCAATGAACGACGCGAGCACAAATGACGCGGCGAATTGGCGGTCGGGCAAGGGCCACCGGGACGAGAATTTCCCGGTTGCGTCGTGGCTCATTCACCGTCGCTGTCGCGGGCCGATTCTGGCCTTCTATAATTTCGTGCGTACGGCGGACGATATCGCCGACCACGCGACGCTTCCGGCTGAACAAAAACTTGCGCTGCTCGATCGTCTGGATGCGGGCTTGCTGGGACGCAACGATGAGGATGCGGTGGCGGTGCGGCTGCGCAGCGAGCTTGCGACGCGCAAACTTTCGCCGAAACACGCGCAAGATCTGCTCGCTGCGTTCAAACTCGATGTCACCAAGTTGCGCTACCGCGACTGGGACGATCTGATCGGCTATTGCTCGCTGTCGGCCATGCCGGTCGGCCGCTTCGTTTGCGACGTGCACGGCGAGAGCCGGGCCGTGTGGCCGGCCAATGATGCGTTATGCGCCGCTTTGCAGATCATCAATCATCTGCAGGACTGCAAGAGCGATTATCTCAATCTGGATCGCGTCTATGTTCCGCTCGATGCTCTCGCCGCCGCGGGAGTCACTGTCGAAGCACTGGGCGAGGCGCGCGCTTCCACGGCACTGCTCGCTTGTCTGCACAAACTTGCCGACCGCACCGAACGCCTGCTCAGCGAGAGCGACGTTTTTTCGAAATTGATCGAGGACTGGCGCCTCGGCCTGGAAGTGTCCGTCATCAATACATTGGCGCATCGGCTCACGCGCGTCCTGATGGCGCGCGATCCGCTGTGCGATCCGGTCCATCTTAAAATGCCTGCCATTGCCGGACTGACGCTCGTCGGCGCGATCGTCGGCGCCTCGCGGCGGCTGAGCAGGCGCTTGTCGGCAACGGCGCGAAAGCCGCGGGGTGCGTGAGTGAGCGAGCGACCGACTCAGGCGGCGGAGCGCGCCTCTCGCAGCTCGTTTTACAGCGGCATGCGAATCCTGCCGCGCCCGCAGCGTGAGGCGATGTTCGAAATCTATTCGTTTTGCCGTGCGGTCGACGATATCGCCGACGATCCGGGCCCGCGCGAGGTGCGGCGCGGGCAGTTGCAGCGCTGGCGCGCCGATATCGACGCGCTCTATCGCGGCGCGCCGCCGCCGCAGCTCGCCGGACTGGCACAGGCGGTGCGAACGTTTGATCTCTTGCGTGATGATTTCCTCGCCATCGTCGATGGTATGGAGATGGATGTCGTCGCCGACGTCCGCGCGCCGGATCGGGCGACGCTGGAAATTTACTGCGATCGGGTCGCCTGTGCGGTCGGCCGTCTGTCGGTGCGGGTGTTCGGCATGGAGCACAAAGCCGGGCTGGCGCTGGCCGATCATCTAGGCCGGGCGCTGCAGCTCACCAATATTTTGCGCGACCTTGATGAGGACGCGGCGCTGGGACGGCTTTATCTGCCGCGCGAAGTGCTGCGCGACTGCGGAATCATCAGCACCGATCCAGTGACCGTGCTGGCCAATCCCATGCTCGGCGAGGCTTGCGCCGCGATCGTCGAGCAGGCGAAAGCGCATTTTCAGCATGCCCGCGCGATCATGGCGCAAAGTCCGCGCCGCGTGGTGCGCGCGCCGCGCATCATGGGCGAGGCCTACGGCCTCATTCTCGATCGACTGGTCGAACGCGGCTTTGCGCCGCCGCGCCCACGGATTCGCCTGCCGCGCACGCGGCTTCTTTTAATCGTGCTGCGTAACCTCATGTGATGCTTTTTCGCCAATGAGCGGAACGGTCCACATCATCGGTGCCGGACTTGCCGGATTATCGGCCGCGCTGAAGCTTAGCGCGCGCGGCGAGCGCGTCATCGTGCACGAAGCGACCGCGTTCGCTGGCGGCCGCTGCCGCTCTTACCACGATGCCACGCTCGGCATGACCATCGACAACGGCAACCACCTTCTGCTCTCGGGCAATCACGCCGCCCTCGATTACCTGCGCGATATCGATGCAGAGAAACATTTGATCGACCCGAAGGCCGCGGAGTTTCCCTTTGTCGATCTCGCCAGCGGCCAGCGCTGGACGTTGCGTTTCAACGAAGGCCGGCTGCCGTTTTGGGTCTTTGATTCGGACCGGCGCGTGCCGGGAACGCATGCGACCGATTATCTGCCGCTGGCGAAGCTGCTGTGGGCGTCCTCCGGGAAAAGTGTCGGCGAAGTGATTGCGTGCCAAGGGACTCTGTATCGTCGGCTGGTCGAACCGCTTTTGCTTGCGGCGCTTAACATCGATCCGCCGCAAGGATCGGCCAAGCTCGCGAGTGCGGTGATCCGGGAAACGCTCGCCGCCGGTGGCCGGGCCTGCCGGCCGCTGATCGCGCGCGACGGATTGGGACCGACGCTGATCGAACCGGCACTTGCACGCCTGCAGCGAGGTGGTGTCACGGTGCGGCTGGAGCATCAATTGCGCGCTATGCGTTTCGCTGCCGAGCGCGTCGAAGCGCTCGATTTCGGCGGCGAGGCAATAGTGCTCGCCGCGGACGATGCGGTCATTCTTGCGGTGCCGCCCTATGCCGCGACGTTACTGGTGCCCAGCCTCGACGCGCCGACCCAGTTTCGCGCTATCGTTAATGCGCATTTCCGTATCGAACCCCCGGCGGGGCAGCCGCCGCTCGTCGGTGTGCTCAATGGCACCGTGCAGTGGATATTTTCCTTTCCGGGCCGCTTATCTGTGACCATCAGCGCTGGCGATAGGCTGATCGACACGGCACGCGACGTGTTGGCGAAATCGATTTGGAGTGAAGTAGCAAGTGTCGCCGGGTTGGCAGAAGCACTGCCGCCATGGCAGATCGTACGCGAACGGCGCGCGACCTTCGCGGCGACTCCGGCACAAGATGCCAAACGGCCGGGAGCCGCAACGCAATGGCGCAATTTTGCGCTCGCCGGCGATTGGACAAATACGGGATTGCCCGCCACGATTGAGGGCGCGATCCGCTCCGGCAACCGCGCCGCCGCTCTCATCAGTGATCGGACAGCAGCGAGTGGCCAATGAATGATGCGCCCACAATAGAAAGCGATCTCGATCGCGCCATCGATCGGGCGACCAGCGCTCTATTGGCCCGCCAGCATGATGACGGTCATTGGCTGTTCGAGCTGGAAGCCGACGCGACGATTCCGGCTGAATATGTGTTGTTGCGGCATTATCTGGGAGAGCCGGTCGACGAAGCACTCGAAGCCAAAATCGCCGTCTATTTGCGTCGCATCCAGGGCGCGCATGGCGGCTGGCCGTTGTTTGCCGACGGCGACCTCGACGTCAGCGCGACGGTGAAGGCGTATTTTGCGCTGAAGATGATCGGCGATTCCGTCGATGCTGAGCATATGCGGCGCGCCCGGGAGGCTTTGCGCGCCCGCGGCGGCGCCGAGCGCGCCAACGTGTTCACGCGCATCATGCTGGCGCTGTTCGGATTTGTCCCCTGGCGCGCCGTGCCGGTGATGCCGGTCGAGATCATGCTGTTGCCGAAATGGTTTCCGTTCCACCTCGACAAGATTTCCTATTGGAGCCGCACCGTCATCGTCCCGTTATTGGTGCTGATCGCGAAAAAGCCCTTGGCGCGCAATGCTAAGGGCGTGCGCATCGACGAGCTGTTTCTCGAACCGCCGCGGACACTCGGTCCGGCGCCGAAAGCGCCGCAACAGAAGGCGTCTTGGTTCTGGTTCTTCCGCGGCGTGGACAACGTGTTGTGCGTGATCGAGCCGTATTTTCCCCAAAAGACCCGGCAGCGTGCCATCGATCGCGCGGTCGCCTGGGTGAGCGAGCGGCTCAACGGCGAAGACGGCCTCGGCGCGATTTTCCCGGCCATGACCAATAGCGTGATGATGTTCGCCGCGCTGAGCATTCCGGAAAACGATCCGCGCCGCGCGATCGCCCGCAAGTCGGTCGAGAAGCTTCTGGTGGTGCATCCGCACGAGGCTTATTGCCAGCCCTGCGTGTCGCCCATCTGGGATACCGGCCTTGTTTGCCACACGCTGCTCGAAGCCGGTGGCGAGCGCGTAGTTGCGTCTGTGCGCAAGGGACTGGACTGGCTGGCGCCTCAGCAGATACTCGACGTGCGCGGCGACTGGATCGAGCGGCGCCCAAGCCTGCGACCCGGCGGCTGGGCCTTCCAATATGCCAATCCGCACTATCCGGACGTCGACGATACCGCCGTGGTGGCCATGGCGATGGATCGCTTCCAGAACATCGCCGGGCGGCAGGATTACCGTGCTTCCCTGGCGCGCGCGCAGGAATGGATTGTCGGCATGCAGAGCCGCAATGGCGGCTGGGGCGCCTTCGATGCCGACAACGAATACTATTATCTCAACAACATTCCATTTGCCGATCACGGCGCGTTGCTCGATCCGCCGACCGAGGACGTGAGCGCCCGCTGCCTGTCGATGCTGGCGCAGTCCGGCGAGACGGCCGCACGCAATCCGGCGGTTGCGCGCTCGATCGCCTATCTGCGCCGCACCCAGCTCGCCGATGGCAGCTGGTACGGCCGCTGGGGCATGAATTACATATACGGTACTTGGTCGGTGCTCTGCGCGCTCAATGCCGCCGGTATCGATCGCGGCGCCCCCGAAATGCGTAAGGCGGTGGATTGGCTCGCCGCCATCCAGAACGACGACGGTGGCTGGGGCGAGGACGGCGCGAGCTACAAGCTAAACTATCGCGGCTACGAGCGCGCGCCGTCGACGGCCTCACAGACCGCCTGGGCGCTGCTTGGGCTCATGGCGGCCGGCGACACCGATCATCCGGCGGTGGTCCGCGGCATCGCTTATCTTAAGGCCACGCAAAGCGATGACGGCTTCTGGAACGAGCCGCGTTACACCGCGACAGGCTTCCCGCGCGTGTTTTATCTGCGCTATCACGGCTACGCGAAGTTTTTTCCGCTGTGGGCGCTGGCGCGTTACCGCAATCTGACGTGCGGCAACGCGCAGACGGTCGCGTGGGGAATGTAATTTACGCCGCGCTGGCGGAAGTCTTGGCTGCCTTGGCGGCCTTCTCGCGCGCCTCGTTGGCGCGCATCTGCGACAGCGTGAGCTGAACGTTGCTGTCAAAGACGTATTGGGCCGGACGCTGCTTCGACATGTCGATTTCCGGCGCCATTTTGCCTTCGGTCTTGACGCCCTTCCAGGCGATCATCGCGGCTTGCAGCGGATGCTGCATCATCGCCTCGGCGGCGGTCGCCTCGTAGCCGCAATGCGCCATGCAGTTTGCGCATTTTTCATAGCGGCCGGTGCCGTAGGAATCCCAGTCGGTGGTCTCCATCAGCTCGGCAAAAGTCTTGGCGTAGCCTTCGCCAAGCAGATAGCAGGGCTTCTGCCAGCCGAAGATGTTGCGCGTGGGCATGCCCCACGGCGTGCAGTGGAATTCCTGGTTGCCGGCGAGGAAGTCGAGGAACATGCCGGAATGGGTGAGATTCCAGTTCTTGCCCTTGCCGAGAGCAAAGACGTTGCGAAACAGTTCCTTGGTCTTGCGTCGATTGAGGAAGTGCTGCTGATCCGGTGCACGCTCGTAAGCGTAGCCTGGCGAGATTGAAACGCCGACGCCGAGTTCTTCGGTGAGGTCGAGAAACTTGGCGATGTCCGCGGCCGGATGGCCGTCATAAATCGTGCAGTTGACGTTGACCGAAAAGCCCTTGGCCTTGGCGGCCTTGATGGCGGAGACGGCCTTTTCGAAGCCGCCCTCCATGCACACCGACTTGTCGTGGTGCTCCTTGATGCCGTCGAGATGCACCGAGAAGAACAAATACGGCGACGGCTCGAACAGGTGCAGCTTCTTTTCCAGAAGCAGCGCGTTGGTGCAAAGTGACACGAATTTCTTCCGCGCCACGATGCCTTTGACGATTTCGCCGATCTCCTTGTGAATCAGCGGCTCGCCGCCGGGAATAGCAACCATCGGCGCGCCGCACTCATCGACCGCATCGAGGCATTCTTGCACCGAAAGGCGCTTGTTGAGGATCGCATCGGGATAATCGATCTTGCCGCAGCCGAAGCAGGCGAGATTGCAGCGGAACAGCGGCTCCAGCATGAGCACGAGCGGATAGCGCTTGTTGCCCTTGAGGCGCTGCCGCAGCACGTAGGCGCCGACCTTCACCTTTTGTCGTAGAGATACACCCAAAGCCGTGATCCTTTAAATATCTGCGTTTCTTCTGTCGTAAGACGTGCGAATTAAACTGTGGCGGTCACCCTTCCAGCCGTTGAGCCTTCGGTCAATTCAGGGGGCAAACGAAACTCGATGGTCTCCTGCCGGCCGGTCAGCTCGCTGACCTCGACCGGTCCCAGGCGGCGCAGTGCATCAATGACGTCCTCGACCAAAACTTCGGGCGCCGATGCGCCCGCCGTGATGCCGACGGTCTCGGCGTTATTGAACCAATCCGGTTCGACCTCGCTGCCGTCGGCAATCAAGTAACTCGGCGTGCCGGCCTCTTCGCCGATCTCGCGCAGACGATTGGAGTTGGAGCTGTTCTTGGCGCCGACCACCAGGATAACGTCCACGAGCGTGGAGAGTTCACGGACCGCTGTCTGACGGTTCTGCGTCGCGTAGCAAATGTCGCGCGTTTCCGGTCCGACGATGTCGGTGAAGCGGCCGTGCAGGGCCGCGATGATGCCGCGCGTATCGTCGACGCTGAGCGTCGTCTGCGTAACGTAGGCGACCGGCGTATCGGCCGGGATATCGAGCTTGGCGACATCGTTCTCGGTCTGCACCAACGTGACCGGCTCGGCGATCTGGCCCATCGTTCCCTCGACCTCCGGATGGCCGGCATGGCCGATGAGAATGAGCCGGCGTCCCTGGCCGACATAGCGCTTGCCCTGATTGTGTACCTTGGTCACGAGCGGGCAGGTGGCGTTCAAAACCGGCAATTGGCGCGAAGCGGCTTCTTCCTCAACGCTCTTGGCCACCCCATGGGCGGAAAAGATCGTAACCGCGTTGGGTGGGACTTCTGAGAGATCCTCGACAAAGCGGGCACCCTTGGCCTTCAGGCTCTCCACAACGTGCTTATTGTGCACAATCTCGTGACGGACATAGACGGGAGGGCCGAACTTCTGCAGCGCCCGTTCGACGATCTCGATGGCGCGGACGACCCCCGCGCAGAAGCCGCGAGGTTGGGCGAGTATTACTTTCATTGCGCAATACCTCTTTCGCCTATCAAACCGCGGCAATGCGCCAATAGCACGCGCGCCGCGCTAACCTGTATTCCAGTTACTTTGGCTGTAACGCGGTGACAATCAACCCCGGTCGATCCCTGTTTAGGCCCTCGTTGAGCCTTTGTTGCTGCATCGGCCGCGGGGAAGGCCCGTCGATCCGCCTCCGCACCAATGGCACGAT
>JASHRW010000074.1 GCA_030037065.1 Xanthobacteraceae bacterium
CAAGGCGCCGTTCGGCGGCCTCTTCGATCCGGGACGGCGCGACCGATAATTGGGCGCGTCAGGCAGGCGCTATCGGCGGTGAGGCTCCGCGGTTAGAGCAAGTGTTTCGTCTGCGCTACGGTTTCCAGCATGCCCTCCAGGTTAAACAACGCATGCAGCAGGAACGTGAGCAGCGTCGAACCCGAGCGCCAGCGCACCCAGCCGAGGAACAGGCCGGCGACAAATATTTCGCTGATGCCGGTCCAGTCGTATTGCAGGTGCAGCCCGGCCCATAGCAGCGAAATGACGACGATCGCCGGCCATGCCGAACTCTCCGAGCGCACGAAACCGCGGAACAAAAACCCGCGAAACATAATCTCTTCGCCGGCCGGAGCGACCAGCACAGTGGCGAACCACATCAGCGGCAGCCAGCCTGCCGCGGCAGCGGTTGCGTAGGAAATGATCTGGAATGGCGACACGATCGCGCGCCCGCTGACGAACAGCAACGCGTCGGTCAGGGCAATAATGATGATGATGCCGGCGATCCCTACCGTTGCCGAGCGAAGCCGCGGCCAAACGAGTCCCAGATACTCTGCTTGTTCGGCACCCATCAGGCGCACCGCGAGCATCAGGATACCGACGGTAACCGGATTGAGCACCAACACCGACAGCGTGACAACTGCGCCGTCGTATTCTGAGGCGGCCAAGGCATGAATATCGCCGTGCCACCACAGCAATAAAACGACGAGGGCGGCGATTTGTCCGGCCAGGAAGGCGGCGAATGCCCAAGCAAACGTCGCCAAATATGGAAATGCCGGCGCCAGATAGGCGCGAATTTTCATTGGGCCTGAGGTCTTTCCGGCAGCCTATCCTCACGGCAACAGGATCGATGAGCCTGTTGTGGCGCGGCCTTCGAGGTCGCGGTGCGCCTTGGCGGCGTCGCGCAGGGCGTATTTTTGGTTGACCGGGACTTTGACCGCGCCCTTGCCGACGACATCGAACAGATCGTTGGCGATGGCGACAAGATCCTCGCGTTTGGCCGCATAGGTATTAAGCGTCGGCCGTGTGGCGAACAGCGACCCTTTGGTTTGCAGGATGTTGATGTTGAAGGCGTCGATTTGCCCGGACGCGCTGCCGTAGCTGACGAAATAGCCGAGCGGCTTGAGGCAATCGAGCGAAGCTGGGAATGTCGTTTTGCCGATGCCGTCGTAGATAACCTCGCAAAGCGCTCCGCCGGTGATTTCCTTGGTGCGTGCGGCAAAATCCTCCTCGCGATAGAGGATCGTGTGATGACAGCCGTTCGCTTTGGCGAGCGCGGCTTTTTCCTTCGATCCGACCGTACCGATCACATTGGCGCCGAGATAATTGGCCCATTGACACAGGATCAAACCAACACCACCGGCGGCAGCGTGAACGAAAACGTTCATGCCTTTCTCGACTTTGAAGGTACGACGGAGCAGATATTCGGCGGTCATGCCCTTAAGCATCGTCGCGGCGGCCTGTTCGTAGCTAATGCTCGCCGGCAACTTCACCGCGCGGTCGGCTGGTACGTTACGCTCGGCGGCATAACAGCCGAGCCCTACCACGTAAGCAACACGATCCCCGACCTTGAGATCGGTCACGCCCGGACCGACGGCGGTCACCTCGCCGGCAGCCTCATTGCCGGCGACGAACGGCAGGCCGACCGGCGACGGATACATGCCCATACGGAAATAGGTGTCGACGAAATTCACTCCGGCAGCGTGCTGCTTGACCCTGACCTGGCCTTGTCCAGGCGCCGGTAGCTGGATTTCCTCAAAAGTCAAAACCTCTGGTCCGCCAACTTTATGTACGCGCACCGCAGCAACCATTTTTGTCTCCTTGGAATTCGCTCGAATGTCGGTGAAACAGTTCGCGCGGGATCATAGGCGCCCGCATGTTGAACACAAGGTGGGCCCTTTTGCCGGCGATTTACCGCGCGCCGGAAACGTTTAGCACAGCGCCGCTGACATAGGAGGCGGCGTCGGACAACAGGAACAGCACCGTTTCGGCGATTTCATCGGGCTCGCCGGGCCGACCCATTGGGATGAACGGGGTGATCCGCTCCAGCCGTCCGGGCTCATGGATGTCGGTCCTGGTCGGGCCGGGCCGCACCGCATTGACGCGCACGCCCTCTTTCGCGACTTCCCGCGCCAGACCGTTGGCCAATGCATCGACCCCGCCCTTGGCGGCGGCGTAGAACACATATTCGCCGGCACCCCCGGTCACCGACGCAATCGATGCCAAAAATACGATAGATCCGCCCCTGCCCCCTCGCGCGGTCGACATGCGGCGCACCGCTTCGCGGGCGCTGATCAGGGCGCCGAACAGATTGAGGTCGATCACCTCGCGAATTGTTTCTGCCGTGGCGGCATCGAGCCGCGAATTCTTGCCGCCGGTGCCGGAGCTATAGACGAAATGCGTGATCGGCCCGAGTGCCTTGGTGGTCTCGTCGAAGACGCGGACGATGTCGGCTTCCTTCGCCATGTCGCCCTGCAGCGTGACCGCCTTGCCGCCCGATTGCCGCACCGCCGCGGCGACGCTATCGGCGGCCTTGGCATTGCGGAGATAGTTGATGGCGACGTCATAGCCGCGTTCGCCGGCAAGCCGCGCCGTCGAGGCGCCGATGCCGCGGCTGCCGCCGGCAATGAGCAGAACACGTCGCGGCATTTTGCTTTCTCCGTGGTTATGGATGATGGCGGCGTAGAAAACCAACGCCGATGAAATAAATCGCAAGGAAGCATAAGGCCGCAAGGACCCAACTGCCGGGTTTGAGATTTTTCGCGATCGCGTAGATTGCGGTCAGCGCCCAGAGACCCAGTGCCGCCGCGGTCAATGCGCGCAAATGCGCGATGCGGACCGGGTGCACGACATGGAACGGCACGAAGGTCAAAGCCGCAAGCGCCACGATCAACGCGGCGCCGAGCCACGATGCCGGCCGCAGCAGGAAGAGATAAAACGCCGCCACGTTCCACAGCGCCGGAAAGCCGCGAAAATAATAATCCGCCGTCTTCATCCGGCGGTCGGCGAAATAGAGCGAGCCGGTGACGACGATGAGAATGCCGAGCGGCGTGGCTGTCGCCGGCGGCAAGAGTCCGCTCGCGGTCAGCGCGTAGGCGGGCACGAATACGTAGTTCATGATATCGACGACCAGATCGAGCACGTCGCCCGACCAGCGCGGCAGCCGATCCGCGACCCGCAGATGCCGCGCAAAAGTGCCGTCGACGCCGTCGATGAAAAGTGCGACTCCGAGCCAGCCGAACATCTTCGGCCAGTCCGCATGAATGGCGTCAAGCAGCGCCAGAAACGCGCACGCGGCGCCGAGCGCAGTAAAGATATGGACCGCGAAGGCGGCAGCTTTTGGCAACGGGGGTGAGGCCATGGGGCGAGTTTACATGCAATGCTTTCGACCATACATCGGACTTCGATGAACGGTTGGCATAGCAAATTCGATGCGGACGTGGCGGTTATCGGCGCCGGACCCGCCGGATTAGTCAGCGCGATTGCGCTCGCGGCGGCGGGCGTGGAGACCGCGCTGATCGCGCCAGCGGCAAAAGCCGACCAGCGAACCACGGCGCTGCTGGCAAGCTCGGTCGCGGCGCTCGCCACGCTTGGCGTTTGGCCTGCCTGCCTGCCGCAAGCCGCGCCGCTTCGTAAAATCCGCATTGTTGACGACACCAAGCGGCTTTTTCGCGCACCGGAGGTCATTTTCGATGCCGCCGAAATCGGCCTCGAAGCGTTCGGCTACAATATCGAAAACCGCCATCTCTTGGCTGCGCTCGAAGCCCGTGCCGCCGAACTGAAGTTGGCGCGCATTGCAGTTCCGGCGCTGGAGATAATCGCTGACTCGACGGCGGCAACGATAAAGCTTGGCGATGCCGAAGTGCGTGTGCGGTTGGTGATCGGCGCGGATGGGCAGCGCTCACTCTGCCGCGCGGCAGCGCATATCGGCTCGTCGCGTCGCGAGTATCCGCAGAGCGCACTCACGCTCAATCTTGTCCATGCGCGGCCGCACCATGACGTCTCGACGGAATTCCACACCGAGCACGGGCCGTTTACGCTCGTCCCACTCCCCGGCCAACGGTCCGGTCTCGTATGGGTGGACGATCCGGCGCATGTCGAGCACTTTTCAGCCAAGAGCGACGCGAAGCTTGCGGTCGAGGTTGAGCGGCGCGCCCATGCGATTCTCGGAACCATGAGTATCGAATCGGGCCGCAGCACGTTTCCACTCGCTATAGAGACGGCGGCGCCCCTTGCACGCAATCGCATTGTGCTGGTCGGCGAGGCGGCGCACGTGCTGCCGCCGATCGGCGCGCAAGGACTGAACCTCGGTTTGCGCGACGCCGCAACGATCGCCGAGCTTGTCGCTGAGGCGCGGCGACGCAACGCCGATATCGGCGCCGCCGAGATGATGACTCGATATGACATGGTGCGCTCAGCCGATGTCAAAAGTTGCTCGCTCGCCGTCGATCTGCTGAACCGGTCGCTGTTGAGCGACCTTTTGCCAATTCAGGCTACGCGCGGCCTCTCCCTCTATGGGTTTGACCGCATCGGGACGGTGCGGCGCGCCGCGATGCGCCAGGGAGTCGCGCCGTCGGCGTCACAGCCACGGCTGATGCGCGGCGAGATGGTATAGAGTGATTCTCGCATGAGACTGCCGCGCAACTTTTTCAAACCTTTAGCGGTTGGAGCGCCGGCGCCACTGCGTGAATTACCGGTCAAGCTCGAGCGGATGATTCATTTCGTCCCGCCGCACATCGAAAAAGTGCGCGCCAAAGTCCCGGAATTGATTCGTGACGTGGACGTGGTGCTTGGCAATCTGGAAGATGCGGTTCCGGCGAACGCCAAGGAGGCGGCGCGCGCGGGCTTCATCGCCATGGCCGAGAGTTGCGAGTTCGGCGCCACCGGACTGTGGACCCGGATCAACGCGCTCAACTCGCCCTGGGTGCTCGACGACATTTGCCAGATCGTCGCCGCCGTCGGCCAAAAACTCGACGCGATCATGCTGCCGAAAGTGGAAGGCGCCTGGGACATTCATTATCTCGATCAGCTTCTCGCCCAACTCGAGGCAAAATACGCGATCAATAAACCGATCCTCATCCACGCCATTCTGGAAACCGCGGAGGGCGTCAACAACGTCGAGGCGATTGCGACCGCATCGCCGCGCATGCACGGGATCAGTCTCGGTCCCGCGGATCTCGCCGCATCGCGGGCGATGAAGACGACGCGGGTCGGCGGCGGACATCCCGAATACAAGGTGCTGGCTGATCCCGGCGCGGCGGGGGCGCCGCGGGCGGCGTACCAACAGGACCTCTGGCATTACACGATCGCCAAAATGGTCGACGCCTGTGCCGCCGCCAGCATCAAGCCGTTCTACGGCCCGTTCGGCGATTTCGCCGACAGCGCCGCCTGCGAGACCCAGTTCCGCAACGCGTTCCTGCTGGGTTGCGTCGGTGCCTGGACGCTGCATCCGAGCCAGGTTCCGATCGCCAAACGGGTGTTTTCGCCCGATCCGGGCGAAGTTGCGTTCGCCAAAAAAATAATCGACGCGATGCCCGACGGCCGCGGCGCGGTGATGATCGACGGCAAAATGCAGGACGACGCGACCTGGAAACAGGCCAAGGTTCTCGTCGACCTCGCGCGCCTGGTTGCAGCGAAAGATCCGGGAATGGGAGCGCGCTATGGACTGTGAGCGTATTCTCCGCCATGAAAATACATTAACGTCCATTCAGCGTTTGGGCCGCGCCATGCCATAATCCAGACGTTGCATGGTCGCACGCTAGGCGCTGCCAGAACCCAGCTCATCGACATGGATAAAATAAGGATCGCGAAATTTCAGCTCGGCCAGGTCGTCCGCCACCGCCTCTATCCGTTTCGCGGCGTGGTGTTCGACATCGATCCGGTATTCGATAATACCGACGAGTGGTACGAATCGATCCCTGCAGATGTGCGGCCGCACAAGGATCAGCCGTTCTATCACTTGTTCGCCGAGAACGCCGAAACCGAATACGTCGCCTATGTGTCCGAGCAAAATCTCTTGCCCGATACCAGCGGCGAGCCGGTGCGGCATCCGCAAGTCGCCGAAGTCTTTGTCAAAGACGGCAAGGGCGGCTATCGCCTCCGGTCGGTCATGCAGCACTAACAAACGCGACTCAAGTTATTGATCGCCCGACATATCAGATTGATTTGACTGGATAAATTTAAGTTGTGCGAATTTGGAGCGTCACTTGTTGGCGGTCCGCGGTTCGGCTAAATTTCGCACAATACGCTTTCTGCAGCCCATTCACGACCAGGCTCTGGACGCCATGCGGCTCGCCAGTGGATTTGTCGGGCGGAAATTATTCTCTGCTGCGGTCCTTGCGGCGCTTGCGGCCATTATAGGCTTCGCCACTCCGGCTCACGCGCAAAACAGGGTCGCGCTCATTATCGGCAACGGCGCCTATCAGAACGTCCCGGAGCTTCCCAATCCGCCGCACGATGCCGCCGCCGTAGCGGCAGCCTTCAAGCGGCTCGGTTTCTCTGTCCAGCTGGTGACCGACGCTCGCTACGAGGACATGCGACGCGCGCTTCTCAAGTTCAGCGAAAAGGCTCGCACCGCCGAAATGGCAGTCGTGTTCTTTGCCGGTCACGGCATGGAAATCGACGGCGAAAACTGGCTGGTTCCGACCGATGCCGAGCTGAAATCCGATCTTGACGTCGATCAGGAAGCCATCTCGTTGCACGCCGTCATGCTGATGGTTTCCGCGGCTTCGAAGCTCGGGTTGGTCATCCTCGACGCTTGCCGCAACAATCCGTTTCTCTCGAGAATGAAGCGCACCGTAGCGACACGCGGGCTCGGACGCGGTTTGGCTCGCGTCGATCCCACCGATAATGTGCTCGTGGCCTATTCGGCCAGGGACGGCACCACGGCCGCCGACGGCGAAGGTGGCGATAGTCCGTTTACGACCGCGCTGTTGAAGTATCTGGACGTACCCGGACTGGAAATCAATTTCTTGTTCCGCGACGTGCGTGACGACGTGATCGCCTCGACCCACGGTGAGCAGGAGCCATTCGTCTACGGTTCGTTGTCGAAGCAGGCGATTTATTTTATACCGCCGCCTGCTGTCGCGCCGGTAGCGGGCGCTCCTGATGCGATAGCGTGGTCGATACTCAAGGAGACGATCGACGAAGGCGCGCTCAAGCGCTTTGCCGCGCAATATCCGGATAGTCCGCTGCGCAAGGACGCCGAAGCCCGCATTGCGGAATTGGAAGCCGCGCATACAGGGAATCCGTCGTTATCGTCGCCCGAAGAGATCGCCTGGAACATCGTCAAGGACAGCACTGATCCCGGCGAGCTGCGGCGCTTCATAGAACAATTTCCGGGCAGCGCGAGGCGCGCGGAGGCCGAGCAAAAGTTAGCGGCGCTCGTCGACGCAGCGTCCAAGGCTACGACCGCGAACGCAGTCGATCGCCATTCGCTGGCGCTCTCTCTGCAATTTGAACTCAAACGCGTCGGCTGTTTCAACGGGGCGATGAATGGCGAGTTCGACGATGCCACCAGGGCCGCCGAGCGCAGCTTCGCCAAGCTGGCCTCGATTAAAATGCCCGACGAGTTGTCGCTGGATTCGATCCAGGCAGTACGCCGTTTCGACAAGCGGGTTTGTCCGCTCGTCTGTCCGGAAGGCCAACACGCCGCAGGCGAACGCTGCGTCGCTAACGCGTCGCCCGCGAAGACAGCTGAGCGCACTCCAGAATCGCGAAAGCCGGAACGGCGAAAGCAAGAAAGCCGAACCGAGAAGCCGCATAAACGTGTCACAACAAATGCCGCGGCGCCGCGACGGAGTGGAAAGTGCTTCAGTTACGGCGGCCATAGTTTCTGTGAATGACAAAAACGAACCGGGAAGCTCCCGGTTCAAAGATGACAATGGAGGGGGAAATGGGAATCGCTCGCAAACTGACCCTTGGCGCGGTGCTGGTTGTGGGGCTGGTGTTCGCTACCGGGGCAATGGCGCAAAGTTCAGTCAAATTCCACGTCCGCTTTTCGGGACATGTGGATTGTAACAGGCCCCTTGCCATACGGGATGTTCCAATCAGTGGCGACGGAAGCGGCCAACTGAATACCGACGGCAGCGCTACCGCGGATGTTACGGAGACCGCGTTCATACTCTCGACCACGATCCATTTTGAGGGACGTTTGGGGGCTAGGCCGACGCCGGCGCCGGGCGGTACCGCACAAGTACGTGTTGCGGGAAAACATAGCCTGCTGTTGATTTGGAATCTGCCCAACGACCAACTGATTACCCGTATTTCGGTCGCGGGACAGTCCTGCTCGGCAGGGTTCGAAGCCAGGCTGAGGCCTGGGAAGCACGAATACACGCTGTTCGACGGCTCGATCTATCACTACTGTGATCGTCCGCGCGTGGAGCAGACATCGTGCGAAGTGCGTTGACGGGTGTCGAACTGCGTACTTCGGCGCGCCTGAACTGATTCGAGCCGGCCGTTTAGAAGAGCCGCCAACGTTTTGGCGTCGAATATAGAGCGCGCGCCAGCAGGTTGCCGGCGGCGGTCGCCACTATGATGGTGAGCAGATATTCGGCCGCCTCCTGCCATCCGGCTGCGCTTTGCGGCAGGATCGCGTGCCTGTCGACAAATCCGACCACGGCCATCATTCCGACAATGGCGGCAATCGCAGCGGCGAGTCCCAGCAACGTTGCCGTGACGATGCCGGCGCCGAGATTTTTGAGCAGCAAAAACCCGCAGGCGAGTGGTACGATAATCGCAACGACACGCAGATAATTTGGATTCGTGTCCAATTTCATCACGATCAGATAATGGGCGAGGAGCAGCACAACGACCGGCACCAGAAAATAGGGCAATAGCCGCCGGCTTGACCTTGCCAAAGAGCCGAACAGGTCGATCGTTGTCTTACCCCTCACCGGCAAGTCCAAAGACGACCTGTGGCCATCCTGTCGGGCTAAACTCGGCTCGGTCGCCACCTTAACGCCAAGCGCTCGATCGATGGCGGTCAACAGGCGTTGCATGTGGGGTTCGAAATCAAGGCTCGAGTCGACCGGCATGCCGTTGCGATAGGCGAGCTTGCCAATGCTGCGCGGCAATTCGTTATGGCTCGGCATGCTGGCGCCGCCGACGAGCACGGGAATGACCGGCATGTCACGACGCAACGCCGTTTCGATCTCGACACGAACCGGATCGAGCCTTTCGTGAATTCTGCCGGGGCCCTCAGTCTTCTTGCCGAGCCACGCCGGTCCGATAACCGCGATCAGGAGTTCGGCGCCCTGCCAAGCCTTGAGGATGCGTTCTCTGAAATCCGCGCCGTAAGGGATTCCGGTGATATCCATGAAGACCGCTTCGGTGCCATAGCGGGCGGCGAGGCGATCATAAATCCTGCCAGCGACGGCGGCGGAATCCGACCTTCGGTAGGAAAGGCAGATTCTCGGCATCGATTGGCCCGTTATTGCGACACTCTGAAACTGAAATTGGCCCAGCCGGCATGACCGGTGCTGTCAGTTACGTCGACGCGCAGCCAATGCGTACCAGCGGGCACCTCGGCATCTTTCACGTCGATACCGGTTGCGGAGATAAATGGCTTCAGGCGCTGGGTCAAATCCACCGCCGGCTCTTTCAAATAGGTGACGAGGACGGAATCGGCATCAATCTTGCCCCCGCCATGGGCCACAAATCTTATTTTCAGCTCAAACGGCGAGCGCACTGTCCCGGCTACCGGCGAGGGAGATAGGACCACCACCGTTGGTCCGCGCGAAATTCCGCGCTCGTGACCGCCTCGGGCCGGAGGCAACGCGGCTTCTTTCTTGGTTATGAGCTCAAGCGCATGCGCGGCACTGCCCATGGTGAGCGCAACGCTGAGCGCACAGGCTACAATGAACGCCGGCAAAGCCGTTCGCGCACCCATTCCGGTCTCCCCCCTCCCATAGACCGGGGCCCTGCTCTGCCTGCTAGCCCGATACGCAGCCTTAAACTCACTGCGTCTTGCCTTGCGGCGCGGCCGACGCGCCAGCGCCGGGCTGGGTCTGTTCGAGCTTCTTACGCGCTTCCTCGGCGCGCTTCTGCAGTTCCTCCTGCAGCTTTTGTTGCTGGGCCTCGAAGACCTTGGGATCAGTCGGGGGACCGTCATACGCCTTGGCGAAATCGGTGAGCGGCAGCACCACGCTGATCGGCTGACCGTTGGCATTGATCGCCTGCACGACCAGCCCTTTGCCCTTCTTCATCTTATCGACCATCTCGGCGCTGGCTTCATAGTCAGCCATGCAGCCGTTGGTGAAGCAGATCACATAGGGCGCGGTCATCGGCTGGTTCTGATCAATGATCACGCGCGTGCCGTGAATGAGCTGCATGCCGAGCGGCAGCGTGACGCGCAGGATCTTTTTCTCGCTGCCTTGCGGCTCGATCAACACGGCCGCAACCACCGGCATGCCGGACTCGATCCGGGCATCCTTGCCGGTGAAGCAAACCTGCTGGGGATTGGGCTCCTTGCCCTTGAGGCAGAACTTGGTCCAGGGGGAGTAGATCAACTCCATTTGCTGCTGTTGCTGCGCGGGCGCCTGCGGCGCCGGCTGCTGCTGCGTCGCGGCCGGTTTTCTGACCGGCGGTTTCTTTGGCGTCTGGGCCAGGGCCAAGGTGGCGGGCAAAATCGCGAGTGCAGCGACCGCGACTGCCGCCTTGGCGATGGCACCGAGCCTGCGGCAGCCCGGCCACGCCGGCGCCCACGCGTCGCGATACATCATGGAATGCAGTCCTTCTTTCGTGCTGACGCGCGCAATTCGACGCCCGTCGACTTGCCTGTCAAACTTGGCCCTAGTGGTCCCGAAACGGGGAAGTTCCCACATTCATGGCCGCGCTCCCGTGGCGCGGGTACCCCCGGTTCAGCGGTCAATCGACGCAGATTACGGCAACAGCGTGACACGCCAATCGAGGCAATAGCTCATTTGCGTCGCCTGATAAAGCCTGCCCGAGGATAGGCCTTCATCGCACCGGCCATTGTCGGCAAGGCGGCTTCGCGGCGGAGCCGTTAATTTGTGTTAGATGTCGCCGACACCCCTTCCCAAAAGGCGCGAATCGAATTCGATACGTCGGTGCCCATGAAGGTCATGCTGACCGTTCGGCTGAGCGCCAGAAGGGCTGCCTTATGCGGCGCGCTCGTCATTGCCGCGGTAGCGCCGCGTGCGGCCGCGGCCGCCTATGCCATCGTCATGCATGGCGCGCCGGCGCTGCCGAAAAATTTTGCGGCGCTGCCCTACGTCAATCCCGATGCGCCGAAGGGCGGCCGGCTGGTCGAAGGGGTGCTCGGCACTTTCGACAGCCTCAATCCGCTCATCGTCATGGGTGTGCCGGTGCAGGCGGTTCGCGGCTTTGTCTATGAAAGTCTGATGGCGCGCAGCGACGACGAGCCGTTTACACTTTACGGTCTGCTCGCGAGCAGTGTCGAAACCGACGACGCCCGCGATTACGTTACCTTCATTATCGACCCGGTGGCGCATTTCTCCGACGGCGTGCCTGTGACGGCGGAGGACGTGGTGTTCTCCTGGAGACTCTTGCGCGACCACGGCCGGCCCAACCACCGCGCCTATTATTCCAAGGTTGTGCGCGCCGAGATTATCGATGCGCATACGGTGCGTTTCGATCTACGCGGCGGCGACCGCGAATTGCCGCTCATCCTCGGTCTGATGCCGATCCTGCCGAAGCACGCCGTCGACGTGTCGACCTTCGAGCAGACGACGTTGCAAAAGCCGATCGGCAGCGGCCCCTATGTGGTCGCCGACGTTGACGCCGGCAAAAGCGTCACCTTCAGGCGCGATCCCAATTATTGGGGCCGGGCGCTGCCGATCAATCGCGGCCTGTGGAATTTCGATGAGCTGCGACTCGATTATTATCGCGACGCCAATTCCTATTTCGAAGCGTTCAAGGCCGGGCTCTATGACGTGCGCAGCGAAGAAGATCCGACCCGCTGGCAGACGGGCTACGACTTTCCGGCGGTGCGCGATGGGCGCGTCATCAAGGAATCATTCCCCGACGGTCTGCCCAAGCCCGCGTCCGACTACGTCTTTAATACGCGGCGTCCGGTTTTTGCCGATATCCGTGTACGCGAGGCGATTGCGCGGTTGTTCGATTTTCAATGGATCAATCGCAATTTTTTCTATGGACTTTATAAGCGGAGCGCGAGTTTTTTCGATGATTCGGAACTGTCCGCCTATCACCGGCCGGCCGACGCGCACGAGCGTGCGCTGCTGGCGTTCTTTCCCGGCGCGGTGCGTCCCGACGTACTCGATGGCAAGTGGTCGCCGCCGACTACTGACGGCTCGGGCCACGATCGCGCGCCGTTGGAGCAAGCGCTCACGCTGCTGCAATCTGCCGGCTACACGCTCAAAGGCACGAAGTTGCTCAACCGCACGACCGGGCATCAGTTGAGTTTTGAGATCATGGTGACAACTCGCGACGACGAGCGGCTGGCGCTTGCTTTTTCCGCTAATCTCGCCCGTGCCGGAATCGACGCGCGGGTGCGGCTCGTCGACGACGCGCAATACCAGGAGCGGCTTACCTCGTTTGACTTCGACATGATCGAATACCGCTATGAGCAATCGCTCTCGCCCGGCAACGAGCAGAGCTATTATTTCGGCTCGGCCGCTGCCGACGAGCCAGGGTCGCGCAATTACATGGGTGTGAAAAGTCCGGCAGTCGATGCGATGATCGCCGCGCTGCTTTCGGCGCGCGACCGCGCCGATTTCGTCGATGCCGTGCGCGCCCTCGATCGCGTTCTGATCTCCGGTTGCTACGTCGTGCCGCTGTTTTATCTTCCCGAGCAATGGGTAGCGCGCCGGGCCTATATTGAGCATCCGGCGCACACTTCGCTGTTTGGATATTTGCCGGAAACCTGGTGGCACCAGCCGATGCGGGCTCCGCAATGATACTCGGCGATCCCGACACCGTCGCGGCGCCGCAACCGCGCCAGCGCAGCGTCACCATCGACGACGTTTTTCGCCGTGTCGCGCTGAAGAACCCGCAACAGCTCGCGCTGATCGATGCACCCAACCGGGCGGCTTTCACCGACGGCGCGCCGCGGCGGCTCACCTTTGCACAAGCCGACCGCGCTGTCTCCGCGCTTGCCGGGCGTCTGCGTGACATGGGCATTTCGACCGACGCTGTTATCGGCATCCAACTGCCGAACATCGTCGAAAACGCCTTGATGATTCTCGCTGTGCTCCGCGCAGGGATGATCGCGGCCCCGCTGCCTCTGCTCTGGCGCCGCGCCGATGCCATCACAGCGCTGGCGCGCATCGGCGCCAAAGCTTTGATCACCTGCCGGCAAGTTGGGGGGATCAATCATTGCCAATCGGCCATGCGGGTCGCCTCCGAAGTCTTTTCGATCCGCTACGTGTGCGCATTTGGCGACAAGCTGCCCGATGGCGTCGTGCCGTTCGGTGATTTGCTCACCGCCGAGCCGCGTGAACCGCTGCCGCCGCTCGATCGCGAACGGCTCAACAACGCCTCCGCTCATGTTGGCCTCATCACGTTCGAGTCCGGCGACAACGGCGTCGTCCCGGTGGCCCGCAACCATTTGGAACTGCTCGCGGGTGGTCTTTCGGTGACGCTGGAAAGCAAGCTCGCACAGGGCACGCACGTTCTCTCGACCATGGCGCCGTCTTCTTTTGCGGGCCTCAGTCTCACGCTGATGCCGTGGCTGCTGTGCGCCGGAACGCTCTCGCTGCATCATCCGTTCGACCCGCAGCTCTTCGCGCAGCAACAACAGATCGAAGCCTGCCGCACGATCATCCTGCCCGGCCCGGTCGCGCTGCAATTGGCCGAAAGCGGCGCGTTCGCGCGCAACGGCATGCGTACCATTATCGGCGCTTGGCGCGCACCGGATCGCCTAGCAGCGAGCGCAGCGTGGCGTGAGCCAGCCGCTGTTCTGGTCGATGTTTCGATTTTTGGCGAGGCCGGCTTCATCGCCGCGCGGCGGTTGTCCGACGGGCGCGCCGCGCCGATGCCGCTTGGACCGGCCGCAGAGCCGCGCGGCAGCACCCGCGGGCCGCTCGCCGCCGAGGCGATTCGAACCGCCGCCGGCACTCTGGCGCTGCGCGGTCCAATGGTGCCTCGCTACGCCTTTCCGCCGGGAATCGAGCGTTCCGGCTTGCCGCATTTCAAGATCGACCGCTTCGGGCTGGTCGATACCGGCTACGCCTGCCGCGTCGATGCGGCCAGCAACGCATTGATCGTCACCAGCCCGCCAGCCGGCCTCGTCAGCGTCGGCGGCTACCGGTTCTCGCTGAACGAATTACGGGAGGCGGTCGAGCGCATCGACAGCGGCGCTACGCTCGCCGCCGTGCCCGATCCGCTGATTGGCCAGCGGCTGGTCGGCAATGCCGAAAGGCCTGAAATGGTCGCGGCCGCGCTGACCGCAGTCGGTGTCAATCCGCTTGTCGCCGCCGCGTTTCGCAAACACGGCGAACCCCAGCCTGCCATCGGATCGGTGGACTGACCTTCGCTCATTTTGCACCGGCCCTATCGCAGGGAACTTTCGAAACCGTGTGCGCATTGTCTTGCAGCCGCATAGCGGTTGCGCGTTGAGCTTGGAGTGCCAGTGACACGCCGGTGTCGAGGCGGGTGCTATGCGGCGATTGGCCATAATGAGGATCATGTCATGAAGCGGTTTGGACTGGCGGTCGCCGTCGGCGCGGCCTTGGGCGCGGGTGCGATTTTGACGGCTACCACGCAAGCGATGCCGGTAAGCCAACTCGGCCCCGCAGCAGTTAATCTCAACCCGATCGAGAAGACCCAATTATTCATTTTCGGCGGCCGCCATTATTGCTTCTATCTCGACGGCTGGCACGGACCCGGCTGGTACTGGTGCGGCTATGCCCATCGTCACGGATTCGGTTGGGGTGGGCCGGAAGGCTGGCACGGTTGGCATCATGGCGGCCCTGGCCCACGTCCCGGTCCTCATCATCCGGGCCCGCACCCCGGTCCGCATCCGGGCCCTGGCCCTCATCATCATCACCCTTGAGGCGCGGCACCGAAGCCGTACCTGATTGAAGCGGAAGCCTCGCGCCGACCGCGACCCGACGGGCTCGGCCGGCGCTCTCAGTCCAGTCGCTCCGCGCCATCCCGCCGGCATGGTCGGCTAATACGCGACTTGCGGCGACCGACCGCGAGCCGAGCCGTTTTGCGCACGTTGACGCCCCATTAACAGCGCTTTGGCATCTTTCGCGGCAGTCGCTCGAATTCGCATCCTGCCGGCAACCACCCATGGCGCTGCAAGGTCCATTCGTCGTCGTTGCCGACAGCCCGGCGCCCGAGGTCGTCGAGACGTTACGCACGGCCGGCGCCTTCCCGATCGTCGAGGCCGATTGGACCGAAGCCGGGGCAGCGTTGGCTTCGGTCGAGCCCGAGGCGGTAGTGCTCGCCGATTCGTGCGGCGATCCCGCCCGCGCGGCCTCTTTCGCCAAGGCGCTCGCCGAGCGGCTCAAGGTGCGCGACCGGGCTTTCATCCCGGTGCTCGCGCGCACCCGCGACGAGTCTGCTCCGCTGCCCGAAGTGCTGACGATCACCGCGAACGCGCCGGTCGAGCGCGTCGTCAGCCGATTATCGGCGGCGCTGCGCATCCGCGCGCTGCACGCAACGGTATTGCGCCGCACGCAGACTCTGGCATCGCGGGGGGAATTGCCCCCGGAACTGCCGGCCAGCGATCCGCTCGATGAAGCGAGCGTATTGCTGGCCGGCCGCGGCCGTTCATATCCGGCGCTCTCGGTTGCTGTCGGCGAGCGCGTCGGCTTGGTCGGCGCGCTCAGCGTCGAGAGCGCGGCGCGGGCGCTGCACGCGCGCGACATTGACGGCTTGGTGATCGGCGACGGTTTCGGCCCGCGCATTGTCGATGCGCTGTTGACCGTGCTCGCCGACGACGTGCGTTTCCGGGACCTGCCGGTCGCCATGCACGGCGGCCATTCAGCTTCGGCCGAGCGGTTCGCCGCGCATCTGCCCAATCTCGAGCGCACCGGCGAAGGACCGCAGCGTCTGGTCGAGCGGTTCTTGCCGTTCGTGCGCCAGCATGCGCTCGGCGCGCGGCTCAAGCGCATGCTCAAGGCGCTCGATGCCAAGGGCATGATCGATCCCGACACGGGGCTCCTTGCCCACGACGCTTTCTGGCGCGATCTCAACCGCGC
>JASHRW010000075.1 GCA_030037065.1 Xanthobacteraceae bacterium
GAAGCGGAGTTCGACAAAACCATCGCCGTGAACATCAAGGCCGCGTTCTTTGCCTTTCAGCAGGCCGCGTCGCGCATGGCCGACGGCGGCCGGATCGTGAATATTTCCGCGGCAATGACCGCGGTGGGTTACGAAAATACGGTGCTCTACGCCGGCACAAAAGGCGCGCTGGAGCAGTTCGGCAAAGCGGCGGCGAAGGAGTTGGGCAGGCGCGGTATCGTGGTTAACACCGTTTGCCCCGGCGCCACCGAGACCGAGCTTTACTTCGGCGTCAGCACCGAAGCCGGGCGCGCGGCAGCCGCGCAACGCTCTCCATTCGGCCGGATCGCCAAACCTGACGACATCGCGGATGTCGTCGCCTTTCTCTGTGGGCCCGACGCGCGCTGGCTCTCCGGCGAAACGCTGCGTGCGAATGGCGCGGCACTATTTTGACCGTCAACTGCGCTTGCGTAGAGCAGAAGCTGGCAACCGGCTCCGGGAGCGATTCCGGATTTTGCTTCACCAAGCCTCCGAAGGAGGATAGTCTGGCGCGCTTTCATCCTGCAGCGCGACAACTATTTCACATCCTGCAGCGCGACAACTATTTCACATCGGAGACGATCATGAACGCTTTGACCGGAGGATGCGCCTGCGGACGCATTCGATATGGGTGCAGCGAGCAACCCATAGTTCAGATTATTTGCCATTGCCGGGATTGTCAGCGGGCAAGTGGGAGCGCCTTCGCGGCGGTCCTTGCCGTGCCGAGCGATCGATTGGAATTCACAGCAGCGGAGCCCAAGTACCACGCCGTGAAAGCTGATAGCGGCAGGACAATGCAGCGGGGCTTCTGTAGTGAGTGCGGCTCGCCCGTCTCGATTCGCCGGCCTGAGACCCCGCTTGTGGAGTTTTTGCAGGCGGCAAGCCTTGACGATCCGTCGGTATTCCATCCTAACTGCGAAGTGTGGGTTTCGAGTGCCCACCCCTGGCACCCGATTGACGATGGCCTGGAGAAGTTCGACCAAAATCCCTCAGCAGAAGCGGTACGGGCGCGTGTTGAGGGGTACTTTGCGGCGAGAGCAAAGACGGCGACCTAGCGCGGGGAGTTCATTTCGGCACACTGCAAGCTTGCTACTGTCCGAATTCGCCTGCGCCTGCCCGAGTCGGCAGATCTCGAATCCGACGTCGTATCCTGGTGCGGCGAGCACCACCGAAATTACCGTGGCTTGGTCCGGTAACGCTCGGCGCAAGTCGACCGCACGACTGCGCTGCGAAAGACCGCAAGTTGCGCGGCCATGAAGCCATCCCACAATTTCGGATCGGCGAGACCGGGAATGCAGACAATTTCATCATGCTCCAGCGCCGAAAGGGATGCGGTCACGACGTCCTCCGCGCTCATCGGGTGGGTCATCTTGCTGGTATCGATTCCCTGCGCGGCATGAAAATCGGTTTCCATCAAACCGGGTATGCAGACCTGGATGCGCACTCCTGTGCCCCTGGTTTCCGCCGCCAGGGTCTGGGTGAAGGCGAGGATGAAAGCCTTGACGCCGGCAAAGACGGCGCGCGGAGGCAGCGGCGAAGGCGGCAAGGCGCTCGCAAGTCCGAGCAAGCCGGAAATGTTGATAATGGCGCCGCGGCCGCGGCGGATCATGCCGGGCAATGCCGCGCGCGTCGTGCGGGCGAGTGCACGAACGTAAAGGGTGGTCAAATCGTCGATAACCTTGGTCTGCATCAATGCAAACGGAGAAAAGCCCGCAAAGCCCGCACTGTTGATCAGGAGCGCGAGCGAATCGTTTTTGCCGAGCACAGCCTCCACTTCGCTCAAGGCGCCGGCATCGCTTAAGTCCGCGCCCAGCGCCTCAACGGCGACGCCATGGGTCTGGTGCAGCCGAGCCGCTATTTCCTTCAATCGCGACAGGCGCCGCGCCACCAGGATGAGGTCGTAACCCTCGCTCGCCAGCCGTTCGGCAAAAGCCAAGCCGAGCCCGCTGGAGGCGCCGGTCACCAGCGCACAGCCGCGCCCCGACGCGGACAATTGTGCCATGTTGTTCGTCCCGTTTGTCCCCGAAGCGCCTTAGCTAACAGAGGACACACGACTGATGACGGACGACAGATAGGAATCTGTCTTCCTTCATCCGTCCTCCGCCGCCCGTCCTCCGTCGTCCGCTATTTCACATTCTTCGCCAGAAACGCCATCGAGCGCTGCCAGGCGAGCTTGGCCGCGGCTTCCTGATAACTGCCGCGCTCGTCGCAGTGAAAGCCATGCTGCGCGTCCGGATAGACGTAAATCTCACAGTCGCCGCCGCGCTTTTTTCTGATCTCCTCGACGTCGCTCATCGGGATCGACGCATCCTTCTCGCCGAAATGCATCTGGGTGGGCACTCTCGGCTTCTGGTCGGCGTTCTTGGCGATCTGACCGCCGTAATAGCAGACTGCGGCCGACAGACCGTTGAGCTTGCAGGCCGACAAGAACGAAATGGTGCCGCCCATGCAGAAGCCCAGGATCGCGACCGGACCGTTCTTTTTCAGTTCGTCGATCGACGCCTGCACGTCGAGCAGCATCTTGCCCCAATCTGGATTGGCGACGAACTTGCGGGCGTTGGCGATCTCATCGGGCGAATAGCCGCTCTCGAAGTTCGGCTGCTGCCGATCGAACACCGCCGGAGCCAGCGCCGCATAGCCTTCGCCGGCCAGCCGATCGCAGACCGCGCGAATGTGATGATTGACACCGAAGATTTCCTGAATGACGACGATACCGCCCTTGGCAGTGCCGCTGGGATCGGCGCGGTAGGCGCCGAGCTTAAAGGTGTCGGAAGCGGTGAGAGTGAAATGCTGACCCAAGACGATCCTCCTTTGACTGATCGAATATGACCTCGGCGGGAATGCAAGGCGTGCCAAGCGGTCGCCCTAAGATACACCGCCAGCGACGTCGGTTGAACGGCGCTATGGCGCGGGTTAGCGCCGCAGGCCGTTAGCCCGCTGCGCGGTCAGCGCGTGACGACGATGAAATCCGTGCCGCTGCCGGTTTCCGGGCCGAGACCTTGATCGGAAACGATCAGTGAAGAGCCGGGGACGATCAGCCGGGAAATCTGGTCGATGATGTCCTGCGGGATGTCGATGCGGGCAAGCGCTTGCTGCGGCGTCTCGGGCGGCGGCTGGGATTCCTCGACCCGCTCCTCCACGCGCACGCGGTGGGGCCGGCCATAGGCGTCCCTGACGTACTTCCATCGCTCCACCTCTTCCGACGACGATGTGCCCGGCAGGGAGGTCACGGTCCAGCGCAGGGTGGAGTGATCGGGCAGATAATTCAGTGCCGTGAAGACGTGCGTCCCAAGCGGTTGATCGGGATTTTCGATCGTGATGGGAGCATCGAACAGCGGCTCGAAATTCTGCCGCACGTAGATCCTTTTGGTCTTGCGGCTGACGAAGATCGCAATCGGCGCGCTGCTGCTCCGGGCTAGTTGCGCCGGCTTTGGCAGCGGCAGCGGCACATCGTCAAGGCTGATGGGCGCAGTGATGCCGGCTGGATTTGCCGCTGCGCTCGCTACCTCGGCGGGCGCAGTGGGCGGTGGCGTTGTCGGTGCAGTCGCGGCGGCATTGCCGGGCGCAGTTGCTGTCGGCTCGGATGTTTTTGTCGGCGCCGCGGTCGGATTGCCGGCCTGTGTTGCCTCGTTCTCCGCGCCTCTGACGATTTCCGCGAGCGACGGTTCTGCCTTCTTGGCCGGATCAGCACTTTGGGCGACGCCATCCGTCTTCGGCGCGGCCGGAGAGGGCGCGTTCGCCGCATGGCCGGGCGGCGCATCGATGATGTCGGTCCTGATGCCGGGCTCGGCGGTCTGCGCAGTTTCCACGCGCGGCGGTAGGGTCGCGGCCGGAATTAACGTCATATCCTTGTGAACAAACAGATGCGGATCGGCAAACTCGATCGGCCGCAGTTCGGGACGCGCGATGATCACGCGCATGCCGAGCGTTCGAAGCATCCACAGACGTGCGGCGAAATCGTGCGGCATGCGGATGCAACCATGCGATGCCTGATGGCCAAGGCCCACGCCCTCGTGCAGGGCCACGCCCGACCATGTGATGCGCTCCATGTAGGGCATCGGCGCGTTATCGTAGATGTTGGAATGGTGGTAGCGGTCGCGCTGGATGACGTCGAACACGCCGAGCGGCGTGAGATGGCCGGGTACGCCGGTGGCGACCGGTTCGTCGGCGATATGCACTCCGTCGCTGTAGAAATGCAGCTTTTGCTGGTCGACTGAAACGAAGATCTCCAGCGGTCCTTTCGGCATGTCGCCGAACGGAAGCTTGCTGGCGTGTTCGACGTGCTTGCGGGCAAGCTTGTGCTTGACGAGGGGTTTTGCCGCCGCCGGCGTGGCGCCGGCCGCCATTGCGACGCCGACAGCAAGCACGCACACATTGCTCAGCAGCGCTCGTCTGATGTGCCGATAAGATGCAGAGCCGCGCCGTGCCCTTTTCAATTTTTGACCCTCAGCCGAAACGAATGAAAGATTCGAAATGAAAATCCTACTGGACACGCCGGTCTCCCACCATCGGCCAGCCGCCGCATTATGCCGCTTATAGCCGATTAAGGGTAACGCAAAACATGGGCATGGCGCTATCGTTTGGTCGTTTATGCGACGGTTATGCGTTCGGATCGGAGCCGGGATTGCCCGCCCGGCCACGCTCCGGAAGCGCGAAGGCCTGGGCGAGAAGTTCGTACGAGTGCCGGCGCGCCGCATGATCGTAAATCATCGTCGTGACCATAAGTTCGTCGGCACGGGTCGATTCAATCAGCGACAGTAAGCGGGCCTTCACCGTGCCGATGCCGCCGACGACGAGGCGCGCGCGATGCCGGGCGATGCGTTCGCGGTCGATAGGCGCGTACGGATAAGACGCGGCCTCTTCGGGCGAAGCGAGCGCGGCGTATTCGCCTTTGGCGCGCCGGGCGTAATGCAGATCGGCGCTCGCCGCGAGGCGCTCTGCCTCGGCATCGCTATCGGCCGCGATCACCGCCGCGCCGAGGATCGCATAGGGCTCCGCAAGCGTCGGCGACGGCTTGAAGTGTTCGCGATAGCTCAGCATCGCGCTCGCCGCATCATAGTCGGCGAAATGATGGGCGAAGGCGAAGCCCATGCCGACGGCGGCGGCAAGCTCGGCGCTGTAGCCGCTCGAACCCAAGAGCCAGATCGGCGGGAGCGCCACGTCTGCCGGCACCGCCCGCACATTGCGGAACGGATGGTCCTGCGGATAGCCGCCGCGCTCCAACAGGAGAAGCTCCTGGAAGCGTTCGAGAAAGTCGTCGCCTTGGCGCGGATCCTGACGGGCACGCAATGCATAGGAGGTGACCGGATCGGTCCCCGGCGCCCGGCCGAGACCGAGATCGATACGTCCGGGAAACAGTGCCTCCAGCACTTTGAAGCGTTCGGCGACCATCAGCGGCGCATGGTTCGGCAGCATCACGCCACCCGAGCCGACGCGCATTTCCGCAGTCACCGCCGCGATTTGGCCGATCATGATCTCGGGGGCCGAACTGGCGATGTTCGCAAGATTATGGTGTTCGGCGACCCAGTAGCGTTTGTAGCCGAGCCGCTCCGCAAGTCGCGCCAGATCGAGCGAGTTGCGCAACGCGGCCGATCCCGGAATTGCCGTGGTGACGGGCGACAGATCGAGGACGGAAAGAGGAACCACGCGCAACTGTCCCGGTTCGGCGGCGTGCCAAGCAGATCATTTTAGGAATTCTTCGCCGCGGGTGCCACTAAGCCGGCGCAGCTCTCAATGTGCCGTCCCCCAGTCGAACGAGCCACCTGCGGTGTTGTTGCCGGACGTATCCTCACTCGTCCTTTTGTCGGAGCGACGGCTTGTCGTCGTCTGGCGCTCAAATGCGCCAGGCGCGGATTGGAAGACCGGATTGTTGTAATCCGAATTCTGGTAGCCAAACTGTGCCGCAGCTTGAGATCGCGTTCTCCGAATGATTCGCCGCCGCACGGCGATGCGCCGCCGCTCGACTGGCCTGCGGACAGCTTTTCGTGGCATCTGTCGGGGAGACTCGAGCTTCGGGGGAATTGCGGTTGCGGGCGCCGCCGCTTCGGGCGCGGTGGCGGTGATTTCCGTGGGCGGTACGGCCGGTCGAGCCTGATTTGGCGGCGCCTCGATTGTGGCGACGGCCCGAACAGGAGCAATCGCCGTTTTGCCGGTGTTGGCGGCGGTATCGCCCTTCGCATCCCGTGAGGTTGGCGTTTCAGCCGCCGATGCTTGTTGCGCAGGTGAGGTCGCCGTCGAGGTGAGGGGAGCTTCCCGCGCCGGCGCACTGGCAATCGATGCGGATGGCGCCGGCGCCTTATTCGTACTCGCTATTGGCGCGGTCGGCGCGGGCTCTGTCGGTGCTTCCGCGGCGGGTAGTGCCGTCGGTTGCGATGCGGTGGGTTGATGCGACGCGTCGATTGCTGCATCGCTTTGCACGCTCTTCGGACTGGACGGTTCGAGCGTCACGCGTCGGATGGGAATGGGCCTCGGTGCATCGGCTACTCCGCCGATCCGGGCCTCGTTCACACTCTCGATTGCACCGAAGCGAGAGCCGAAAGGCGCGCCCCAAGTTGGATGCGGCCCCACCGCCTCGCTGGTCACGAGCTGCAGCGCTACCGTATCTGCCGGCAGCCGGCTCAGCGGCTCGTGGCTGACGCGGAAAGCGGCGAAGATGCCAAATCCACAGGACAGGGCAACGACCGAGGCCAACATGGCCCCGACCAGCAGGCGGAAATCCGGAAACATTCGACCTCGCAGAGTACCCGCGTGCGATCGTCAAGCGGCAGCACGCGTCACAACGGTTCAGATCGTCGCGAGGCAGAGAAGGATATTGGCCGGGCAAATGCGACGGAGCCCAATGCGAATCACATACTGATTCTAACTATTACGACATTCGCCGCGTTGCTGAAAAGCCAACGTGCAGGTTTCTGAATTCGATCCGGCTCGCATTGCAGCGGCACGATTGATCGGTCGAGCGCGCCGGTGTCAGCGGCTGACAGGAGCTTGCGGCGGCGCCGGCGTTTGCGAGGAATAGTAGTTTGGCGGGACATCGTTGTCGGTCGCCGCTTGCGGCGGCAAGGCGCCCGGCAATACCACGACACGCGTGCCGACCTGCACTCTGTCGAACAGGTCCTCGATGTCGGCGTTCTCAAGCCGGATGCAGCCCGAGGAAACGAAGGTCCCGATGGTCGACGGCTGGTTGGTGCCGTGAATCCTATAGAGCGTGTTGCCGAGATAGAGCGCCCGCGCGCCGAGCGGGTTGCTCTCGCCGCCAGCCATGAAGCGCGGCAGATAAGGTTGCCGCTCGATCATTTCCTTGGGGGGATACCAGTCCGGCCATTCCTTCATGCGGCTGATGCGCTCGGTACCCGACCAGGTAAATCCCTCGCGTCCGACGCCGATGCCGTAGCGCAACGCTTTGCCGTGCCCCATGACCAGATAGAGATATGTGTGCGGCGTGTCGACGATGATGGTGCCGGCCGGCTCGGTGGTCGGATAATCGACAAGCTGGCGCTGGAAGCGCGGCGGTAGCTGCTGTGGCGGGCCTTGTTCGGGCTGGTCCTCCGGCGGAAGTGCGGCGACAACGGTCGGGTCCGACGCCGGAGCCGCCGTGCGGCTGGCAGGAGCCGGTATGGCGCCGGTCACGTCGCCCGTCGCGCCGGCACCACTGATATCGGCCGGTGGCCGCAGACCGGGGGGGACAGGCTGGGGAGGAAATTGACTGTCGGGGGCGCCATGGGGTTGGTTGGGCGGCGGCGAATAAGCGTCCGACTGCTCATAGGGGGGATAGTCTTGGGCGCGCTGGCCATAGGGGCCGTAGGGCCCGTTGGCCGGCGGCGCGACACCATCGGGAGGCGGCAGAGGCGCATTGGTCTGCGGCGTTCCGGGCTGGGGTGGCGGATAGGGCTGATAGGCCGGAGCTGGCGGGGGCGGATAGTATTGCGCGGCCGCGGTGCCGATCGACCCGGCAACGGCGAACGCAAGTGCGATGAAACTGATGCAGGCGCGCACGGCAAATCCCCCAAACCCGCCGAATTTCAATGCGGTTGTGCGGGCAAGGTTGGGCGGGAACAAGGCAATAATCCTGCAAATCACGCAGCAATCGCATCGATCTTGGCGGCGGTGCGATGTTCCTCCCGACTGCGTAAATGATCCGCTAATGGCTGACTTCCGAGCGTCGCCGCACCGGCCGTGAGGCGCCAAGTATTGCAGCCCAGTATTGCAGCCCAGTATTGCAGCCAAGCATTGCATCGGATTGATGATCCGCCGGGAGTGCAGGACCGCGTGTGCCGCGGCAACCGACTGCATGCCCTCCGCCCCATCAAGCGCGCGAAGCAGGGAAGGATGAGTGAATGTGTTCTCTCCAACACATGGAACAGCTTGACCGCACCGGCAGTACCGACGAGCTGGCGCTCGCGAAATGGTTCGAGAGTCTTCCAAACGCCGGGTGGTAATGACGGAGGTCGACCCACAACGAAGGGCTTGATCGAAAGACCGCCACCCGACACATATGCGGCTGGAGACCGACCGTGGCTGACGCCGCAAGCGAAGGAATTGCCAGATGCCGTCCGTGAGCGACTGGAAGATTCCGTCCTCCGCACAACCGAAGCCGGAGGATTATAGCTACGACCTCGACCATGCCTTGGCCGCCGTGGTCGGGTTGCGCACGATCATTCCGGCGGACGCGTTTACGGCGGAAACGCTCGGCACCGAACGCGCCGGTCACGGCGTGTTGATCCGCGGCAATGGCCTCGTTCTCACCATCGGCTATCTGATCACCGAGGCGCAAACGGTCTGGCTCACGCTCTCCGACGGGCGCTCGGTGCCCGGTCACGTCCTCGGCTACGACCAGGAAACCGGATTTGGCCTCGTGCAGGCGCTTGCCAAGCTCGACATGCCGGCGCTCGAAATCGGCCAATCATCGGCGGCCTCGATCGGCGAACGCGTGGTGGTGGGCGGCGCCGGTGGCCGCGCGCGCTCGGTCGCCGCCCGCATCGTCGCCAGGCAGGAATTCGCCGGCTATTGGGAATATGTCCTCGACGAGGCGTTCTTCACCGCGCCTTCCCATCCGAACTGGGGCGGCACGGCCCTGATCGGGCCGGCCGGAGATCTCCTCGGCATCGGCTCCTTGCAGTTGCAGCATGTCGTCGACAAGGGCCAGCCGCAGAACATCAACATGGTGGTGCCGATCGATCTGTTGAAGCCGATCTTCGACGATCTGCAAAAATTCGGGCGCCGCAGCGGGCCGCCGCGGCCCTGGCTCGGCCTCTACGCCACCGAGGTGGAGAGCCGGCTTGTTGTCGTCGGCTTGGCCGATCGCGGACCGGCCAAGAAAGCCGATGTGCAGAACGGCGACATCGTGCTCTCGGTCGCCGGCAAGGAGGTGCGCGATCTCGCCGGCTTCTTCCGCCGCATCTGGGCGCAAGGTCAGGCCGGCGTCGAAGTGCCGCTCACCATCTATCGCGACGGCGAGACCATGGACGTGCGTATCAAATCGAGCGAGCGCAACCGCTTTCTCAAGGGGCCGAGTCTGCACTAAGGGAAATTCGCGTCAATCCCGTTCAGTTTCATTCGCCTCCACGCGCAACATGGCAATGTCGCCTATTCCCCGAAAGCGACAGTCAGTCGCTCGATTTTGCCATGTCGCTAAAGTGCCATCCGCGTCGTTAGCCGCGACGGGCTGCGGCGATCAGGTCGCGGCTGAATGGCTTCGTCGGTTCACTCTTTAGCACCACCGAGGTCGTCACCGCCCCGAATCGCCCGATCGTGTCGACAATGAGCGCCAGCTTTTCCGGCGCAGGAACGACAACTTTGAGAATGAAGCAGTCTTCGCCGGTGACCCGGTGCACTTCGATGACATGGGGAAGATCGTTAAATGCCTTGAGGCAGTGGCGAATATGCTCGTGAGCTGTCTTGAGACGTATGATCGCCGTCATGCCGAGGCCAAGCGCTTCGGCCGATAGCCGTGCCCCGTATCCGGTGATAATGCCACGGTCCTCAAGCCGCTTGACCCGCTCGGACATCGCCGGCTGCGATAGCCCGACCTTACGGCCGAGTTCGGATAGAGGAATCCGGCCGTTGGCCTGTAACGCCTCGACGATGGCAATATCCTTGCCATCTAGGTCGCGATGACCATTCATATTTTTGCTCGCCCGCGCCATTAAATCATCGGCAATTTAATATATCAGCCGATGCTTTCCCATGCCGGCATCTTGGCCCGATCTGATAGGGAGTGACGGCTCTTTCCACCAAGGTGAGGAGAACAACATGGTGCGGCTGATCGGAATGTGGGATTCGCCTTATGTGCGGCGTGTCGCAATCTCGCTCAAGTTCCTGGAGATCCCCTTCGAAGCCGACCAAGTCTCGGTCTTCCGCCATTTCGACGCCTTCGCGGCAGTCAATCCAGTCGTCAAAGCGCCGACCTTGGTGACGGACGATGGTCTCGTCCTGATGGACTCGACCTTGATCCTCGATCACGCAGCGCTCCTGGCTGCGCCCGGACGGCAGTTGATGCCGATGGACCTCAATGGTCATGCGCAAGCTCACCGGATTTTGGGCCTGGCGCTTGCCGCCTGCGAGAAGGCCGTGCAGATCGTCTATGAGCATAACCTCCGGCCGGCGGAAAAACTGCATCGTCCCTGGCTCGAAAGAGTCCAAGGGCAATTGTCGGCGGCGTTGCGCCTGCTCGAAGACGAGATGCGGTCGCGGGAAACCCCTTGGCTATTCGGCCTACGCCCATTGCAGCCTGACATCACCAGCGCCGTCGCGTGGCGCTTCATCAACGCGATGGTGGACGAGATCAAAAGCTCCACCTATCCGGGCCTCGCCGAATTCTCACAGCGGGCCGAGGCCCTACCGGAGTTCGTGTCGACGCCCTTTGACTGAGAGGTGAACACTGCTCTGTGAACTCCGGCATGATCCCTAATTGAAATCTGTCTTATCCATCGCCTTCCCGAAGGCTTAGGACAAGCACTTTACAGCCTTAAACTAACACAGGAGCATTGCTTAGGCTGGCAAGTTGAATCTCTGAATGTCGCTGTTGGGTCAATCGTGATGCCACGAGCCACAGCCTCGGGCGTGTCGGTGTCCCTTGTTCTTCAAAAGCGACCGTGTCGGCCAGCTTCATGTTTTTCTTGTTCAAACAGCGCTCTTAATCCCTCCCGATACGTTGGATAAAGCAAACACACGCCCAGTTCGCGCTTGAGCTTGTCGTTCTTCACCCGGCGGCACTCCTGCCAAAAACTTTTGGCCAGCGGCGACATCGCCGGCGCGGCCTCGTCGTAGGCAATTTCCGGCGGCGATGGCACGCCGAGAAGCTGCGCCGCGAAGACCAGCGGATCACCCGGCGGCGACGGTTCGTCATCGGCGGCGTTGAAGATTCCCGATGATTTGCGCGTCAGCGAAGCATCGATCGCTTGCGCAATGTCGTCGACGTGAACGCGGTTGAAGACTTGGCCAAGCTTGACGATACGGCGCGCATCGCCGCGCGCAATCTGCGTGAACGCGTTGCGCCCCGGTCCGTAGATGCCGGCAAGCCGCAGGATGGCGACCGGGATGGTACGGCGTGCGCCGAACTCGCGCCAAGCCTGCTCGGCGGCAAACCGCCCGCGGCTGCGCGGCGAATCCGGCTTGACCGGTGAATCTTCGTCGACCCAGTCGCCGCCGCGATCGCCGTAGACGCCGACAGTCGACAAATAGACGATCGAACGCAGGTGCCGGGCGTGGGCTAAAGCGTCGCCGCAGGCGCGCAGTATAGGATCGCCGCTCTCATCCTGCGGGATCGAGACCAAAGCCGCATCGGCCTCGCCGATCGCGTGCAGCAGTTCCGGTGAGGCCGATTGGCCATCGAACAGCAGCGCCTTCAGCCGCCCGGCGAGCCGCGCGTTCAGCACGGTCGCGCGTTCGGCGCCGCGCACTGTGCCGACGATGCGGCTAAAACCGTCGCCGTAGCGGGCGATAAAATGTTCGGCCGAATAGCCGAGACCGAAACACAACAAGGTGGACATCGCATTCGGACTCTTCACGGGGCAAGCGCGGCTGTCCATTCCGCCGCGACGATTGCATCGCACTCCAGCGCGCGGCGCTTTTTGGCGCTGTCAAAAAGCCGCGCGCGATCGAGTCGGCCGAGCGCCCATATGGCGGCGCCGCGCACGAGCGGGGAAGGGTCGTCGAGCAGTCGCTCGGCTTCAACAGCAAGCGCGGGGTCGCCGGCATTGCCGATGGCGATGAGCACATTGCGCACAAAGCGCGCCCGGCCGATGCGCTTGATTGGGCTCTTAGCGAACAGCGCGCGGAAGCTTGCATCGTCGAGCCGCGCAAGGTCTTCGAGCTTCGGCGCGCGCAACCCCTCGCGCGCGTGAAATTTCATTTCGCTACCTACCTTCGCGAACTTGTTCCAGGGGCAGACCGCCAGACAATCATCGCAACCGTAGATGCGGTTGCCGATGAGCGGCCGTAACTCGCGCGCAATCGCGCCCTTGTGCTCGATGGTCAGATACGAGATGCAGCGCCGTGCGTCGAGACGATAGGGCGCCGGGAATGCCGCCGTCGGGCACACGTCGAGACAGGCGTGGCAGGCGCCGCAATGGTCGCGCTCCGGTTCATCAGCGGGCAGATCGAGCGTGGTGAATATGGCGCCAAGGAAAAGCCATGAGCCGAGCCGGCGCGACACCAGATTGGTGTGTTTGCCTTGCCAGCCGATACCGGCCGATTGCGCCAGCGGCTTTTCCATCACCGGCGCCGTATCGACGAAAACCTTCACGTTGCCGCCCGCTTTTTCGATGATCCAGCGGGCGATGGTTTTCAGCCGCTTCTTGATCAAGTCGTGATAATCGTCGCCGCGTGCATAGACCGAGATGCCGCCGCACTCTCGCTCTTTCAAGATCGCCAGCGGATCGTCGTCCGGGCCGTAATTGATTCCAAGAACGACGACCGAGCGCACGTCCGGCCATAGCGAGCGCGGATCGCCACGCCGTTCGGCTTTTTCCACCATCCACGTCATGTCGCCGTGCGCGCCGGCATCGAGGAACGCGCGCAAGCGTTCGGCCGCGAGCGGGATCGAATCCGGCCGGGCGACGCCGGCCGCGTCAAAGCCTTGCGCGCGGGCAAAGGCGGAAAGCGCCGCCTTGAGCGCCGCCGGATCTAGAAGTCGAGGTTGGCGTAGCTCGGTGACGGCGCCAGACCGGGCAGCGTGTCGTTGAGCAGCGTGCGGAATGACGGCCGCGATTTGACCCTCGCGTACCAGGTCTTCGCTGTCTCGTCTTCGTCCCACGGCACATCGCCCATATAGTCGGCGGCGGACAAATGCGCCGCCGCAGCAAGGTCGGCATAGGTCAGGCTCGGTCCGGCCAGCCAGTCCCGGCTTCGGATGAGCCAGCCGATATAGGCCAAGTGGTATTTAATATTGTTCCGCGCGGCCCGCAGCGCCTCGGTGTCGGGAGAACCGCCGCCCTGCGTCAGCGGGATATAGCGCTTGTACACGCGCTCCATGACGATCGGTCCGCTGACTTCCGCGAAGAACTTGTCGTTGAACCAGCTCATCAGCCGGCGTGCCTCGATGCGGGCGCCCGGGTCGGCCGGCAGGAGCCGCTGCCGCTGTGGCTTGCTGCCGTAAGTCTCGTCGAGATACTCGGCGATGATGGCTGCGCCGGGGACCGGCGGCAGGCCTTCTTCGACCAGGACCGGCGTGGTTCCCGCCGGATTGAGCTTGAGAAATTCGGTGCGGCGCTCCCAGGCCCGCTCCTCCACCAGGTGAGGGGCGAGCGAAAGCTCGTCGAACGCCAATCGCAGGAACCGCGAATGCGGACAGAAAGGATGATGGAACAGCGTCAGCATGCGCTACGAGGTCCGGGCGCCGCGCCGGCCGATCGTTAGGCCGGTGTGTGGATCAAATTGGCCGGTCTTGCGGAAGCGCCACAGATAGGTCGGCACGATCGCCTCGATCGTCTCGGGAATGATGCCGAGGCCTTCGAGCGTTCGCCCGTCGCGTCGCGCGGCATCGGCGACGATATTGTCGACTTTGAGTATTTCGACCTGGTCGGGCGTGATCGGCGGCTTCGGCAGGAACTGGGCGAACGCGGCCTGCAGTTTCAACAGCGCGAACGGGATCGGCAGCAGGAGCCGGCGGCGCTCGATCGTCGCCAGGACGAACTGCATCAATTCGCGGAACGTGTGCACGTCCGGGCCGCCCAATTCGTAGATTGTGCCCGGCTTGGTGCCGCCATCGACCGCAAGCGCGATTGCTGCGGCGACGTCGCCAGCAAACACCGGCTCGAAGCGCGTGTGGCCGCCGCCCGGTAGCGGCAGCGCCGGCGCGATGCGCGCCAGCGCCGCGAACCGATTGAAGAAGTCGTCTTCGGGCCCGAATATGATCGATGGCCGCACGACCGTCGCGTCCGGCGCCGCCGCCAGCACGCGCCGCTCGCCTTCGCCCTTCGATTGTGCGTAACGCGAGGACGAGTTGGCGTCGGCGCCGATGGCCGACACGTGGATCAGGCGGGCACCGGCGGATTTCGCCGCCACCGCCACCGCTTCGGCGCCCGTCGCCTGAATCGCCGCGAAACGCTGCCGGCCGCGCTCGAACAAAATGCCGACCAGGTTGACGGCGACATCGGCATCGCGCAACGCTGCGGCGATCGATTGCGGATAGCGCAAATTGGCCTGGACAGCGTGGATCTGTCCGACCTTTCCCATCGGCCGCAAGTGGCCGGTGAGCTCCGGCCGGCGTACTGCGACGCGAATG
>JASHRW010000076.1 GCA_030037065.1 Xanthobacteraceae bacterium
CCGGTGCGGATCGGCCGCGACAATTTCGACGAGCTGCGCTTCGAATATTTTCGCGATTCCACGGTTGCGCTTGAAGCGTTCAAGGCCGATGCGATCGATTGGCAGATAGAAAACAGCGCCAAGAATTGGGCCACGGCCTACGACTTTCCCGCAGTCGCCGCCAAACGCGTCATCCTCGAACAGTTCCCGATCAACAATATCGGGGAGATGCAGGCTTTTGCCTTCAACATCCGCCGCGACAAATTCAAGGACCCGCGGGTGCGGCTTGCGTTCAACTACGCCTTCGATTTCGAAGAGATGAACCGGCAGCTTTTCTACGGGCAATACAAGCGCATTGGCAGTTACTTCCAGGGCACCGAACTCGCCGCCAGCGGACTTCCGACCGGGCGGGAGCTCGAAATCCTGCAAACGGTGCGCAACGAGGTACCGCCAGAAGTCTTCACCACCCCGTACGCCAATCCGGTCGGCGGCAATCCGGAAGCCGACCGAAACAATTTGCGGCAAGCCGTGCTGCTCCTGCACCAAGCGGGTTACGAGGTGCGCGACGAGCGGCTGGTCAACGGCAAGACCGGCGAACCGTATGCCGTCGAGTTTCTCGCCGACGATCCGGCCTTCGAGCGGGTCTTCCTGTTCTATAAGCCCTCGCTCGAACGCCTCGGCATGTCGGTTTCGGTACGGCTGATCGACAACGCGCAATACGAGAACCGGCTGCGCGATTTCGACTTTGACATCATCATCAATGCGTGGGGCGAATCGCTATCGCCGGGCAACGAACAGCGCGGCTATTGGGGCTCGCAGGCCGCTGACCAGCCCGGCTCGTTCAATCTGATCGGCATCAAAAATCCGGCGGTTGACGCACTGATCAACCAGGTGATCTTCGCCAAGAGCCGCGCCGATCTCGTCGCCGCCACCAAGGCGCTTGACCGCGTTCTGCTGTGGAATCATTACGTCGTGCCGCAATGGACCTACCCGTATGTGCGCAGCGCACGCTGGGATCGTTTCAGCCGGCCAGACCCTTTGCCGAAATACGGCATGGACGCCTTTCCGACGCTGTGGTGGTGGGACTCCGCCAAGGCGGCGAAGACGGGAACGAAGTCGTGATTTGCTTCGAAGCTTCCGTCGGTGTGCAGCACTGATATGTTTCAGCCCACGCGCCGGCATGTTGTTACGGCAGCCGCCGGACTAGCTATTGCCGGCGCATCACGTCCCACAATGTCGCCGGCGAACGCAGCCGAAGCGATCGAGTCGCATGGTCTATCGGCATTCGGCGATCTCGCTTATCCGCCCGACTTCAAGTACTTCCGCTATGTCGATTCGAACGCGCCGAAGGGCGGAAGATTTTCGCAGATCGGCCCGAACGAGCTATACAATCAGAACTTTCTTACCTTCGATTCGCTCAACAGCTATATCCTCAAGGGCGACGCGGCGCAGGGGATGGAGCTGACCTTCGCCACTCTGTTGGCGCGCGCCGGCGACGAACCGGACGCCATGTACGCGTTCGCCGCCGCAAAAGTACGGCGTTCGGCCGACGGGCTCACCTACCAATTCTTCATTCGTCCCGAGGCCAAGTTTCACGACGGTACGCAGCTTACTGCGCACGATGTCGCCTTCTCGCTCAACACTCTCAAAGCGAAAGGCCACCCGCTGATCAGCCAATCCTTGCGCGACATGCTGGGCGCCAAGGCGGGCGACAGCACGGTAGTAAACGTGACCTTTGCGCCGAAGCGCGCGCGCGATCTGCCGCTGTTCGTTGCCGGCCTGCCGATCTTTTCTCGCGTCTATTATTCGACACAGCCGTTCGATCAATCGACACTCGACATCCCGCTCGGTTCCGGCGCCTACGAGGTCGGCCGTTTCGACGCCGGCCGTTATATCGAATATGAACGTGTCAAGGATTGGTGGGGCGCCGACTTGCCGGTCGCGCGCGGCCAGAACAATTTCGATATCGTTCGTTTCGAATACTACCGCGACCGCGACGTCGGTTTCGAGGGCTTTACCGCCCAAGATTATCTGTTTCGCGAGGAGTTTACCTCGCGCACCTGGGCGACGCGCTACGATTTTCCGGCGATCAAAGACGGCCGCGTCAAGCGCGACACCATCCCCGACGATACGCCCTCAGGCGCACAGGGCTGGTTCATCAACACGCGACGGCCGAAATTTGCCGGCGTGCGGTTGCGTGAGGCCCTCAATAATGCCTTCGACTTCGAATGGACCAACAAGACGATCATGTACGGCTGCTACGAGCGCACAGTCTCGTTCTTTCAGAACTCGGACATGATGGCGGTGGGCAAGCCGAATGCGGCGGAGCTTGCGCTGCTTGAACCCTTCCGCGGCCGCCTGCCCGAGGCGGTGTTCGGCGAGGCCTACATTCCGCCGGTCAATGACGGTTCAGGGAACGATCGGACAATGCTCCGCAACGCGGCCGAGCTTCTGCAGGCAGCCGGCTGCGTCATCAAGGGCGGAAAACGCGTGCTGCCGGATGGCGAGCCGATCACAATCGAGTTTCTGCTCGACGAGCCGACCTTCGAGCCGCACCACATGGCGCTGATCAAGAACCTGGCGACGCTCGGGATCGATGCAGCCATCCGCCTCGTCGATCCGGTGCAATATCGCGCCCGGCTCGACGCTTTCGACTTCGACATTACGGTCGATCGCTTCGGCTTTTCCTCCACGCCGGGCGATTCGCTGCGTTCATATTTTTCGTCGCCGGCGGCGGCACTGAAGGGATCGAATAACCTCGCCGGCATCGCCGATCCGGTGGTCGATGCCTTGATTGACACCGCGATCGCCGCCGACAGCAGGCCCGCCCTGATCACCGCCTGCCGCGCGCTCGACCGCGTGGTCCGCGCCGGACATTACTGGATTCCGCAATGGTACAAGCCGTCGCATTGGATCGCCTACTGGGACGTTTTTGGCCGTCCGCCCGCACAGCCGCGTTATTTCCGCGGCATTCCGGATACTTGGTGGTACGACCGCGTTGAAGCAGCGAAAACGCAGCAGAAGAGATAACTCATTCGGTGATATACCACATGCGTCGCGCACATTGCTGGCACCTCATCACAAGGTGCGAGCGAGGCGAGCCTCGAAGGATGAGGCTCGCACCGAGATGCATCCTTCGAGGCCCGCGCTGGCGCGCGGCTCCTCAGGATGAGGGCGTATCATGACCGCCTACATCATCCGCCGCCTGCTGTTCATGATTCCCACCATTTTCGGGATCATGTTGGTGTCGTTCGTGGTGGTGCAGTTTGCGCCTGGCGGGCCTATCGAACATATCATTTCACAGCTTTCCGGCACGAATGCAGGAGCGCTATCGCGCATTTCCGGTTCCCCCGGCGGCGATTTCGGTCCCCGCGCGCTGGCCGGCGGTCCGCAAAGCGGCATCAATTCGAAATATCGCGGCGCGCAAGGGCTCGATCCGGCCTTCATCAAGAGCCTGGAAAAGCAGTTCGGCTTCGACAAGCCGGCCTACCAGCGATTTTTCATTATGCTGTGGAATTATCTGCGCTTCGATTTCGGCAAGAGCTATTTCCGCGACGTGAGCGTGCTCGAGCTGATCAAGGAAAAATTGCCGGTCTCGATATCGCTCGGCATCTGGATGACGCTGTTGAGCTATCTTATCTCGATCCCGCTCGGCATCCGCAAAGCGGTGCGTGACGGCTCGAATTTCGACGTATGGACGTCGAGCGTCATCATCGTCGGCTACGCCATTCCCGGTTTCCTGATCGCGGTCCTGCTCATCATTCTGTTCGCCGGCGGCTCGTTCTGGCAGATCTTCCCGTTGCGCGGCTTGACGTCCGAGGGCTGGTCGCAATTTCCGTGGTGGGAGAAGATCCTCGATTACTTCTGGCACCTCACACTGCCGATCATTTCCATGGGGCTCTCCGCCTTCGCCACTATGACGCTGCTCACCAAGAACTGCTTTCTCGAAGAGTTGCGTAAACAATATGTGCTGACCGCCCGCGCCAAAGGTTGCTCGGAACGCAAAGTGCTTTACGGCCACATCTTCCGCAACGCCATGTTGCTCGTCGTCGCCGGTTTCCCCAGCGCCTTCATCAGCGCTTTCTTCGCCGGCTCGCTCCTCATTGAAACTATTTTTTCGCTCAATGGGCTTGGGCTTTTGAGCTTCGAAAGCGTGCTTAACCGCGACTATCCCGTGGTGTTCGCCAACATCTATATTTTCGCACTGATCGGCTTGGTGGTGACGCTGATCTCCGATCTCACCTACACGCTGATCGATCCGCGTATCGATTTCGAGACGCGGGAGGTGTAGGTGGACGTCCGTACCCGTCCTCCGGAAACGGTCGAGTCGCCGCTGGACGCGCGTCTCCATGCGCCCGAACGGATGCCCGATATCGAGCCGGCGGGACCGCTCGGCCTTGCTGGCCCCCCCGAAGGATTTGAACTTTCGCCGCTCGGCGCAAGGCGCTGGCGCAATTTCAAGGCCAACCGGCGCGGCTATTGGTCGTTATGGATCTTTCTTGTCCTGTTCGTCATCTCGTTGTTCGCGGAATTCATCGCCAACGACCGGCCGATCTTCATCCACGTTGACGGCAAGAATTATTTTCCGGTCTTCGTCACCTACCCCGATACCGATTTCGGCGACGTATTTGGCACCCCCGCCGACTATCTGGACCCGCATCTGCAGAGATACCTGTCCGATCATCAAGCATTTCAGATTTGGCCGCCGATTCCGTTTTCCTACAAGACGATCGTAAGCCGGCCGCCGTCGCCATTTCCATCGAAGCCGACGTGGCTTCTGACCAAGAAGGATTGCGACTTCGCCGCCAAGAACGGCTACGGTAAATGCGGCACTCTGCAATACAATTGGCTCGGCACCGACGACGTCGGCCGCGATGTTCTGGCGCGCTTGATTTACGGCTTCCGCATCTCAGTCCTGTTCGGGCTCTCTCTGACGATTATCTCTTCGGTGATCGGGGTCGTCGCCGGTGCCGTGCAGGGCTATTTTGGCGGTTGGACCGATTTGCTGTTTCAGCGCTTCATCGAAATTTGGACCTCGGTGCCGGAACTCTATTTGCTGCTCATCATCTCCTCGGTCCTGGTGCCCGGCTTCTTCGTGCTGCTCGGCATTCTTTTGGTGTTCTCGTGGACGCGGTTGGTGGGGCTCGTGCGCGCCGAGTTTCTGCGCGGGCGAAATTTCGAATACATCCTGGCGGCGCGCGCACTCGGCGTGTCAAATACGGTCATCATGTTTCGCCACCTGTTGCCCAACGCCATGGTGGCGACCTTGACCTTCCTGCCGTTCATCATGTCGGCGTCAGTGATGACGCTCACCGCGCTTGACTTCCTCGGCTTCGGCCTGCCGCCCGGCTCGGCGTCGCTCGGCGAATTGCTGTCGGAGGGCAAGGCCAATGTGCAGGCGCCATGGCTTGGCCTGACCGGCTTCTTCGCCGTGGCGATCATGCTCTCGCTGCTCATTTTCATTGGCGAGGCGGTGCGCGACGCCTTCGATCCGCGCAAGACATTTGCTGAGTGACCTTGACAACGACTGTGGCGTTAAACACATTTACTGTCATAAATGGACAGAAAAAATGAATAAGCTGCGAATTGACAGCATTGCGCAGCTTTTTGACATCATGGGTGGCACATCCGCTGTCGCCCGGCAGCTTGGCGTTGGAGCTTCGACTGCATCGGAAATCAAGCGGCGCGGGCGAATTCCCTCGGAATACTGGCGTGAACTTATCATCGCAGCGCGAATGGCCGGACATCCGGAGGTTACCGCCGATCTGCTGGTGGATTTGCACGCGCGCGAGCCGCGGCGGGCGCCCGCAGGGCTCGCAGAGGAAGAACGGTCTTTCGAGCTTCCGGATGCCGGCCGTGGCGATTCAGAGGATAAAGAAACGGGACAATTTTCGCGATTTAAGCGCCTGAGGCGTTCGCACTTCGGCTCGCTTGCCGAGGTCAACGCTCATGTCGGCGCCTTGCGGGACGAATGGGAGCGGCGGTGAGCGAACCGGCCCGCGTCTATCTCGATTCCAATGTCTTCATTACCGCCATGGAGACGCCAGGGGCGCATTCTGATCATGCGTGGTGGATCATTCGCGCCATCGAGGATGGCAATATCGCCGGCGTGACGAGCGAAATCACGATTGCAGAGGTTCTCGTGAAACCGATGGAAATGGGTAATACCGACTTTATCGCGGCCTATCAGCAAATGATCGTGCCCGGCACCCATTTCCAGGTGCTCCCCATAAGACGCGACATTCTCGTCGACGCGGCCGAATTGCGAGCACGGCGAAAATCGATCCGGTTGCCGGATGCCATACACATTGCAACCGCATTGAGAGCTTCATGTCCGTACATGGTAAGCGACGATCAACGGCTGACCTCGATCGAAAAAATGCGAATACTCGGTGTGACACCGTTCACGGTCGATGACATTCTCGCGGATTCGAAGTGACGACTCCCCTCCTCTCCATCCGCGATCTTTCGGTCGCGTTTCGCCACGGCGGCCGCGAAACCCTTGCCGTCGACCGCGTGTCGTTCGACATCGGCCAAGGCGAGACTGTGGCTCTGGTCGGCGAATCGGGTTCGGGCAAATCGGTCACCGCGCTGTCGATTCTGAAACTTCTGCCCTACCCGGCGGCGCGGCATCCTTCGGGGGTGATCGCGTTCAGGGGGCGCGACCTCCTGCCGCTCGGCGAGCGCGACATGCAGCGCGTGCGCGGCGACGATATCACCATCATTTTTCAGGAGCCGCTGTCCTCGCTCAACCCGCTGCATACGATCGAGAAGCAGATCGGCGAGATTCTGCTGTTGCATCGCGGGCTCACCGGCGCGGCCGCTCGGGCGCGAACGCTCGAAGTTTTAGGTCAGGTCGGCATTCCCGATCCGCAAAACCGGCTCAAGAGCTACCCGCATCAGCTTTCGGGCGGCCAGCGCCAACGCGTGATGATCGCCATGGCGCTCGCCAACGAGCCCGACCTCTTGATCGCCGACGAGCCGACAACCGCGCTCGACGTCACCGTGCAGGCGCAAATCATCGCGCTGTTGAACGATCTTCAGAAGCGGCTCGGTATGTCACTTCTGTTCATCACCCACGACCTCGGCATCGTGCGCAGGATCGCGCAGAGGGTCTGCGTGATGAAAGAAGGCCGCATCGTCGAACGAGGTGATGTCGAGCGCGTATTCACAGCGCCGGAGCATGTCTATACGCGCGCGCTGCTTGCGGCCGAGCCGAAGCCCGATCCGGCGCCGCCGCAACCCGGCGCGCCGGTGCTGTTGGAAGCAAACGACCTCAAAGTTTGGTTCCCGATCAGGCGCGGCGTGTTGCGCAAGACGGTGGGCCACATCAAAGCTGTCGACGGAATATCGATCGCGTTGCGCAAGGGCGAGACGCTCGGCGTCGTCGGCGAATCGGGTTCGGGCAAGACCACGCTCGGACTGGCGCTGCTTCGGCTCATCTCCTCCGACGGGCCGATCGTGTTCATGGGCAACAAGCTACAAGGCCTGCGCTTCCGGCAAATGCGGCCGTTCCGCCGTGACATGCAGATCGTATTCCAGGACCCCTACGGCTCGCTGTCGCCGCGGCTTTCTGTGGCCGACATCATCAAGGAAGGGCTCAACGTTCACCATCGGCACGTGCCGGAGCGGGAGCGCGACGAGCGCGTCATCGCCGCGCTGCGCGATGTCGGGCTCGACCCGGATACGCGCTTCCGCTTCCCCCACGAATTTTCCGGCGGGCAGCGGCAGCGCATCGCGGTGGCGCGCGCGATCGTGCTGGAGCCGACCTTCATCGTGCTCGACGAGCCGACCAGCGCGCTCGATATGGTGATCCAGTCGCAGATGGTCGACCTGTTCCGCGACCTGCAAAAGCGGCGGAACCTCACCTATCTGTTTATCTCGCACGACCTGCGCGTGGTGGCGGCGCTGGCAAGCCGGCTTCTGGTGATGCGGGCCGGCAAGGTCGTCGAGGCAGGCGACGCCTCAACGCTGTTCCGCCATCCGCAAACCGATTACACTCGCGCGCTGTTCGCCGCCGCGTTCAACATCGAAACGGCACCCGCCGGCAGCGTGGCGCAATAACTATGAATCTCCGCAGCTTAACCGCCGCCGTTGTCGCCCTCGCGCTCGCGCTCCTGCTCGGGTGTGGCGGGCATGGCATGGCGCAAGAGCGCGACCGTTCCATGCGCTATGTCTCGGAATTTCCGCTCGTCGGCGACGACGGCCAGCGCGTGCCTAATCACACGGTCAAGCTGCCGGCGCCGATCGAAGGCTTGCCGGGCGTGGTGACGGTGGCCAATCCAACCGGCAAGACCACGCTGGTCGAATTCTATGATCTCAATTGTCCGTTCTGCCGTATCGCCTCGGTCGATATCAGCGATATGGTCGACACCGATTCCGAGCTTAGGCTCGTACTCGTTCCCTACCCCGTACTTGGCCCGGCTTCCATTGCGGCAAGCCGAGTCGAGCTTGCCGTGGCGCAACTCGCCACGCCACAGCAATTTTATGCTTTCCATCACCGTGTCTATGCGCAACGTGGCACGACCGATGGACTGCGCGCATTTCAGATCGCGCGCGAGCTCGGCTTCGACGGTCGCGCCGTGGACTCGATTTCGAACAGCAATACCATCACGCAGACGATCGACGGTCACCTCGCCCTCGGCAAAGCGCTCGGGCTTTCCGCCACGCCCGCCTTCATTATCGGCGGGGTCGCCATCCTGGGCTATCCTGGCCGCAACGCTTTGCAGGCGATCGTCGATGCGGTGAATGCCTGCGGCAAGGTTTTGTGCGAGGCGAGACCGCCCATCTAAACCCGAGCTGCTTCGCCGCTGCCGATTCTCTTGCAAATCAGTCGCTGCGCGCAGTCATTCCGCCGTCGACGACGATTTCGGTCCCGGTGATGAAGCGCGCTTCGTCGGAAGCGAGGAACAACACTGCGGCGGCGGTATCGCGGCCGTCGCCGGCAAAACCGAGCGGGATGCGGGCAAGACGCGATTTGAGCAAGGCCTCGACGTCGCCGCCGGTGCGTTGCTTGGCGAGCCGCGCCTCCACCATCGGCGTGTGCATCTGACCGGGAATGACCGTGTTCACGCGGATGCCGTGCTTGGCATATTGCACGGCGGTGACCCGCGAAAACTGAATGACCGCAGCCTTCGACGAGGCATAGCCGATCTGCGGCGACCCCGAATAGCTGATGCCCGAAGTCGAGGCCGTATTGACGATGGCGCCGCCGCCCTGTGCGATCATGATCGGGATGACGTGGCGGCAGGTCAGAAACACCGATTTCAAATTGTAGTCGATCTGATGATCGAACGTCTCCTCGGGCATTTCGGCGACACCACCGGGAGCCGAACCGCCGACATTGTTGACCAATATGTCGATGCGGCCGAACCTTTCGCGACAGGCTTTCACCATGCCTTTGACGTGCGCGTCCTCAAGCACGTCGCAGACATGGGTCGCGATCTCGCCGTCGTTGCCGACGCGCGCCACCGTCTCGGTCATCGACTCGGCGTTCTTGTCGACGGCAAAGACTTTGGCGCCCTCGCGCGCGAACAGCACGGCAGCGGCGCGGCCGTTGCCCCAGCCGGGGCCGACGCAACCGGCCCCGCTAATCAGCGCCACTTTTCCCTCGACGCGTCCCGGCATGCCCATTCTTACCCAGCAATGACCGTTCTGATCAATGCGGCTTGATCCTCAACCATTGTGGGCGCAAGCTTTCCGCCAAGAGGAGGTCAGCCCATGAGCATCGCTGAACTGCGTCCAGCCGCGGCACCGGAAAAAGTCCCGACGGCCGATGAGCTCGTGGCCCGCGCGCGGGCGCTGGCGCCGAAACTGCGCGAACGCGCGGTGCGGGCCGAGCGCGACCGCAATGTTCCGCAGGAATCGGTCGACGAATTCATTGCCGCCGGTCTCATTCACACGCTGCAGCCGAAACGCTGGGGCGGCTACGAGCACGACCACGAGGTCGCGTTCAACATCGCCATCGAGCTCGGCAAGTCGACCTGCGGCTCGTCCGCCTGGTGCCTCAATTATCTCGCCGATCACGCCTGCATGCTGGCGCTGTTTCCCGAAGAGGCGCAACACGAGGTCTGGAGCCGCGACAAGGCAGCCTGCATCGCCACCTCCGCGGCCCCGACCGGCAAGGTAACCGTGGTGCCGGGCGGCTACCGGCTCGACGGCCGTTGGTCGTGGTGCTCGGGCTTGCGTCACTCGCAATGGATCATGATCGGCGGCCTCGCCTTTCGCGACGGCGAGGACCATCCGGATATGCGGCTCTATCTGGTGCCGGTGTCGCAGCTCAAGCAGGACGACACCTGGTACTGCGCGGGGCTGCGCGGCAGCGGCTCGAATACCTCCGTGCTCGACAATGTCTTCGTGCCGGAGCACCGCAGCGTGTCGTTCTCAGCGTTGCGCGAAGGTCAGTCGCCGGGATCGAAAGTCAACACCAATCCCATCTACCGCACGCCGTTCATCGCGGTGCACAGCTATGCGCTGCTCGGCCCCGTGCTGGGACTGGCCCGCGGCGGCTACGCCGATTTCACCGCATGGACGCGCAAGCGGTATCTGACCTATACGCAACTCGCCATCGCCCAGCATGTGCCGGTGCAAATCCGCATTGCCGAGATCGCGGCGCAGATCGACGCCGCGGAGTTGCTGGCGCGGCGTGCGTTCAAGCTAGCGCGGACCGATTATTCCGGCATGACGCTTGAAACCCGCACGCTCCTGCGCCGCGATTTCACCTTTGCGGTGCGAAGCTTGCGCGAGGCCATGGACGATCTGGTCAAGATCTCAGGCTCAAGCGGACTGATGGACGACAATCCGGTGCAGCGCTGCTGGCGCGACGTGCACGCCATTTCCTCGCACGTGGTGATGAACTGGGACGTGCCGGCGGAAAACTACGGCCGCATGGAATTCGGCCTGCCGCTCAATCCAGCGTACCCGATGTTTTAGCTAGTCGCCGCCCGGCGCGGCCGCCAAATAAGCTTGTTCGAGCCGCAGCGGCAGATCGGGCTCGCTTGTTCTCGCCTCAAGCACGATGGAGCCGCGCGCCAGCGCATAGACGCGATCGGCGAGCGCCAGCGCCTTTTCGATCAATTGTTCGACGAGCAGAACTGCGGTGCCGGCATCGCGCAGCCGCTTGACGACGACCAACACGCGATCGACAAGAACCGGCGAGAGCCCGGCGGAGGGTTCATCCAGCATCAGAAGGCGCGGCCGCCGCACCAGGCCTTGCGCCACCGCCAAGATCTGCTGCTGGCCGCCGGACAGCGCGGCCGCGCGTTCGTGGCGCTTGGCGGCGATTTCGGGAAACAGTTCGAGCACTTCTTCGACGCGCGCGGTACGTTCGCCGCGCGGCAGATCGTAAGCGGCAAGGAGGAGATTGTCGGCCACGGCAAGCTGCGTGAAGACGCGATGCCCTTCAATGACATGGACGAGGCCTGCTTGCACCGTGTCGCGCGCACTCGATCCGGAAAGATCGCGGCCGGCGAAACGCACGCTGCCCGACCACGGCAGCAGCCCCGACACAGCGCGCAGCAACGTGGTCTTGCCGGCCCCGTTGGGGCCAAGCAGCGCCACCACTTCGCCGGCGCCGACCGTCAGATCGACGGCGCGCAGGACCGCGATCTTGCCGTAGCCGCTGGCGAGGCCCGCCACCTGCAGCAGCGGTTCAGCCGCCGAGATAGGCATTGACCACCTCCCGGTGCGAGCGGATTTCGGCCGGAGTCCCGGCCGCGAGTTTTTTGCCGAGATTGAGCACGGTGATGTGGTGGCAGATATCGAAAATCAAATCGGGGTGATGTTCGACGACGAGCACGCCGGTGCCGGCTCGGGCGATCGCCAGCAACAACACGCCGAGCCGCTTGATCTCTTCCGGCGAAAGTCCGGCTGCCGGCTCGTCGAGCAAGAGATAGGCTGGGCGCAGCATCAAGGCGCGGGCAATCTCGATGAAGCGCAGCTCGGAGTGCTGCAGCCGGTCGGCGCGCGCCGGAGCGAGGCGCTCCAGCCCGACCGCCGCCAGCGCCAGCATGGCGGTTGCACGCAGCATGGCCTCGTCGCGACGATGGCGCGGCAGTGACAGCAGCGATTCGACGAACGTGCCCTTGCCGTCGATGGTGCCGCCGATCATCACGTTCTCCAACACCGAGGCGGAGCCGACGATGCGGGGAGTCTGGAACGTCCGCGCAATGCGCATCTGCGCGCGGGCGTTGCGCGCCAGCACCGGCAACGCCATGCCGTTGAGCCGGACTGTGCCGCGTTGCTGGACATAGTAGCCGGAGATGACGTTGAGGGTGGTGGTCTTGCCGCTGCCATTGGGTCCGATCAGTCCATGCACCTGGCCTGGCCGGATTTCGAGATCGAGACCGTCGATCGCGCGCACGCCGCCAAAGCTCAGCGTCACCTGTTCCAACGCCAAAGCGCCGGCATCGGTCGGCACACCGAGCAGATGAGGCAACAGATCAGGCCGCGGCACGATTGCGCGGTGGCTCTCGAGCGGGCGGCGGTTCTTGAAATCCAGGATCTCGGCAATTCCCCCCGGCATTGCCAGCACGATAACGAGCAAAAGCGCCGCATAAAGAAATGTGGACCACGCAACCAATGGCGCGGCAAATTCCGGCAGCACGGTCAGGAGAATCGTGCCGAGCAGCGGCCCCAGAATCGAGCCGCGGCCGCCGATCAGGATGGCGATGAAGAACAGGACCGACAGGTCGAGCGTGAACGCGTCCGGCGTAATGTAGGACTGCAGCGAGGCGAAAAGCCCGCCGGCGATTGCGGCGACAGCGCCGCTGAACAAGAACACCATCCCCAGCAGCGCGGGTTTGGCGATGCCGCACGCTTCGGCCGCGACCTCGGCATCGCGGATCGCGGTGAGAGCGCGACCGAATCGGCTTGCCGCGATATTCGCCGTCATCCAGGTGCAGACGGCCGCGAGGCCGAAGCAGAAATAATAGAAACCGGTGGGCGAAGAGAACGGCTCCGGGAAGATCGGTCCGGCAACGCCCACGCCACCGCCGGTCACGCTCTGCCAAGCGAGCGCTACCTGGGTGAGGATGGTGGCGAAACCGAGCGTGGTGATGGCGAAATAGAAGGTGCGCAGCCGCAGCGCCGGCAGGCCGATGATCAGGCCGAAAACAGCACCGGCACCGGCCGCGATCGCCAGCGCCAGATAGGGAGGCAGCGCCGGCGTGGCGGTGCCGGCGACCAGCACGCTCGTCGTATAGGCGCCAAGCGTGAGCAGTGCCACCCAGCCGATCGCGATCTGGCCGGCGAAGCCGACCACTAGGTTGAGGCCGGACACCAACACCCAATAGACGTAGGCGCGGGTCGCAATCAGGCTCCAATAGGCGCCGCCGAACAATGGAAACGCGACGCCGATGATGAGCAGCCCGAGGAAGGGCAGCGCAGCGCCGATCGTGCCCACGGAGCCGAGCGCGTCGCTTCCGCTCGGGCGCGATTGTGCCGCCGGCATATCCATCAAACGCGGCGCTGCACGGCCGCGCCGGTGAGGCCCTCGGGCCGCGCCAGCAGCGCGATGATGAAGACCGTGAAGACCACCACCGAGGCAAAAATGCCGCCCACCAGGAAGTTTGCCGCCTGCTGAAACAGTCCGAGCAGGAGGCCGGCGATCACGGCACCGCGATTGTTGCCCATTCCACCGAGCGCGACCGGAATGAAGCCGTAGAAGGTCAACAGCGTCGCATTGCCGAAGAAGGCCAGCAGCAT
>JASHRW010000077.1 GCA_030037065.1 Xanthobacteraceae bacterium
GCGCGAAAAGTCGTCAAGCTTAAGGCGGTGAAGAAGCCTGCGGCAAAGGCGGCGCATGGCAATGGCCTGCCGCGGCCGTCGGCGAAGCCGTGGGGCCAGGCGGGCAGGGCGCTGCAAGGCGTGAAGATTCTCGACTTCACGCACGTGCAGTCGGGGCCGACCTGCACGCAGCTACTCGCCTATATGGGCGCCGATGTGATCAAGGTGGAGCGGCCGGGTGTCGGCGACGTCACGCGCGGCCAGTTGCGCGATGTCAAGGGCGCCGACAGCCTCTATTTCACCATGCTCAACGGTTCGAAGCGGTCGATCACGATCGACAGCAAGAATCCGAAGGGCAAGGAGATCCTCGCGCGGCTGATTAAGTACTGCGATGTGCTGGTGGAAAATTTTGCGCCGGGCGCGCTCGACCGCATGGGGCTGACCTGGGATTACATCCACAAGACCAACCCGCGCATGATCGTCGCCTCGGTCAAGGGCTTTGGCCCCGGGCCGTACGAGGATTGCAAGGTCTACGAAAACATCGCGCAATGCGCCGGCGGCTCGGCCTCGACCACCGGCTTCCGCGACGGGCCACCCCTCGTCACCGGCGCGCAGATCGGCGATTCCGGCACCGGTCTGCATCTGGCATTCGGCATCGTCACCGCGCTCTACCAGCGCGTCCGTACCGGCCGCGGCCAGAAAGTGCTCGCCGCCATGCAGGACGGCGTGCTCAATCTGGCGCGTGTGAAACTGCGCGATCAGCAGCGGCTCAAACACGGCCCGCTCAGCGAATATAGCCAATACGGCGAGGGTATTCCCTTTGGCGATGCCACGCCGCGCGCCGGTAACGATTCGGGCGGCGGCCAGCCCGGCTGGATTCTCAAATGCAAGGGCTGGGAGAACGATCCCAACGCTTACATCTATTTCATCACTCAGGCGCCGGTATGGGGCGCGATCTGCGATCTCATCGGCAAGTCGGAGTGGAAGACCGATGCGGATTATGCCACGCCGCCGGCACGGCTGCCGCGGCTGCGGCACATATTCGACACCATCGAACAATGGACCATGACCAAGACCAAGTTCGAGGTCATGGAAATCTGCAACGGACACGACATTCCGGTCGGTCCGATCCTGTCTATGAAGGAGATTGCCGAGGAGCCGTCGCTGCGCGCGACCGGCACCGTGGTCGAGCTCGATCATCCGAAGCGCGGCAGGTATTTGACGGTGGGCAATCCCGTGAAACTGTCTGACTCGCCCGCCGACGTGCGGCGTGCGCCGCTTCTCGGCGAGCACACCGAGGAAATTCTGCGCAAGGTGCTTGGTTACTCGGAGAAAGAGTTGTCAGAGATTAAACTCTCCGGCGCGATCACCGCGCCGGAGAAGCCGGCCAAAGCGGAAGCGGCCTGATGGTGTGTTTCCCGCACGCGGTGCAGCGCGCAGCGGTACACCGCAGACGCGGGATCGTCGCAAACTCAGAATGTGTGACGGTCCCGGTTCGGCAACGCACCACTTCGTGCTGCACTGCGCCCGGGACACCGGGCCAGTAGAGAGAAAGGAAAGGTATGCGTATCGTCGTTCACGGTCAGCAAGCGTTCGGCAAGGCGGTGCTCGAAGCGCTGCTCAAGCGCGGCGATAACGTCATCGGCGTTTATGTCGCACCGGAGAAGGAGGGTGCTAAGGCCGATCCGTTGAAGGAAGCGGCGCTGGCGGCGAAGCTGCCGGTGCATCAACCGGCGTCGTACCGCAAGTCGGAAGTCTGGGAAGAATTCCGTGCGCTCAAGCCGGATTTACAGGTGATGGCCTTCGTGACGTTGTTCGTGCCGGAGGAATTCTTGAACATCCCGACCCACGGCTCGATCCAGTATCACCCCTCGCTGCTGCCGGCCTATCGGGGCCCGAGCGCCATCAACTGGCCGATCATCAAAGGCGAGACCGAAACCGGACTATCGATCTTCTGGCCCGACAACGGACTCGATACCGGCGATGTACTGCTGCAAAAGACGACGCCGATCGGCCCGACCGACACGCTCGGCTCGGTCTATTTTGACCGTCTTTTCCCGATGGGCGTCGAGGCGATGTTGGAAGCGGTCGATCTGGTGAAAGCCGGCAAGGCGCCGCGCGTCAAACAAGACGAAGCCAAGGCCACCTATGAAGGCCGTTGCGGTGCCGACAACGCGCACATCGATTGGGGCCGGCCTTGGCAGGAAATCGATCGTCTCATTCGCGGCTGCAATCCGGCGCCCGGCGCATGGTCGAAGCTCGGCGACAAGACCGTGAAAATCTTCGACGCCCAGCCGCTGCCGGCTAAGGATCCAAAGGGCATCGCCGGCAAGATGGGCGAGATCGTCGCCGTCGAGGGCGATGGCTTTGCCGTCGTATGTGCCGACGGCCGCTTCAAAGTCACCCGCGTACAGGCCGACGGTCCCAAACTGTCCGCCGGCGAGTTCGCAACAAACGTCAAGCTCAATACCGGAATGAGGTTTTCATGAATCCTAATCCAGCCACTGCGGCAAAGGCGTCGACGACCTCTTCGCAGCACGCCAATCCACTGTCCAACATCGAGATTGCACAAGCCGCCACGATGCGGCCGATCGTCGATATCGCGCGGGAACGGCTCGGCATCGCGCCCGAGAACCTCGAGCCTTACGGCCATTACAAGGCGAAGGTATCGATGGACTTCATCAAGTCGATTCAGAACCGGCCCAACGGCAAACTTATTCTTGTCACCGCCATCAATCCGACGCCGGCCGGTGAGGGAAAGACCACGACGACGGTGGGGCTCACCGATGCGCTCAACTACATCGGCAAGAAGGCCATGCTGTGCATCCGCGAGGCGAGCCTCGGGCCGTGCTTCGGCGTCAAGGGCGGGGCTGCCGGCGGCGGCTATGCGCAGGTCGTGCCGATGGAGGACATCAATCTGCACTTCACCGGCGATCTCCACGCCATCACCTCGGCGAACAATCTGCTCGCTGCCATGCTCGACAATCACATCTATTGGGGCAACGCGCTCGGCATCGATGCGCGGCGCATCGCCTGGCGCCGGGTCATGGACATGAACGACCGCGCGTTGCGCCACATCGTCAATTCGCTGGGCGGCGCCGCCAACGGCTTTCCGCGCGAGGACGGCTTCGACATCACCGTGGCGTCGGAGGTGATGGCGATTTTCTGCCTCGCCCGCGACATCGAGGATCTCAAGAAGCGGCTCGGCAATATCGTGGTCGGCTACACCCGCGACCGCAAGCCTGTGCGTGCGTCCGAACTGAAGGCCAACGGCGGCATGGCGGTGCTGCTCAAGGAGGCGCTGGCGCCGAACCTGGTGCAGACGCTGGAAGGCACGCCGGCCTTCGTCCATGGCGGCCCGTTCGCCAATATCGCGCACGGCTGTAACTCAGTGCTGGCGACCACCACCGCGCTCAAGCTCGCCGACTACGTGGTGACCGAAGCCGGCTTCGGCGCCGATCTCGGCGCCGAGAAATTCATGGACATCAAGTGCCGCAAAACCGGCCTCGCGCCGAGCTGCGCGGTCCTGGTCGCCACCATTCGTGCGCTGAAGATGCACGGCGGCGTGAAGAAGGAAGACCTCAAGGCCGAAAACCTGAAGGCGCTTGAGGCCGGCATCGCCAATCTGCAGCGGCATGTGGAGAACGTGCGCAAATTCGGCATTGTGCCGGTGGTCTCGATCAACCGCTTCTCCGCCGACACCGAGGCCGAGATCAAGCTGGTCGAGGACAAATGCAAGGCGCTTGGCGTTCAGGCGTTTATGGCCGACCATTGGGCCGAGGGTGGCAAGGGCGCGGCCGAGGTCGCGCGCGCCGTGGTGAAGATTTGCGACAGCGGCCAGAGCAAGCTGAAATTCCTCTACCCCGACGACATGCCGCTCGTGGAAAAGATTCGTACCATCTGCCGAGAAATCTATCGCGCCAAGGACATCTCGATGGACAAATCGGTGCGCGATCAGCTCGCCGCGTTCGAGGCGATAGGCGCCGGCAAGTTTCCGATCTGCATGGCCAAGACCCAGTACAGCTTCACCACCAATCCCGACGCCAA
>JASHRW010000078.1 GCA_030037065.1 Xanthobacteraceae bacterium
AATCGTAGGGCGCGAAATTCTCATGACCGTAGCCATGCCGCGCGCCGATCATGGCGGCGGCAACAAGCCCGGCGATGCCGGCGCTGAGATGGACGACGGTCCCGCCGGCAAAATCAAGCAGTCCCGCCCTGGCGAGGAAGCCGCCGCCCCAGACCCAGTGCGCGATCGGGACGTAAACGACGATAAGCCAGAGCGCCGAAAACCACATGAATGCCGAAAACCGCATGCGGTCGGCCACCGAGCCGGCGACCAGCGCCACGGTAATGACCGCAAAAGTCATCTCGTACATCATGAAGAGCGCTTCGGGGATAGTCGGGGCGAACGGGCTCGCCGTATTCATGCCGAGGCCGCGCAGCATGACTGCGTTGAGTGTGCCGATAACCGGCCCGGCACCGCCGAACGTGAGCGTGTAGCCGATGATCGCCCACAGCACCGAACACAACGCGGTCACAGCGAACGTCTGCGCCATGGTGGCGAGCACGTTCTTCTTGCGCACCATGCCGGCGTAGAACAGCGCCAGCCCGGGAATCGACATCATCAGCACGAGTGCCGTCGCGGCGATCATCCAGACCGTGTCGGCGGCGTTGATGCGGGTCGTCGATTGCGCGTACGCCGGCGCCGCGGCGATCAGCGTGAACGCGCCGGCTAAAACCGCGGCGCGCGCGTACGGTGCCACCCTCATCGTGTTCCCCCCGGTATGGAATTTCTTGCTGGTTTAACCGATGCCCCTTCGCGGGATCGCGCCCTAAAGCGCGTCGGCGCCGGTCTCGCCGGTGCGGATGCGCAATGCTTGCTCGATCGGCACCACGAAGATCTTGCCGTCGCCGATCTGGCCGGTCTTGGCCGCGGTGCTGATCGCCTCGACCACCCGGTCGGTGTCGGCTTCGGCGACGGCGATTTCGATGCGGACCTTCGGCAGGAAATTCACCACGTATTCGGCGCCGCGGTAGATTTCGGTGTGGCCCTTCTGCCGGCCGTAGCCCTTGACCTCGGTAATAGTCATGCCGTGCACGCCGACGGCAAGGAGCGCGTCGCGCACGTCCTCGAGCTTGAAGGGTTTGATGATGGCGGTGACGAGCTTCATTGAAGTGCGCACTCCGTGACAAACCGGAATGCACACTTTATCGGCATTAAGGCCAAGACTTAAGCAGTTTGTTCAGCGGGTGAGGCAGATTTGCCCCGCGTCCGCGGCAAACGGGGTTGGCCTGCTTTTTTGCCCAAATAGGTGGCGCGTCGTTCAGCCGGGTGGAGTCTGCCGCTCGCGCGCCGCGATGGCGGTCAAGCCGCCCATGCCCGCGAGTAACGCGCCAAGGAATATGGCGAGCGCCAGGGATGCGCCGCTATTCGGGCGGACAGTCCCGAACGCCTGCGCGTGCGCCATACTGATCGACACCGCGGTCACGGCAACGACAAGGCCTACTGCGAGTGCACCGGTTGCGAACAACTCAACACTGGCGCGGCGCTTGGAGAATTTCTTTTCAGTAACGGGAGACGCAAAACCGACCTTCCCGGCCAGTTCAGTCATGGTGGGTCATCCTTCGCGAATCAGTCTGTTCTTGTCGCGAAGATCGCCCGAAAGCCCGGCTTCCATCCGGCCAAACTTGGGCGAAGCTATTGACGAACAAAGGCCATTTCGTGGTTTTGGTTAACAGAAAGTTAACGCTTCAGGCCACCGGGCAAATTAATCGCCAGTGTGCTTTCCAGGTACCAGGGATCAGGAATTCAGGGTCAAATCGCCGGGATCGCGGCCACCGGATTGAAATCCATCGTCACGTGGCGAGGCGCGGCGGCCACGCGCGCGAGCCAGGCACGCACCGCCGCAAATGCCGCCAGATCGTAGCCGCACTCATGCGCCACATGGGTGTAGGCGTAGAGCGCGATGTCGGCGATGGTGTAGCGATCTGCCGCAAAGTAGTCGTGCAGCGAAAGATGCTTCTCCATTACGCCGAGCGCGCGATAGCCTTCTTCCGTCCAGTCCTCAATGGCGTGGCTTTGCAGTTCGCGGCCGCCCTTGATCAGCGTGAGCCAGAAATACGCCGCGCCCAGATTCGGCTCGAGCGAATGCTGCTCGAAGAACATCCATTGCAGCGCGTCGGCCCGGTCGATCCGATCCTCCGGCGCGAGCGGCGTGCCGCCGGCGATATACCAGAGGATCGCATTGGATTCGGCCAGATAGCGGCCCGGGGCCACTTCGAGCAGCGGCACCTGGCCGTTCGGATTCTTGGCCAGAAATTCCGGCGTGTGGCTTTCGCCCTTGAGGATGTCGATCTCGACCAGCCGATACGGAATGCCAAGCTGGGCCAAGGCGAGACGCGTCTTGTAGCTGTTGCCCGAGCGCTGCATCGAATAGAGCGTGAACATTTCTCCTGGAACGCTCCCCGTGCGGCACGATCTTGTAGCGAGCGAGCGCGACTCTACTGTTCGAACACGGCGATGTCGTGACCGCGCGCTTGACCGCTATTCTCGATTGTAGACGAAGACCGTTCAAAAGTAACCGGCAAGCCGCGATCGAGTTCCGCCCGACGTAAAACCAGAATGAACGCCGCCAGCATGGCAGGGACGCCGAGCGGTATCAGAGTGGCCTGCGCGACACTGCGGGTGACGAGCGGCGCCAGCCAGAGCGCCGCAAGCACCGTCTTTTCCCACGATCGGAACCCACGCGCGACGCCGTCGACGGCAAAAAAAGCGATGGCCGGTGCCAACACCATCATGTCGTAGTCGAGCGAATAGGGCGTGGCGAGAATAGCGGCAAGGCACAGCGCCGCGCTTTTAAGCGCGGCCGACGCGGCGCTCCGCCACAGCCGGAAGATCGCAACGCCGACCGCGATGGTGACCGCACCTTGGAGCGCGTAGGCGAGCGGAACCGGGGCGCCCCACATGCGCGCCCACGAGAACACGCTCTGAATTTTTTGCCAGCCGGTCTGGCCTTGCTCGAGCACGACGGTGCGCGAGAACTTCGTGGATAGCATGAAGGCGTGCCAAACGTGCGGACCGAAAGCGATAGTGGTGATGAGCGTCAGCACCGCGACCGTGGCGGCGGCGATGGCAAAGCTGCGCCAGCGCCCGCCGGCGATCAGCGCCAGCGGGATCACCAATCCGAATTGTGGCTTGTAGACGAGAAGCCCGATCAGAACGCCGGCAAGCATCGGCCGGCGATCGAGCACGATGAGAGCGCCACCAAGCAGTGCCGCGGTAAGAAACCCGTTCTGCCCGTGCCCGATATTGATCAGCACTGCCGGATAGGCGAGTGCGAGGAGGAGCAAGAGAAGCGTTACCTCCCGCCTTGTGGGGGACGTCGCCGCCGCTGGCGGCGGGAGGGGGGTGGGACCGAATTTTTGCGCAGCGATCCCCATCCCGAACGGCCTTTGGTCGTTCGATCCTCCCCACAAGGTGGAGGGTAGGAGCGGCAAGACGACCGCCCACATCATCAGCAAATAGAGAGCGAGCGTGGCTGCCTGCCAGACTGTGAGCGCCAGACCGTAGGGCATTTTCGCCAAGGCCCCGGCGATGAACAGAAAGTATGGCGGGTAGTGCCAACCGTAGAACGGCGTCGCCTTGCCGAACAGCGCCTGCTCGCGGGCATATTGTGTCGGCGGGTCAAACGGCGCGTCGGGATTGCCCGCGAGTACATAAGTGCCCGCCGCGTAGACGTTGGAGAAGTCGGTTCCGAGCGGCCGGCCTTGGCGGTCGACATCGCCATGCGCTGTAGCAACCAGAAAAAGGAAGCCGGCAACCGAAGCGATCAGCAAAACGACAGCAATGAGCCGGATGCGCTCGCCGTTGAGCCACTCGCCGCTCCGCAACGTCTGCAGCGCCCGATGCATCGCGATTTTCCCGTTCGGATGTGGTTTCTCGCGGCCATTAGGCCTGCCCAGCCTTAACGGAGCGTTGCAGGTTCCAATGCGGACGGACGGCCGCGCGGATCACGGGATTACGATCGATTTTGCCATGCTTTGCACTTGCCTGTGCACGCCCGCGGCCTTAGGAAGCTCGCGCCCCAAAGCGGGAATTCGGAGAATCGAAATGGCCTTTCTTGCGGACCGGACCATGCGCGTGAAACCGTCGGCCACCATGGCCGTCACGGACAAGGCGCGCGCGCTCAAGGCCGCCGGCCGCGATGTCATCGGTCTCGGCGCCGGCGAGCCTGACTTCGACACGCCCGACAACATCAAGGAAGCGGCGATCCGGGCGATCCGTGACGGCAAGGCGTCCAAGTACACGGCCGTACCGGGCATTCCCGAGCTGCGCGCCGCCATCGCGCGCAAGTTCAAGCGCGAGAATCAGCTCGACTACAGGCCGACCCAGATCATCGTCGGCACCGGCGGCAAGCAGGTGCTGTTCAACGCCTTTTTGGCCACGCTCAATCCGGGCGACGAGGTGATCATTCCGGCGCCCTATTGGGTCAGCTATCCCGACATGGTGCTGATCGCCGGCGGCGAGCCGATCGTGGTCGAGACTCGCATGGCGGACGGCTTCAAGATGAAGCCGGAGGCACTGGAGCGAGCCATCACACCGAAGACCAAGTGGCTCCTGTTCAACTCGCCGTCGAACCCGACCGGCGCCGCCTATACGCGCGCCGAGTTGAAGGCGATCACCGACGTGCTGGTGCGCCACCCGCATGTGTGGGTGATGAGCGACGACATGTATGAGCATCTGGTCTACGACGACTTCGAATTCTACTCGCCGGCGCAGCTCGAACCGCAGCTCTATGAGCGCACGCTGACGGTAAACGGGGTGTCAAAGACCTATTGCATGACCGGCTGGCGCATCGGCTATGGCGGCGGGCCGCAGCCGCTGATCGATGCCATGGCGATGCTGCAATCGCAATCGACCTCGAACGCCACCGCGGTGGCGCAATGGGCTGCGGTCGAGGCGCTCGACGGTCCACAGGATTTCATCCCGAAGCATAACAAGATCTTCAAGGAGCGCCGCGACCTCTGTGTCTCCATGCTCAATCAGGCGAACGGCATTAAGTGCCCGAAGCCCGAAGGCGCCTTCTACGTCTATCCGTCGTGCACCGGCACCATGGGCAAGACCGCCCCAACCGGGAAGAAGCTTAAGACGGACGAAGACTTCGTCACCGAGCTATTGGAGGCCGAAGGCGTCGCCGTGGTACAGGGCACGCCGTTCGGTGTCGGTCCGGCGTTCCGCATCTCCTACGCCACGGCGACCAACGCGCTCGAACAGGCGTGCGCGCGCATCCAGCGCTTCTGCGGAAACTTGAAGTAACGCTCCTCCGCGCGGGCCTTCCCCGGCGCGGCTATCGCGCAAAACAAACTGGCGACGCCGGCCGCGTTCTCGCCTACAATCCCGGCATGGCCATCGGATGGGCCGGGCTAGGGAGGATGCACATGTTCCGCAGTACCTTCGCGGCGGCTTGCATGGCCGCCGCGGTGTTTGCAAGCGTTCAGACTTCGCCGGCCGACGCGCAGCCGACACGCATTCAGGTCGGCAGCCTGAACTGCTCGCTGTCCTCGAGCGTCGGCCTCGTGGTCGGTTCGCAACGCAATGTGGCTTGCATCTTTCACACCGACAACGTTCCGGACGAAAGCTATCAGGGAACGCTGTCGCGGGTCGGCCTCGATATCGGGGCGACCTCCGGCGGTAAAATCGTGTGGGCGGTCTTTGCCGGCACCAACCGCTTTATGGGGATGCTCAACGGCACCTATGTCGGCGCCAGCGGCGAGGCGTCGATCGCGGTCGGTTTAGGCGCAAACGTTCTGGTCGGCGGCTCGAACAACTCGGTCGCGCTGCAACCCCTGTCGATCCAGGGACAATTCGGTTTCAACATCGCCGCCGGCGTGAGCAAACTGTATTTGTGCGAACAGGGTACACAATGTCCCGCCCCTTGACCTCCCCCGCCGACGCCTGAAAGCATAGCGTGGTGCGGCCCGCGGCAGTGGAGCGGATTTGACATTCGCTACCTCCTCGGCCGGGAACTCGTAAGCGAATGCCAAATCCAAAGCTCCACCAACACTTATATTTTCCTCGTGGTCCTTTGATTCTAACATTCGCACGAGAGCATGCCGAACCCGGATGCGAATGTTAGAATCGGACCACCAGAACGGCGGGTCAAAAGCGGGAGGCACCCATGGCAACCAACGGCAACAATGGTGGACGCGCGACAGGTCCCCGCGGCGTCGCGCTGGTCGGCCCGTTCCAGAGCGGCAAGACCACGCTGCTTGAGGCGATTCTCGCCCGCACCGGCGTGATCGCGCGGCAAGGCACGGTCGAGGCCGGCAACACGGTCGGCGACGCCAGCAAGGAAGCGCGCCATCACAAGATGAGCGTCGAGCTCACCGCCGCCACCACTACGTTCATGGGCGACTCGTACAATTTCCTCGATTGCCCGGGCTCGGTCGAATTTGTCCACGACATGCGCGCGGTTCTGCCGGCGGTCGATGCTGCGGTCGTGGTCTGCGAAATGGACGAAAAGAAAGTTCCGCAGCTTCAGCTCATCCTGCGGGAGCTGGAAGATCAGAATATCCCCCGCATCTTGTTCCTCAACAAGATCGACAAGGCCGATGCCGGCGTGCACGACGTGCTCAAGCTTTTGCAGCCTGCCTCGCGCACCAAACTCATCCTGCGGCAGATTCCGACTTTCTCCGGCGACCTGATCACCGGCTTCGTCGACCTCGCACTCGAACGCGCCTTTGTCTACAAGGAACATGCCGCCTCGGAGGTCGTGCCGCTGGAAGGCGAACTGGCCGATCGCGAAAAGACCGCGCGCTTTTCCATGCTGGAGACGCTCGCCGACCACGACGACGAGCTGATGGAGCAACTGCTCGAAGACATCCAGCCGCCGCGCGACAAGGTTTTTGACGATCTCACGCGTGAGCTGCGCGAAGGCCTAGTGTGCCCGGTGCTGATGGGAACGGCTGCACGCGCCAATGGAATTTTGCGACTGCTCAAGGCGCTGCGTCATGAATCGCCCGGCATTTCCGAGACCGCCAAACGCCTCGCCGTGAAATCGGGCAGCGATCCGGTCGGCTATGTGCTCAAAACGCTCAACACTGCCCACGGCGGCCGCTTATCGATTGTGCGCATGCTGGCCGGCCAGGCCGGCGACGGCACCACTTTTCTCGCCGGCGACGATGAGGCCGGCCGCGTCGCGGGCGTATTCAAGCTCGTCGGCCAGAACAGCGAGAAGCGCGGGCCAGCCGGCGTCGGCGAAACCGTCGCGTTCGCCAAGCTGGAAAAAGCCCGCACCGGCGACACGCTGACTGCCGGTAAGCAGGCGCATGCGGCGCTCGCCAAGGTCGAGCCATATCCGCCGGTGCTGGCCATAGCCATTACAGCCAAGGAGCGTAAGGACGACGTCAAGCTTGGGCTGGCGCTCAACAAGCTCGCCGAAGAGGATCCTTCGATCACGATCGCGCACAATCCGGAAACGCACGAGGTGGTATTGTGGGGCCAGGGCGAGATGCACCTGCGCGTCGCCACCGAACGACTCAGTGACCGCTACGGCGTCGTCATCGAGCGGCGCCAGCCGAGCGTCGGTTACCGTGAAACCATTCGCAAGGGCGTGGTGCAGCGCGGCCGCCACAAGAAGCAGTCGGGCGGTCACGGCCAATACGGCGACGTGGTGCTCGAGATCAGCCCAATGCCGCGCGGCACAGGCTTTTCTTTCGAAGATAAGATCACCGGCGGAGTAGTGCCGCGCAACTACATTCCATCAGTCGAGGAAGGCGTCATCGACGCGCTCAAGCACGGTCCGCTCGGCTTTCCCGTGGTCGACCTGCACGTGGCGCTGGTCGACGGCTCCTACCACACCGTCGATTCCTCCGACATGGCGTTCCAGACCGCCGGCCGCATCGGCATCTCCGAAGGCCTGCCGCAATGCCAACCGGTTCTGCTCGAGCCGATCCATCAGGTCGAGATCGTCTGCCCGACCGAAGCCACGGCAAAGATCAATGCGCTGCTCTCCGGCCGCCGCGGCCAAATCCTTGGGTTCGATACGCGCGAGGGCTGGGCAGGCTGGGACACGGTGCGGGCAATGATGCCGGAAGCCGAGATCGGCGATCTCATTGTCGAGATCCGTTCCGCCACCGCCGGCGCCGGCACCTTCACCTTCAAGTTCGACCACATGGCTGAACTGACCGGCCGCACCGCCGAGCAGATCGTCGCCGCGCGCCGCGCGGCGGAGTGACCGCGAGGCGCTTCGGTTTTGCGACATCGCGCACCAAAGCCGCAGTTAACGATTCCTCACTCGCTCGCGTCAGAGTCGGGCGACGCCCTTTACTCCGCGGACAGCATGTTGCGCCTTGCTGCGGCCGTATTAACGGACCTGCGGCTGTTGCTCGGCCATAACTTGCCGGTATCGACGATGACGGATCGCTATGCTGCAAAAGCTGCAACAGCTATTCGCGCCGAGGCAGGCAGAGTTCGAACCGCCGAACGGCAAAGTGACGCTTGCCGACGTGCTGCGGCGCGACTGGTTCGAGCTGTGGTACCAGCCGAAAATCGATCTGCGCGTGAAGCGCCTCGTCGGCGCCGAAGCACTGGTGCGCGCGCGCCGTCCTGACGGCAGCATGATAAGCCCGGGGGCCTTTCTGCCCGGCGCCAGCGAGGCCGAGATGCTGGCGCTCACCGAACGCGTCATCCTTTCGGCGCTGCGCGACTTCGAGGACTGCGCTGCGCAGGGCGCCACGTTGAAGCTTTCCGTGAATGTACCGGCGTCAGCCTTCGTCAAACTGCCGATCGCGCAGATGCTGCGCGAGGAGCGGCCGAAGGCGGCCAACTGGCCGGGCCTTATTCTCGAAGTCACCGAGGACGAGGTCATGCACGACCTGAAGATCGCCCAGGGAATCGCCGACGAGCTGCGGGCGCTGCACTGCTCGCTCGCGCTCGACGATTTCGGCGCCGGCTATTCCTCGCTGGCGCGGTTGCGACAGTTGCCGTTCAGCGAACTCAAGATCGACCGCTCCTATGTGACTGACTGCCATGCCGACAAGGTCAATGCCGGATTGTGCGAAACCATCGTCGAGCTGGCCAAGCGCTTCGAGCTGAAAACGGTGGCCGAAGGCATCGAAACCACCCACGAGAGCCACAAGCTGCAAGGCATCGGCTGCGACATCGGCCAGGGCTATCTGTTCGCCAAGCCGATGGCGAAGGAGAACTTCGTCAGCATCCTCGGTCGGCGCATGGTGGGGGCGCCGAAGCGGCCCGAGAAGCGCTCGGCCGCGGCGACCATGCTGCGCGGGTTGTTCGCCGGGACGTAGACGGCGCTCTGCGAGCGTTGCACCGTAAGGCGTTGCGTGTATATCAACAGCGGCAATTCCTGATCTGTCATGCTCCGCGAATGCGGAGCATCCAGTAGGCGCCGTCGATGCGGTAATTACTGGATCATCCGCCTACGCGGATGATGACAACGATTGGACCTCGCGGAGGAACAACAATGCCAGCCTATTGGGTCGCGCGCTCCAAGATCAATGATCCGGTCGAGTACAAGAAATACACCGATCTGGTGCCGGCCATCCTCGCCAGATACGGCGGCAAAGTTTTGGCCCGCGGCGGGCGCTTCCAGATCATGGAAGGACCGCACAAGTTCAGCCGCTTCGTGGTGATCGAATTCCCGACCTTCGAGCGAGGCGTCGCCTGCTTTCAATCCGACGAGTATAACGAGGCCGCCGCCTTCCGCCGTCAAAACGGCGCCGGTGAGGTCGAGACCATCATGGTCGATGGCGGGGATGCCACGAAATAAGAGATAGGCGAGTAGTGAGATAGCCCGCGGCCCCTACTCGCTATTCGCTATTCACCTTATCTTCCTACGCCGCCGCGAACCGTTCCCCGCCCGCGCCATTGCCCGGCGGCGGCACCGGCAAGCCGTCAGCGGCGTATTCGTTGAGCTTGTTGCGCAAGGTGCGAATCGAGATACCGAGCACGTTGGCGGCGTGCGTGCGATTGCCGAGGCAATGCTTGAGCGTCTCCAGAATGAGGTCGCGCTCGACTTCGGCGACGGTGCGGCCCACCAGAGCGCGCGAGACATGCTCGGCGGCGAGCGCGGCGTGCGCCACCACGGCAGCGCCGCGTTGCTGATCGAGACGGGCGCCGTCGGGACTAAGAATCGCCTCCGGTCCAATCTCGGCGCCGCTTGCCATCAGCACGGCGCGGTGCATGGTGTTTTCCAACTCGCGCACGTTGCCCGGCCAATAGTTGATTGAAAGCGTGCGCCGCGCCTCGTTCGACAACGGCCGCATCGACACGCCGTTGAGTGTTGAGTATTTTTTGACGAAATAATCGGCGAGCTCAAGCACGTCGGCCGGCCGCTCGCGCAACGGCGGAATTTTCAGATTGACCACATTCAACCGGAACAGCAAATCCTCGCGGAAGACGCCCTCGCGCACGGCTTCCGCCAGATTGCGGTTGGAGGTGGCGATAATGCGGATGTCGATCGGTACCGGCCGGGTGCCGCCGACTCTGTCGATCACCCGTTCTTGGATGGCGCGCAAGAGTTTGGCCTGCAGCCGCACGTCCATCTCGGAAATCTCGTCGAGCAACAGCGTGCCGCCGTTGGCCTCCTCGAACTTGCCGATGCGGCGCGCCACCGCGCCGGTGAAGGCACCCTTCTCATGCCCAAACAGTTCCGACTCCAGAAGCGATTCGGGTACCGCCGCGCAATTCACGCAGATCAGCGGCTTTTTAGCCCGTGCCGAGCGGGCGTGGACATAACGCGCCAGAACCTCCTTGCCGGTGCCCGAATCGCCGGTGATCAGGATCGAGGCATCGCTCTGTGCCACCTGCTGGGCGAGCTTGACCACACGCGCCATGGCATCGTCGCGGTAGATCAGTTCGCGGCTGTCGTCGGCGACGGCGGCAAGCACCGCGGCGATCAATTCCGGATCGGGCGGCAGCGGGATGTATTCCTTGGCGCCGGCGTGGATGGCGGCGACCGCGGCGCGCGCATCGGTGGCGGTGCCGCAGGCGACGATCGGGGCGTGGATATGCTCGTCCTCAAGTCCGCGTATGAGTGCGCGGATATCGATAGCAACATCGACCATCAACAAGTCGGCGCCGCGCCCGGCACGCAAAACCGCAAGCGCCTGGGCGTTGTCTGCCGCGTGCGTGACGGTCGCGCCCTTGTCCATCGCCAGCTTGGTCGCCGTGGTCAGCTGGCCGCCGAGCGTGCCGATGATAAGAAGCCGCATGGGTCTATTCCTTCTTCGCCTCAGGCGAACAGCGAACAGCGAGTAGCGAATAGCGAAGTGAGAAAAGGCTATCGCTTCCGCTACTCGCTACTCGCCATTTCGCTATTGGCCATTCGCGCATCACGTGCGCTCCGCCCGGATGATTTCCGTCATGGTCACGCCGAGCTTTTCTTCCACCAGCACGACCTCGCCACGGGCGACCAGGCGATTGTTGACATAAATGTCGATCGCCTCGCCAACCTTGCGGTCAAGTTCAAGCACCGTTCCGGGGCCGAGCTTGAGCAGATCGCCGATTTCCATGCGGGCGCGCCCGAGCACAGCCGAAACCTGCACCGGCACGTCGAAGACCGCCTCGAGATCGGCGGCTATCCGCGTCGTCGGTCCTTCCGGCTCCGTCGCGGCCGGCGTATCGGCTTGTGCGCCACCTTTTTCGAGGTCAGGCAGCGCGACTTTGCCATCTTCACTCATTCTCGCACCTCCTGAGCATTTTCGTTGACGCCGGCGAGGTCGCGGCGCGCCCTGAGATAGCTCGCGACCGCCTCGCCGATCGCCGCGTCGGCCTTGGCAGTGTCGCGGTTGATGCCGCCGTCCGCCCATTCGACGCGGCAGTCGCCGGGCGCGATGTCGGGCTCGGCAAGCACGACCAGCCGGCCTTCAAAACCGCGCCCGCGCAAGATGCCGTCGAGTCGCTCCCGCGCCGCGGCATAAAGCCCGTCATTGACGCGGACGGCGATGTGCGGCGAGGCGACCAGTTGGCGAAAACAGTTCCCCGCCAATGCCGAAATTTCGGCAAATGGCTCTTGCGCGATCAGCGCCGGAGCGAGCTTTCTGGCGACCGCCACCGCGACCTCGACCGCCTCGCATTCGAGCCGGGCCTCGATCGTCATTAGGGCCGTATTAGCTAGCGCGACGTCCTCGGCGATGCGTTCAAGGGCCGCGGCGATACGGCGATCGGTCTCCACTTTGGCATCGCGCTGCGCCTGCTCGTAGCCGCGCCGGTGCGCCGCGTTTTCCGCCTCGGCGAGCTTGAGCGCATGCTCGGCGAGCCCGATCGTCGGCTTGCGGTCGCCACCGCCGGCGAAGTCGACGTCAAACAGGAATTTTACCGGCGCGCCCATTGCGTCCTCAATAAATAAGCTCTTCTTCGCCGCGGCTCTTGGAGATGATGATCTCGCCCTTAGCCGCAAGGTCCTTGGCGAGGTTGACCAAAAGCGCCTGCGCCTCGTCGACTTCGCGCAGCCGCACCGGCCCCATCGCCTGCATATCGTCCATCAGCATCTTGGCGGCGCGCGTCGACATGTTGGAAAGGAAGAACTGACGCACCGGCTCGGCGGCGCCCTTGAGTGCAATGGCAAGCTTATCCTTTTCGACGTGGCGCATGAGCGTTTGCGATGATGCAGTATCGAGCTTGGTCAAGTCGTCGAACGTGAACATCAGCGTCTTGATGCGCTCAGCAGCCTCGCGGTTCTCCTCCTCGAGCGCGGTGAGAAAGCGCGTCTCCGTCTGCCGGTCGAAATTGTTGAAGATTTCCGCCATCACTTCATGCGCGTCGCGGCGTCGCGTCTGCGACAGGTTCGACATGAATTCGGTGCGCAGCGTCTGTTCGACCCGCTCCAGAACCTCTTTCTGCACGGCCTCCATGCGCAGCATACGATTGATGACGTCGAGCGCCAGATCCTCGGGCAGGATCGCTAGCACCCGCGCGGCGTGGTCGGGGCCGATCTTCGAGAGCACGACGGCGACGGTCTGCGGGTACTCGTTTTTCAGATAATTGGCGAGAACTTCCTCCTGAACGTTGGACAATTTCTCCCACATGTTGCGGCCGGCCGGGCCGCGAATCTCGTCCATGATGTTGCCCACCCGCTCGGGCGGCAGATATTGCTGCAACAGTCGTTCGGTGGCGTCGTAGTTGCCCATGAGCGCGCCGGAGGCCGACATGCGCGAGACAAATTCAAGCAGCAGGTTCTCGACCAGTTCGGCGTCTACCGTACCGATGGTCGACATGACGACGGAAATTTGCCGCAGTTCGTCATCGTCGAGCATGCCCCAGACCTTGGAGCCGTGCTGCTCGCCGAGCGCAAGCATCAGTATTGCCACGCGCTCCGGCCCGGTGAGCTGGCGCTTGGCGGGCACCTTGCCCGCGTGACCGGCTAGGCTCGCCAGGGCGCTGGTGATCTCGCGATGGGCGGCGTTGCTGTCGGTTTTTTCTGAATAAGCGGACGGCATGGCGTTACTCGGTCAGGCGGCGGCGCTCTCGTGTAGCCATTGGCGGATGATGGAAACCGTCTCATGCGGATTACGATCGGCGATTTCGCCGACCTTTTGGACGGATTGGGCGTGGACCTGACCCTGAATTTGAGCAATGTCGATCATCTTGGAAGTCTCGCTGGGCTCTGCTTTGAAGGTCGGGCCGGCTTCGGCAGCGGCTCCGCCGCCGGCTTCCACAGCCGATACGGCGTCCGCCGCCGCCGCCGGTAGCGCCGGCCTGCCGTCAGTCGTCGGGGCGATGATGCGCCGCACGAGCGGACGCACCACCAGAAGCAGTACGGCGAGGCCAAGCAGGCCCATCACCACCATTTCGATGGCCCGCATGATGTCGTCCTTGGAGAAATGCAGTGCCGACAGCCAGCCGCGCGGCGCGGCGATCGCCTCGGGCTGTGGCGGGGCGAACGGCAGATTGACGACTTCGACCTGGTCGCCGCGCTTTTGATCGAAGCCGATTGCCGAACGGACCAAAGCCGCGATCTGATCAATCTCTTCCTTGCTGCGCGGCTTATAGACCCACTCGCCCTTGTCGTTCTTGCTGTAGGTGCCGTCGACCAGCACCGCGACCGAAATGCGCTTGAGGCGGCCGCCTTCGATCACTTCGGTCTTGGTGGTCTTTGAAATCTCGTAATTGACGGTTTCTTCGGATTTCCGGCTCCGGTCGCTCGGCGCCGGGTTGGCCTCGGTGGAGGCGGCAGGCGTCTGCGTTTGCTGGCCTTGGGGTATTTCGTTGCCGACGGTCACCTCATTGTTGGTTGGGCTCGAGGCGGAGGTTTCTTCACGGGTCTGGCTGGATCGGACGACGCGGCCGTCGGGGTCGTATTTGTCCGAAGTCTCCGTAATGCGATTGAAGTCGAAATCGGCGCTGACCTGGACCCGCGCGTGATCGGGCCCCACCACCGAGGTGACAATCCCCTCGACCTGTTTGCGCACCCGATTCTCGTATGCGATCTGACGTTCATCGGCGCCGACGCCAATGCCGCCGTCGGAGTTATCGGCGGCGCCATCGGCCAGCAAATTGCCCGCTTCGTCGACAATCGAAATGCGCTGCGGACGCAACCCGTTCACCGCGGTGGCGACAAGGTGGCGGATAGCGCGCACCTGTCCCGGCTCCAGCGTGCCGCGCACCCGCAGCAAGATCGAGGCCGACGGCTCGACTTTGTCGCGCGAAAACAACGGACGTTCCGGCATCACCAGATGCACGCGGGCATCTTCAACGCTGTCGAGGGTGCGAATGGTGCGCTCAAGTTCGCCTTCGAGCGCGCGCACCGCATCGATGTTCTGCACGAAACTGGTGGTGCCAAGCGCGTCCGATTTGTCGAAAATCTCGTAGCCGACGCCGCCGCCCTTGGGCAAACCGGTTTCGGCAAGCTGCATGCGCAGCCGCGCCACTTTGTCCCTGGGCACAAGGATGACGTCGCCTTGACCGTGCAACTGGTAGGACACGCCCTCCCGATCCAGCTCCTTGGCGATGGCGGCGGAATCGTCGAGGGTAAGATTGGTGAAGAGCGGCGCCATCTCCGGCGCCGTTACGTGCAGGATGACGAACGTGAAGAAGCCGATAAGCGCCAGAGTAACGACGCCCATCGCGGCAATGCGCGGGACACCGATCGTCTTGATAAACTCCACCAGATTTTGCACGGAGCTTCACCCCCGCAGCGATGCCGCTGATCGGCAAGATTTGCCCGGTGGATGGTTAGCGCCCGGTTAATAAGGGTATTTTCGGCGAACAAAACTCCGTCATGGCATCACGGCCGGTGCCGCGGATCATTCGCTCGTCGTCGAAACGAAAAGCGCCGACCCAGGCGGCCGGCGTTGACATCTCGGTAGGATCGATTAATCGCGCGTTACTGGCGGTATTGCTGAATGCGCGTCGTGCGCAGGCCGGCGAGGCCATGCTGATCGATCGAATATTGCCAGGAAAGGAATTCCTCGACGGTTAGCGTATAGCGGCTGCATGCCTCTTCCAGCGAAAGCAATCCGCCGCGAACCGCCGCCACGACCTCCGCCTTGCGGCGGATGACCCAGCGTTTCGTCCCCGGCGCCGGCAGATCGGCGATCGTCAGGGGGGAACCGTCCGGCCCGATGACATACTTGACCCTCGGGCGATGGGGTTCGGTCATAGTCACTCTCACGAACTCGACAACGCGACAGGCTGCGACATTACGCATGGCGGCTTAAAATTTGCCTAAGCCTAACCGTCGATTGGCCGTAATCGCCGCGAAAATCGCGGGATGCGCGATTTTCGCTATGCGAGCGCAAGGGATTGGTGGCGCGAACCGGCGGTCGCCCTCAGCTGGTGGGCCGATAATCCTTAAAGCGACTGGAGGAAACTACCGAGCGTACTGTTGAGATTACTGATACTAGTGTTCAGACTGCTGAGATCGCTCGCAGTGTTGGTACTGCCGCCATTGCCGAGCGACTGGATCGAACTGATCGGGTAGCTTTGGCCGGAAATGGTGAGTGTCGGCGGAGTCGCGCTCATGTTCACTCCGGTCACGGTGCCCTGCACCTGGGTCGAAACCGTGAGTGCCTGGCCGTTGGCGCCCGTGCCGGTGACCGAGATCGTGTAAGTGCCATTTGGCCAGGTCACGCCGTTATTGCCTTGGCCATTCCAGGTATAGGATTGGCTGCCGGAATTGAGCGTGGTGGTGCCGGTGTAAACCGTCTGGCCCTGCGAATTGCTGATCGTGATGGCGCCGGTGCCCGGCCCCGAGGAGTTTATGCTCCATGTCGCTGGGCTGCTGGAACCCGACAAGGTGGCGCCGTTACCGTTCACCGTCACCGTCGAGCCGACGAGTTGCAGCGCCTGGGTGGCTGCGGTGGTCTCCTGCAGCGAAATCAGGGTCTGCATATTGGTGTTCATATCGACCTGCTGCTCGACGGAAGCAAATGAGACCAGTTCCTGGGTGAAGGAATTGGTATCCATCGGATCGAGCGGGTCTTGATTCTGCAGCTGTGTGGTTAGGAGCTGCAAGAACTCATCGAAATTACCGGCGATCTGCTGCAGCCCGGTCGTGCCGGCGGAGGCCGCAGTCGAGGCGGAGGTGCCGTTGGCCGAGGTGGTTGCTGTGGTCGTCGTCATGCTTCGCCCTCACCCAATTGCGCTCATACCCGGATGTCGAGGCCGCTGCCGAGATACAAACGCGAGTAAATCTGTGCCGTATCGACCGGCGCCGCTTGGGCGTCGGGAATGACGAGGCGCGCCGTGTTTGGCTGCCCGTTGCCGTTACCGTTGCTGCTGCCGCCACCGTTCTGCCCGGCAAAAGATTGGTCGCGCAACGTGAACTGCAGGCCGTTATCTGCCGTCTTCAATCCCGCCTGTTGAAGCGCCTGTTCGAGCTGCGGTTGGTGGCTCTGCAGGAGCTGCAGCGTATCGGCGCGGTCGACGGTGACGTGGGATGTGACTTGGCCGTTGCGGTCGACATCGAGGCGGACATCGATGCGGCCAAGCTCCGGCGGATCGAGCCGGATATCGAACTGGTTCGAACCGGCCTGCGCACGGGCGGCGATCGCCACCGCAAGCCCGGCGAGCGGGACGGCAGTGCCGGTATTCGCTGGCACCGCCGCTGCCGCACCGGCCGTCATCGCGCTCGCCGCGAGGAAACCGAAGTTGGGCAGAACGCTGGGGGTACCGTTCGCGGTCGGCGCATTGGTCGCACCCGCCGCACCCGATGGCATTGTCGAGGCACTCGCGTCGCCGCGGCCGCCGACCCGGTCGGCAACGCCCGTAGCGGCAACCACGCTCTGCGTCAAAACCGCGGCGTTGTTGCTGGCTTGCGTCTGCGCTTGCCCTTGCTGGGCACCGGTGCCTGGCTGCGGGGGAGCGGCGGTGTTGCCGTTCGCTGCGGAGCCACTGCTCTGGTCGCCCGTCGTCGATTGTGCGGCTGGTGCCGTCTGCGCCGCCGTGGTGTCGTTTGCGTCGTGCGTCGAAGTATTTTGATTATTGGCGATTGACGGCGTCAGCCCCGCGCGCGGTTTCGTTTGCTCGTCTATCGCCGATGTCGGCTTCCCATTGGCAGCAGCCGGCGCAGCACCCAAAGCGGTGTTGAGGACAAAAGCCGCTGCGACCGGCTGCGGATTGGCGGAAGGCTGATCCGTACCCGGCGTCGCATTGCCGGGATCGGCCGTACCGGTTTTGTCGTTGTCGTTGGCTCCGTCCTTCGCCGGCAGCGTCGCGCTGCTTACCGCGCCGGCAGGGTTCAGCACAGCCGCCACCGCGGCAACGGCCGCCCGCTCCAAGACCCCGCCGGCCGCATCCGGATCGGGCGAGTCGGTCTGCTGTGATGGGCCGTTCGTCGTCGGATCGTTGTTTGTCGGGAGCGGATCAGCACCATTCGCAGCCAAGGCCGGCGAATTAGGAGCCGTGTCTGTACTCGCAGTTGTGTCCGTGTTGGCCTCGCTCGCCGGTTCGGCGCTCGAGCTCGCCGCCTTGCGCCACTTTCCGCCCAAGGCGGCCCTCCATTTCGCCGCATTGGAGCTGGCGCGTGCTGTTGCAGACGCATCGGCGGACGCCC
>JASHRW010000079.1 GCA_030037065.1 Xanthobacteraceae bacterium
TCCGCTTACAACGATCGCGGCGTCGCCTGGTTCGAAAAGGGCGAATTCGACCGCGCCATCGCCGACTACAGTCAGGCGATCCACCTCGACCCGAACCTGGTCGCAGCCTACGACAATCGCGGCGATGCCTGGCGCAGCAAGGGCGATCTTGCTCGCGCCGCCGCCGATTTCGACCGCGCGGTGAATCTCTCGCCGCAATCCGCGCTCGCCTACGACGATCGCGGACTCGTATTCTTTCAGAACCAGGACTATCAGCGCGCCATTACCGATTTTTCGTCCGCCATCCGCCTCGATACGAATAATGCGCAGGCCTATCACGATCGCGCCAATGCCTATGACGACAGCGGCAACCGCGCAGCCGCGATGGAGGATTACAAGGCGGCGCTGCGGCTCGATCCGGGTAACGCTTGGCTCCATTACGATCGCGGCATTGCCTACCACCGCGCCGGCAATCTCCATCAGGCGATTGCCGATCTGAACGAGGCGATCCGGCTCAATCCGCAGCTTGCGGCGGCCTACAATGAGCGTGGCTACGCGCTTTATCAACAGCACGCGCTCGACCGCGCCATCACCGACTACGACCAGGCCATCACGCTCGATCCGAAATTTTTCGTCGCCTTTGACAATCGCGGCAATGCCTTCGCCGACAAAGGCGAGACCAAACGCGCCATCGCCGATTACAGTGCGGCGCTCGGCATCAATCCGAACGACGCGGCTGCCTATTACAACCGCGGTCTTGCCTGGCAGCGCACCGGCGACATCGACAGCGCCATCGCCGATTACGACCAAGCGATCAGGCTTAAGCCCACGGCCGAGGCTTACGACAATCGCGGCAGCGCGCTTGCAGCCAAGGGCGAATACGCGCAGGCAATCGCCGATCTGGACAAGGCCATCGCGCTCGAGCCGCGCGTGGCGGACCCTTACATCAATCGCGGCAATGCCAAACGCGCGCAGCTCGACCTCGCCGGCGCCATCGCCGACTACACGCAGGCTATCGCACTTTCGCCCGCCGCGGCGCTTGCCTACTACAACCGTGCCTGGGCGCACTATCTGGGCGGAGATGATTCCGACGCGCTTACCGACATCGATCGCGCCCTCGTGCTCGATCCGCATTCGGCGAGCGCCTTCTCGACCCGCGGCATCTTTCGCGAACACAGCGGCGATTCGGCCGGTGCCGTTGCCGACTTCCGCCAAGCGCTCAAGCTCGATCCGACGTTCCAGCAGCCACAAGAGGGTTTGCAGCGGCTTCAAGCCAGTGCCACTAAGAGCCAATAACGAGCCAATAAGAAGCCTATAGACCCCAGCCGATGCCCGCAGACTCGAACGGCCGCGCCGCCCCGCTGATCGTCGCTGTTTCGCTGTTCATGGAAAACATGGACTCGACGGTGATCGCGACCTCGCTGCCGGCGATCGCCCGCGACATCGGCACCAACCCGCTGGCATTGAAGCTCGCCGTCACCTCGTATCTTCTGTCGCTTGCCATCTTCATTCCGGCCAGCGGCTGGACCGCCGACCGCTTCGGCGCGCGCAACGTGTTTCGCATTGCCATCGGCGTCTTCGTTCTCGGCTCGATCGGCTGCGCACTGTCCCATTCGCTCACGGATTTCGTCGCCGCGCGCATCTTCCAGGGCATGGGCGGCGCGATGATGACGCCGGTCGGCCGCCTCATTGTCGTGCGCTCGATCGACAAGGAGCGCTTGCTCAACGCCATGTCGCTTCTGACTATCCCGGCGCTGATCGGCCCGATCTGCGGACCGCCGCTCGGCGGGTTCATCACCACCTACGCCTCGTGGCACTGGATTTTCATCATCAATGTGCCCATCGGCCTCCTCGGCATCGTCTTGGCGACCCGCTACATCCCAGATATTCGCACCGAATATCCCTACCCGTTCGATCTCGCCGGTTTCATTCTGTCCGGCGTGGCGATCGGCGGTCTCGCCTTCGGCCTGTCGGTCGCGGGGCTCGAATTCCTGCCCAATAGTGTCGTCGCAGCTCTGCTCGGCGTCGGCGCCGTCTCCGGCGTTGCCTATGTGATCTATGCCCAACGCGCGCCGGCGCCGATCCTCGATCTGCGGCTCCTCAAGTTGCCGACATTTCGCGCCAGCATTTTCGGCGGCTTCATGTTCCGGCTCGGAGTCGGAGCGATACCGTTTCTGCTGCCGCTCCTTTTGCAGATCGGCTTCGGTCTATCGCCGTTCCAGTCCGGCCTCATCACGTTTACCAGCGCGCTCGGCTCGATGTTCATGAAGGCCGCCGCGACCACGGTGCTCAAGCGCCTCGGCTATCGCAATGTGCTGCTCTACAACAGCCTGGTCAGCGCCGTCTTTATCGCCGCCTGCGCCAGCTTCGTCCACGGTATGCCGTTCTCGGCGATGATCGCCATCCTGCTGGTCGGCGGCTTCTTCCGTTCGCTGCAATTCACCAGCGTCAACACCATCGCCTATGCGGAGGTCGAGCCGCCGGTGATGAGCCGCGCCACCTCGATGGTCGCCGCCTTTCAGCAATTGTCGCTGTCGACCGGCGTCGCCGTCGGCGCGCTCGTGGTCGAAATCACGCTGCGGCTCAAGCAGTCTCCGACCATGGGGGTAACCGATTTTCCACCGGCCTTCCTCGCCATCAGCCTGCTTTCGGCGGCGGCCGCGCTGATCTTCATGCAGCTACCGCTCGATGCGGGTGCGGAATTGTCGGGGCGGAGAGTGGCGAGCAGTGCGGTAGAGAGGCGAGCTTAGGGCTTGGCTACTTCAACCGGCGCGAAATCCCTTCGCCAGCAGATAAAGCTCGGCCGAATCGGCGCGGCTCGCCGGCGGCTTGACGTGCTTGACGGTGGCGAAATCGCGCTTGAGCTCAGCCAATAATTTCGCCTCGGTGCCACCTTGCAGCACCTTGCAGAGAAAGCTGCCGCCGGGTGCGAGCACCTCGCGGGCAAACAGCGCCGCCGCTTCGGCGAGCGCCATGATGCGCAGGTGATCGGTCTGGCGATGGCCGGTGGCGTTAGCGGCCATATCGGAAAGCACCACGTCCGCCCTGCTCCCGAGCTTTTCTTTGAGCCGTTCCGGCGCGGCGGCGTCGAGAAAATCAAGCTGCAGAAAGTCGACGCCGGCAATCGGCTTCATCTCAAGAATGTCGAGCGCGACCACACGCCCGCCCGGTCCGACGCGCCGCGCGGCGATCTCGCTCCAGCCTCCGGGCGCGGCGCCGAGATCGACGACGCGCGCCCCAGGCTTGAGCAGATGAAACTTGTCGTCGATTTCGCCGAGCTTGTAGGCGGCGCGCGAGCGAAATCCCTCACGCTTGGCGCGCGCGACGTAGGGATCGTTGATCTGGCGCGCCAGCCAAGCGCGCGATGATGGCGTGCGGCGTTTGTCGCCCTTGAGCCTTTCCATTTCAACTTCCGCGATGGCCGTTCAGGCCTCGCCCCATACGCCGTCCTCGCGCATCATCTCGACCAGCATGCCTTCGCGCAGGCCGCGATCGGCGACCCGCAGCCGCGGACAGGGAAAGGCGCGGCGGATGGCGTCGAGGATGGCGCAACCGGCAAGCACCAAGTCGGCGCGCTCGGCACCGATGCAGGGATTCGCCGCGCGTTCGTCAAAACTCATCGCCATCAGCTCGGCGACCACGCGCGAGATCTGCTCGTCGGACAGCCAGCAGCCGTCGACGCGGCGGCGGTCGTACCGTCTAAGCCGCAGATAGACGCCGGCGATCGTGGTCACGGTGCCCGAGGTGCCGAGCATGTGAAAACCATCGAGATCGCAACAATGGGTATCCTTGAATTTCTGCACCAGAACGGCGACCTCGTCGATCATGGCGTCGTAGATCGCGCGCGAAACCGACTTGCCGCCGTAGCGTTCCGCCAACGTGACGACGCCGACCGGCAGTGACGCCCAGCCGATGATGTCCGGCGCCGGCGGCCCGCAGCGGCTTAAGCTTCGCCGGCCGAGCCGCACCAATTCGGACGAGCCGCCGCCAATATCGAACAGGATCACGCCCGAGGCGGCGGGATCGAACAGCTCCGTGCAGCCGGTCGCCGCCAGCCGCGCTTCGGTCGCCGAATCGACGATCTCCAGGTCGAGACCGGCCTCCACGGCAACGCGCGCGCAAAAGGCCTGCGCGTTCTCGGCGGCGCGGCAGACTTCGGTTGCAATCAACCGCGCGCGCGTCGCCTGGCGCGCGCGCATTTTGTCGCGACAGACCAGCAACGCGTCGACCGCGCGCGCAATCGCCGCGTCGCTGATGCGGCGATTCGCGGCCAAGCCCTCGCCCAGCCGAATGATACGGGAGAAAGCATCGACAACGCGGAAGCCGTCCGCCGTCGGCCGCGCGATCAACAAACGACAATTGTTGGTGCCAAGATCAAGCGCCGCATAAGTCGCCTGTCGCCGCTCGATGTTTGCATCGGGGTCGCGACCGGCTTCGTCGCGACGCATGCCGTAGGGCGTTCGCCGGCCCCAATGGGATCGCCGACGCAGGGGCCCATTGCCGTCGCGGCCGACTTGCGGCGGGCCCTCATCGCTCATGCAAAACCTTCCTGCCGCGCCGGAATGCTACCTGCTCAACGGCGCCGCGCATGTTCAAACCCAAATCGGGTAAAAATGTACCAGCAGTCTGCGCCAGGGCAAAGCTATTGCTTTCCCGGCCTACGAGGCATGCCGCGCGCAAGGCTTGTCGGGCTCTGTCGAGTCCATTATGTCAGCGCATCAAGGCCTTACGGATCGCACGCCCATGAATTTGCATCCTTCGGCGACGGAACGCGCCGACCAATTGACGACCGATCGCTTGGCGGTCGAAAAATTTGCCATCGGGCAGTCAGTCCCACGCAAAGAGGACCCATTGCTGCTGCGCGGCAAGGGCCGCTACGCCGACGATTTCAGCCTCCCCGGTCAGGCTTATGCGGTGATCGTGCGCAGCCAGAACGCGCACGGAACTATCCGCTCGATTGATGTGGAGACGGCGCGCAAAATGCCCGGCGTTCTCGGCGTCTACACCGGCGACGATCTGAAAGGGTACGGGCCGCTCAAATGCATCGTGCCGTTCAACAACCGCGACGGCTCGCCGATGAAGAAGCCGCTGCGCCAAGCGCTGGCGACCGGCAAGGTGCGCTATGTCGGCGACCCGGTCGCATGCGTCGTCGCGGAGACGGTGCTGGCGGCGAAGGACGCTGCGGAAGCGGTCAGCGTAGACATCGAAGCGCTCGGAGCGGTGACTACGGCCGAGGACGCGGCGCGGACGGATGCGCCACTGCTTTACGACGACGTGCCGGGCAACGTGGCGCTCGACTATCACTATGGCGACGCCGACGCGGTTAAGGCCGCGTTCGCCAAGGCCGCGCACGTCACCACGCTGAAGCTCGTCAACAGCCGCCTCGTCGTCAACGCCATGGAGCCGCGCGCGGCGCTCGCCGCCTTCGATGGCAATCGCTTTACGCTTTACGTGAGTTCTCAGGGCGTGTTCGGCATGCGCGCCAATCTCGCCGAGGCGATGGGCGTGCCGCCCAAGGACGTGCACGTGATCACCGGGCAGGTCGGCGGGTCGTTCGGCATGAAGGCGGCGGTGTTTCCCGAATATATCTGCGTGCTGCATGCGGCGCGCGCGCTCGGCCGACCGGTGAAATGGACCGACGAGCGCTCGGGAAGCTTCGTCTCGGATAGCCACGGTCGAAACCACGACCTGACCGGCGAACTCGCACTCGACGCCGACGGCAACTTCCTCGCCGTCCGTTTGACGAGCTTCGCCAATATGGGTGCGTTTCTGTCGCCGGTCGCGCCGATGCCGGGCACGCTCAATGCCGTGAAGAACGTGCAGGGCATGTATCGCACGCCGCTGATCGAAGTCGCGACCAAGTGCGTGTTCACCAACACGTCGCATGTCTCGGCCTATCGCGGCGCCGGCCGGCCGGAAGGCAATTACTATATGGAACGGCTGATCGACGCTGCCGCGGCCGAGATGGGTCTCGACCGCGTAGCGTTGCGCAAGCGCAACCAGATCAGCCCGCGCGATTTGCCATACAAGACGGCATCCGGAGGCACGTATGATAGCGGCGACTTCGCCGGCTTGACGAAGCAGGCGCTCGAACTTGCCGACGTCAAGGGATTCGCCCGGCGCAAGCGCGAGAGCCGCAGGCGCGGCAAGCTGCGCGGGCTCGGCATCGGCAACTTTCTCGAAGTCACCGCGCCGCCGTCGAAGGAATTGGCCGACATCAAATTCAATCCCGACGGCACGGTGACGCTGATCACCGGCACGCAGGATTTTGGCATGGGGCACGCCACGCCATTCGCCCAAGTGTTGAGCGACAAACTCGGCATCCCGTTCGACAAAATCTCCATCGTTCAGGGCGACAGCGACCGGTTGATCGCCGGTGGCGGCTCGGGCGGATCGAAATCGATCATGCACAGCGGTACCGCGATCGTCGAGGCCGCGGCGAAGATCGTCGAAAAGGGAAGAGAGCTCGCCGCAAACGCGCTCGAAGCCTCGCCGTCCGACATCGCCTTCGAGCGCGGCAGTTTCGTCATCGTCGGGACGGACCGCGCCATCTCAATCATGGATTTGGCGCAGAAGCTGCACAACGGTCCGAAGCCGCCTGACGGCGTGCCGCAATCGCTTGACGTTGCGCATGTCAGCGACGGCCCCGGCGCCTCCACCTATCCCAACGGCTGTCACGTCGCCGAAGTCGAAGTCGATCCCGACAGTGGTGTAGCCGAATTGGTCAGCTATGTGTGCGTCAATGATTTCGGCACAGTGATCAATCCGATGATCGTCGAAGGTCAGCTTCACGGTGGCGTGGTGCAAGGTATCGGTCAGGCGCTGATGGAGCTTGCGGTCTACGACAGCGACGGACAATTGCTCACCGGTTCCTACATGGACTACGCCATGCCGCGCGCGGCCGACGTGCCGTCGTTCTCGCTGGCCGACCATCCGGCGCCGGCGAAAACCAACCCGCTCGGCGTCAAGGGTTGCGGCGAAGCCGGCTGTGCGGGCGCCCTCACCTGCGTGATGAACGCGGTGATCGACGCGCTCGCCGAGCGCGGCATCCGCCACCTTGACATGCCGCTCACCCCGTTCCGCGTCTGGCAGGCGCTGCATTCCGCCGAGCCCGCCAAGGGGGCCGCCCAGGCGCAATGACGCAAGCCGTTTCCGTTCGGACGATTCGCCCTGCCGAGTCGCGGCTGATCGCTGCGGTCTGCGGCGCACATATGATGAGTCATTATTATATGTTGCTGCTGGCGCCGCTATTCGCCTTCGTGCGCGCCGACTTCAAGGTCAGCTACACCGAACTGGCGCTGGCGCTGACCGTCTTCAACGTCGTCTCCGGGATTTTCCAGACGCCGGTCGGCTTCTTGGTCGATCGCATCGGCGCTCGCATCGTTCTCATCGCCGGCCTGGCGCTGAGCAGCATCGCTTATGCGGTCGCCGGTATCGTCGATTCGTACTGGGTCTTCATCGCGATGTACGCTCTCGGCGGTTTGGGGAACACGGTCTTCCATCCATCCGATTATTCTTTGCTGGCGCAGCACGCTCCGAAGGAGCGGGTTGGCCAAGTGTTTGCTTACCACACCTTCGCCGGCATGGTCGGCTCGGGCATTGCCCCGGTCACGCTTATCTTTATGCAGAGTTATTTCGGCTGGCGCGGCGCTTTTGTCGGCGCGTCCATTTTAGGTTTCATCGTTCTTTTGGTTTTGATTTCCCAACCCGAGCCTAAGCCAGAGGATCACCCCGGCAAGTCGCCCTCGATAGCGCGCGGCGGCGCCGGCAGCGCATTGCGCGTGCTGCTGACGCTGCCCATCCTGCTCAATCTCGGCTATTTCGTTCTGACCTCGATCATGGGCGGCGGCCTCAACACCTATCTGGTCGTGGCGCTCGGCGCGCTGCATTCCACGTCTGTCGATGTAGCCAATATGGCGCTGACCAGCCTCTTGGCCATGAACGCACTCGGCGTTTTGGCCGGAGGCGTCCTCGCCGGGCGTACCACACATCATGCGGTCGTGGCCGCCTCGGGACTGGCGGTCGGCGGCACGGTGACGGCACTTGTCGGCTTGTTCAATTTCCACTCCGTCGGCCTCATCCTCCTGATGGGCATGAGCGGCTTCTGCGTTGGCGCCACCTATCCCTCGCGCGACATGCTGGTGCGCGCGGTGACTCCCGCCGGAGCCTACGGACTCGTGTTCGGCTTCGTCAGCGTCGGTTACAACATCGGCGCGAGCATCGCGCCAATTGCCTATGGCGCGCTGATGGACAACGGCCAACCGCGCGCCGTCTTCCTTCTGTCCGCCGCCGTCAGCATTCTGTGCATTTCGACGGTGACGTTCGGATTTTCCAAGCGCCAGACAGTTTGAACGCACTACACGGTTCCGCGCTCAAATTTCCGAGATCAGAACGCGCGGACGCGCGTTAGTTCCAAACGGGTCAACCGCGCGCTCTGGAACAACTCTGGCAATCGGCGCTTGGGTCGGCAACGACGATCACAGCCCGATGCGCGGCGTGGTGGGTGGCTCGCTCCCGGCGATGATCTTGAAGCAGTTCATGGAGCAAGCCGGCCCAAATACGGCTTACGGCTACGGTCGCGGCCGAGCAAAACGGCCCGACGACATCGCCGCCGGCAGCACCAAACACTCCGCAGCAGCAGACCAATCCGCTGCCGATGCCAACCACGAATCCAAATCCGCAAATCGCGGCCGGCGCACAGCCGCAACCATCAAACAGACTCTCTGCCCAAAACAACCCTTCGGCTGGTCAAAACAGCTCTTCCGCGCCCACCACCCCAGCGGGAGCAAAATGCGACATTTCGATGTGCCAGCAGCACTATCATTCATTCCGCGCGTCCGATTGTACCTACCAGCCATATGACGGCGGCCCGCGTCGGTACTGCGCGCGGCAAGTCGAAGCCAATAACGGCCCATCCAGCCGCAGAGCTGATCGGACGTCGGCACCGCCTCCACCGAGAGCTGAAGCGCCCTCAGCTTCGCCTGGAGACGAAGCGCCGCCTGACGACGATTCCGCTTTGCCGCCACCTTATGATCCGTCCGACGCCGCCCCCGGACCTTGGTTCGCGATGCCGGGTAACGGCTGGTAAAGCCTAGCGTTCTTCTATTACAGGGACGACCTCGGGCGGGCACCGAACAAGAACGTCGTTGCTACGGTAGCATTGATCTTCGGAGCAGTCGGTATCAATGTGTTGATCGGCTCCGCGCGCACAATGCAGACTGAAGGGAGAAATCTGATGCAGCTTTGCCGCTACGACGATGACCGCCTGGGCGTGGTGCGCGGAAACCTCGTGCACGATGTCACCGAAGCGCAGACCGAGATCCGAAAAAGCACGCCCTACGCGATGAAGGGCGACGCGGTGGTCGCAGCGCTGCCGCAATGGTGCGAGCGGATCGAGCGGCTGGCCGACAAGTCACCGGGAAAACCGATCGCTGCCGTCAAGCTCTTGCCGCCGGTGGCGCGGCCGACCAAGCTCACTTGCGCGCCGACCAATTATCAGGCGCACATCGAGGAGATGCAGAAAGCCTCGGCGCAGCCAGGCTCGCAGGTCGTGCGCGCGCAGTCTTCGAAAATCCTCGAGGCTGGCATGTTTCTGAAGGCAAACTCCGCTCTGGTCGGTCCGTCGGAAGGCATTCCGCTGCGGTTTCCCGACCGGCGCAACGACCATGAAGTCGAATTGGTGATGGTGATCGGCAAGACCGGGAGCGATATTCCGCAAACGCGAGCGCTCGATTACGTGGCCGGCTACTGCCTCGGCCTCGACATGACGGTGCGCGGCCGCGAGGACAGGAGCTTCCGTAAATCGGTCGACGGCTACGCGGTGCTCGGCCCGTGGATGGTGACGGCCGACGAAGTGCCGGACCCCGATGCAGTGCCGATCAGCCTGACCGTCAACGGCGAAGTGCGGCAGAACAGCAATACCAGCCAATTGATCTACAATTGCCGCCGGCTCATCGAATTTGCCTCGGAATTCTACACGCTCTATCCGGGCGATCTGGTCTATACCGGGACACCCGACGGCGTCAGCCCGGTCAAGCCCGGCGACGTCATCGTTTGCCGCTCGGCCCCAGTGCTCGGCGAGCTGACAATCAAAGTGCGCGGCCACGAAATCGGCAGCGTGCGGGAGGAACCACGCGTTCACGCGCAAGCCTAGGCCGTCCAAGCGTTTCGGAGACAGGCGCCGGCAAGCCAAAGCGTTTCACCATCGCGTCGTAAATCTCGGTCATCGTCGCGCGCTGAGCGAATCGTTGCGCTAAGGGCAGCCGCCCGAAGGCACTTGCCCAACAGGTGAAACTTTGCTCCAAGCAGCCAGACGTGACGGGGAGACGGACTATGCGAATTGCCGTCATCGGCGCGGGATATGTGGGGCTCGTATCGGGTGCATGCTTCTCCGAATTCGGCTTTGACGTCACCTGCATCGACAAGGACGCCGCCAAGATAGAGCGCCTGCGACGCGGCGAAATTCCGATCTACGAGCCCGGCCTCGACGATCTGGTCGCGAGCAACACGGCCAACGGACGCCTGCAATTCGGCACCGACATCGCGGCGGCGGTCGAGGGCGCCGACGCCGTATTCATTGCGGTCGGCACGCCGACACGCCGCGGCGACGGCCATGCCGATATCTCTTACGTGCTGGCGGCGGCCGAGGAAATCGCCGGCGCGATTCGCCGTCACACCGTGGTGGTGACCAAATCCACGGTGCCGCCCGGAACAAGCCGCAAGGTCGCCGCCATCCTGACCGGCCGGCTCGATGAATCCCTGTTTGACGTGGTGTCCAATCCGGAATTCCTCCGCGAGGGTTCGGCGATCCAGGATTTCATGCGGCCCGATCGTGTCGTCATAGGCGCCGAGACCGAACGGGCCCGCAGCGTCATGCGCGAGCTGTACCGACCGCTTTTTTTGATCGAAACGCCGATCCTTTTCACCACGCTGGAAACGGCCGAGCTCATCAAGTACGCGGCCAACAGTTTTCTCGCGACCAAGATCGCGTTCATCAACGAGATCGCCGATTTGTGCGAACGCCTCGACGCCGATGTGCAGGAGGTGGCCAAAGGAATGGGGCTCGACGGCCGGATCGGCCGGAAATTCCTGCACACCAGCCCCGGTTTTGGCGGCTCGTGCTTCCCCAAAGATTGTCTGGCGCTCACCAGAACCGCGGAAGAAATGGAATCGCCGCTCACGATCGTCGACGCGGTCGTCGCCAGCAATGATCGCCGCAAGCGAAGAATGGCGCAGCGTGTGATCGCCGCCTGCGGCGGCTCGGTGCGCGGCAAGACAATCGCCGTACTGGGGCTCACGTTCAAGCCGAACACCGACGACATGCGAGACAGCGCAAGCCTCACCATCCTTCCGGTGTTGCAGAATGCTGGCGCCACGGTCCGCGCGTACGATCCGGCGGGCATGGACGAGGCAAAACCGCTGCTTGCCGGGGTCGAGTTCTGCTCCAACAGCTACGAAGCGCTCACAGGCGCTGACGTGCTCGTTATCCTGACCGAATGGAATGAGTTCCGCGCGCTCGATCTCAAACGGGTCAAATCGCTGTTAAAGTCGCCGACGATCATCGATCTGCGCAATATCTATAAGCCTGACGCCATGGCGAATGCAGGGTTCTACTATTTCAGCCTCGGCCGTCCGTCATCCGGCCCTTTGCAAAAGGTTCGCGTCAGCAAGGCCGTGTAGCGACTCAATCCGAGGCTTCGGACCCTCCTCATCCGTCCGCGCTTGTGGACTGCACCGGATCACCCGGGGTGACAGAGCGTCTTGGAAAGCGCGGCCAAATACCCTAAGTGTTCGTTCCGGCGGCGAGCTTCCATCGGGCGGCTAAGACCTTCTGGCGGGCGTTAAAGTCTGCGCGCCTCGCGGGTTTTGGGGAATAGTTCAGCGGTAGAACATCGGACTCTGACGCCGAGAATCTAGGTTCGAATCCTAGTTCCCCAGCCAAACCGGATGCTGAGGCGAATTTAGCGCTGTGGCACCCTTTTCGGCGTGCGCGCGAGCGGTTGCTTCGGCAATAAGATCAAATGGTTGGCGGAACGTCGGTGTCAGGTCGCCATTCGTCCAAGTCGAGTTCGAAAGTACGACATTCAAAAGGCGTCGTTGCTCGTGCGGCGCCTGTTTGGCGAACAGGCGGCGGGCGCCATGAGCCAATGTTATCAGGCTCGCGCCGTGTTCGAGATATGTACGGTCGGCCGTCTGGTGCCGATTGATTTGCCGCAAAAGATCATCTTGTTCCAACTGCCACTGTTCGGACATCTGAACCCAGAGGGAGTTGTCGACGCGGCCGTCCAGCT
>JASHRW010000080.1 GCA_030037065.1 Xanthobacteraceae bacterium
TGGCCTGTTCGCCGAGCACGAGGATCGATTTCCCTCTCAACTCTTCGCCACACCAAGGCCGCGCCGGAACATCCTCGCGCAATCCCTTGTTTCGGCCCATCGAGAAGCGATACTCGTAATTCTCCCAACCGGGCCCGAATTCGCCGTGCGCAAGATGGATGCAGCCCTTGCTGAAATGCGCGACGCTGGAATCCGGCTCGATCGCCAAGGCGCGTTCGCAGGCGGCCAGTGCTTCATCGAGGCGATCCTGGCCGAACAAAGCGAGCGCCAGATTTGCGTAAGTCGCGGCTGATGTCGGTCGCAGAACCAGCGCCCTGTCGAAAGCGCCGACCGCTTCGCCATAGTCCCTGGTCGACAGCAGGGCGCAGCCGAGGTCGGACCATGCGGTCGAGTCGTCAGGATGGCTGGCGACGGTGTTGCGCAGCACCAGAACGGCTTCGGGCGCGCGCTTGGCCTCGATGAAGATCTTGGCAAGCGCGAGCCCCGCTTCCAGGTGATCGGGACGGAGCGCAAGCACATGCTTGAGCGGCTCGATGGCCTCATCGGGCCGCTTGAGGCTCCGCAGTGCCTCCGCCTTTTCCAGAATGATGGCTGGATTGTCGGGGTCGAGCGCGCCGCCTTTTTCCGCAATCCGCAGTGCATCCTCGAACTGGCTCAGCATGCGCAATGCGTGCGCCAGGCCGGCCAGTGCCTCGACGTTGTCCGGGTCGCGAACGAGCAGATCCTCGAAGTTGAAGCGCGCATCCTTGGGGCGGTTCAACGACAGCAACGCGTGCGCAAGTGCCAGCTTCGTGGTGACCGCGCCGGGCGCGTAGTGCAACGCGCGCTCGAAGTTGGTGAGCGCCTCTTCATGTTTGCCGCAGGCGGCGAGCGCCGCCCCCAGCTCGTGGGCGACGTCCGCGTCGTGTGGATTGGCATGGAGCGCCTCCCGCCAGGTGGCGACGGCCTCCTCGATCTTTCCCTCCTTGCCGAGCGCGGCGGCGCGCTGCCGCAGCGCGAGCGCCGGGGCAGGGGGCGCGACGACTGTCTCGCCGTTAGCGCGGTGGTCACGGCCGACCAGCGGAGGCATCGAAATGACGATGTTGAAGCGATCGCGAGGGGTCTGCGAGTTCATGCGGCCATACGTACTGCAGTCCAGAGGGCAAAAGACCGACGCCGCGTCGATGCGTGCTCAAGCGGATTTCAAATTGCGCTTTAGCGCCGCCCCGATGCGCCCCAGCCGTCGTCGGTTTACCAGGAAATGTGCATACAGACCACACGCGTCGCCGAGCCGCAAAGGATAGGCGTCGCGCTCCCAGGCCATTGCTCTGCAGAACACGCCGAACTTCCGCATCGCCATGTCGACCGGGCGCCAGCGGCGTTGCCGCAGGCAACGTTGCAGGTGCCGGCGACCGCTCAGGTCGCTGCGGAACGGCTCCGGCAGATCGGCCCCGGACACATAGGCCGCCTTGTGCAGTGCGCCCGACAGCGCGCGGAAAAAGCCGCGCCGGCGCGTCTCGTCCGCAACAGCGAACCAGTCCTCAGTGGCGACGTTGCTTCGCAGCAGGCGGCCGGGGTCGAGGGAGTCGCGAAGGTTCAGCGCGCCGCTGACGAAGTCGCCGTTGATGATCTGCGCATGAACCACATTGTGGATCATCCGGTGTAATGGAGCAGGCACGAGAAGGCCGGGCGCTGCGGCGCGGGCCTGCCCGAAGACTTCATTGGCGCCGAGGTATTTAACGCGGGCGGTCACATCGACGTGCAGCTCGATCCTCGCTGGTCGGACCGGGTGCTCCAAGGGTCGGTCGTGAACGTGCCCGTCCTCGGCCAGGACGGCCAACGCGGGCGCATAGCCGAGCGTTTCCAGGCTCGCGCGCGCATCCTCCAGCGCCGGACGCGGCACCAGAATATCGACGTCGCGCAGCATCCGATCCTTGGCGGCCGGACCGGGTTCGAACAGCCAAGCCGCCCCCTTCAGCAGTACGCCGGAGAGCCCGCGTTTCGACAACGCGCTGCCGATTTCAACACATTGTTCGCATATCCGCCGGTTTGCCTCCGCGTTCTGCGCGAGAGCATAGCGCAGGAACCGATGAACATCGCTCGGCACGCGGACCAGCAAGGCGGCCTCGTCGAGCAGCGTGGCCAAGGCGGTAACAGCGAAGTCTTCACTCGCCGCCCGAATGGTTGCCGGCCAATCGACCGCTTCGTCCGACAGCGAGGAGGGCGGCGGCTTTTCGCCTCGCCAGCGCTTTGCGATCAACCAGTGCTCGAGAACCTCCTGGCCCGCCGCTCCGCGGTGCATCGCGCAAATCCTCCCAGATTCGCGACAGAAAGGGTCCTTCGCGCGTCCTGTCAACAACGACGAGGGATCACTGCCCTTTATCCCCAGAGCTTCATCGCTTTTTTCGAAGTCGGGATGCAATCTGGCCGCATAAAATCTATCCTGCGCCGACGAGTTCTTCACGGTAACCCGCTTGGGCCGCACGAGCGGCGCTGCGCCAAGGGCTAAAGGCCACTGCAGGTCGGACGCGAATGTGGCGGCGTTGCGCAGCGCGCCGGAAGCGAGCAAGGAAGACGGGCAATGAACGTCGCCATCGATGCGCCCATATCGGTCGGCGAACTCATGGACAAGATCACGATTTTAGAGATCAAGCTCGCTCACTTCAGCGATGCAGCGAAACGCGCCAACGTGGCCGCCGAGCTTGCGTGTCTGCAGGCCGTGGCCGCGCGCCATGGTCTCGATGAAGACCCGCGTCTGTCCGAACTCGAAACTGCTCTCATTGCGGTCAACGAGACGCTGTGGAAGCTCGAAGAGCGGATTCGCCTCTGCGAGATCGATGGTTCTTTCGGCGTGGATTTCGTCAAGCTTGCCCGTGCGGTCTATTGCACGAACGACGAGCGCGCGAGACTCAAGCGCCGCATCAACGATATCAGCGGCTCCGCGCTCATCGAGGAAAAGTCCTATTGGACGGTGTCCGACCGCGGCACAGCGGGCGTTCAGAAGCCGGAATAGCCCTTCGAAACGCGGGATATGTCAAAATCGAGCCGATCAAGCCCGGACGGTCGTCGTCATCGGACTTTCCGCGTTCGATCGCCACGTCGCTGCAACCCTACCTTGCTGCGCGGCTGGTGGCCGCGGGACCGAAATCCGCAAGCACTCGGGCGAGCGCGACTGGCTCCACCTTGATCGGGCCGGTGAATGGATAATCAACGGCAATGGTGATTAGCAACTCGGAGAATATGAGCAATGAAAGCAGTACGGTCATCGCCGTCTGCGCCCATAGGTTCTTCGTGCCGAAGAAGAAAGTAAAAACGATCGTCACGACGGCGCCGCCGAAGAGCACCGGCCAAATGACGCCCGGGACAATACCGTCGGCAGCGACCAATCTGGCACGCCGGGCGCGCGTAATCACGTCAAGTTGGCGAAGAATTTCCGGCAAAATCGCAGCCTCGCGTGGCGTGGAAACCTGGAAGGACAGCAATGTTGAATAGATGGCGTCGAGCGCCAATCGAGTGGATCGGTATTGATCGCCGGCCCTTCGCTCCATAGCGGGCCAATCGCGGTTGATGGCGACGGTGAGATAGGTGGACATTCCCTGGCGCAAGGCGGCGGCGGATTGCTGGCCTAATCCCTGCGACAGTCGATAAATGGTCGTCGCGCCGGCGGCTTCCTCGGCCGCGTTGGCCTCAGCGTCGCTAAACTTCTGCCAAACGACGATAATGGCGAAGGCGAGCAGGACCGCGTAGAGCACACCGACGGTAGCGAATTTGAACCCGGCGATCTCGTTGTTGACGACCAGCTTCTCGAGCTTCACATAGCGACGTACGGTGCTCGGACCGAACGCAGCCAATGTCGTTGGCAGGACGACAACGAGTGTGGCCGAAAGCCAAAGGGGATGGCTGGTGAGAAAAAAGATCATTGC
>JASHRW010000016.1 GCA_030037065.1 Xanthobacteraceae bacterium
AATAGAGAGCGAGGAACGCACCGGCGAGTCCAAAGACGTTGTTGATCAAGCCGTAATCCAACGATTGCTGGACGTTGAGATGATAGACGGCGCGAAACAGCGACGGCATCCAGGCGGTAATGCCATAGGACACAAAATAGGCGCCGATCCACAATAGCCACACCGTGATGGTGCGACTCAGATAGATGCCCTCGAACAAATCGGCGATGCGCGGCCGCGCTTCGGACACTTCCGGCAGGTCGGCGGGCAGCGGCGGAACGACGATGCCCTCATGCGCGGCGATCTGCTCGATGCTTGAAAGCGCGCGGTCCGCCTCATCGTAGCGGCCTCGGCTCGCCAGCCAGCGCGGCGATTCCGGCAGCAGGCTGCGCATGGGTATCGCAATCAGCGCTGGGATGGCGCCGATGATGAACATCCATTGCCATCCCCAGCGCGGCACCACATAGACGCCGACCAATGCCACCGCCAGCAAGCCGACCGAAAACAAAACCTGGATCGAGACCGAGAACCGGCCGCGGCCCTTGGCATGGGCGAATTCGTTGACATAGGCGGCCATCAGCGGGATTTCGCCGCCCAGACCGATGCCCTGAACAAAGCGCAGCCAGAACAGCATGGTGTAGCTCGTCGCCGCCGCGCACGCCAAAGCGCCGAGCGAGAAGATCAACAGCGTCGCCAGCATCGAGCTGCGGCGGCCCCAGTGCTCGGCGATCCAGCCGAAAGCGACCGCGCCGACAAGTTGGCCGAAGAAGCCGATGCCGATCAGCGGCCCGATCTGCTGAGGGGGCAGATGCCATATTCCGATCAGCGGCGGCAGCACGACGGCGATGGCTATCGAATCGAAGGCATCGAAGAACCATGCGGTGCAGATGATCAGCCGCATCCTCAGATGCCATGAGCAATAGGGTAGCCGCTCGAGCCGCGCCACGACGTGGCGCATGTCGCCGCGCTCGTGTGATGCTGCGATGTCGGCGGTGACCGCTATATTGGTCATGGCGAACCCTCCCATTCTCCGGCTTCGTCGGGAAGCCGCTGCCGTCCTCACGGGTGGCATTCCCGGCCGCCGGCCGCTGCATGAATCATACTCCGTACGCCTCATTGCGCGAAGCCTGCGGGCCGGTGGTGTTGCCGCGGCAAAGTGTTATTCTTGCAAACAACAGGAGGGGGCGTTCATGCACAAACATCTTCGGCTATCAGCCGCAGCCGCAGCCGTGATCGCCGCGGCGCTGGCGTTTTCCGACGGGCCCGTGGCGGCGCAGGATAACTATCCTTCGCATCCGATGCAGATGATCATTCCGTTTGCCGCCGGTGGTCCGACCGACATTGTTGGGTGCATCATGGGCGCGAAAATGGGCGAGGTGCTGGGGCAGACCGTCGTCGTCGAAGACCGCGCTGGCGCCGGCGGCACCATCGGCGCCGCCGACGTCGCCAAGGCTGCGCCCGACGGCTACACGATGCTGATGGCAACGGTGTCCACCAACGCCATCAATCCCGGCCTGTACAGGCGCCTGCCGTACAATTCCGCGACGGCCTTTGTGCCGGTCGGGCGGATTGGGGTGACGCCGACGATCTTGATGGCAAGCCTGTCCCTTCCAGTGACAGACGTCAAAAGCCTGGTGGCGCTGCTTAAGGCTAATCCGGGCAAATACTCCTACGGCTCCTCCGGGGTAGGCTCGATCCTGCATCTGTGTGGCGAAGAATTCAAAGCCGACGTTGGCGGCCTCGACATCGTCCACGTGCCGTACAAGGGTTCCGCGCCGATGGACCTCGGCTTGTTGGGCGGAGAAGTTGCGCTGGCGTTCGACGCGACACCCACGGCGATGCCGCTGGCGCTCGCCGGCAAGGTGCGCGCGCTCGGCGCCGGCATGGCGACGCGCATCCCGGCAATGCCAAATTTGCCGACATTGCAGGAGCAGGGCATCAAAGGCTTCGAGTGTTACACGTGGAACGCAATCCTCGCGCCCGCCGGCACGCCGAAGCCGATCGTCGACAAGCTCAACGACGCCATCAACAAGTCGCTGGCCGATCCCAAAGTGTCCGCCGCGCTGGAAAAGGCCGGAATTGATCCGACGCCGGGCTCGACGCCTGAGTCGACAACCGAGTTCATCAATGCGGAGCTCAAGAAATGGGCGCCGATCATCAAGGCGTCCGGCGCCCAGGTTGATTGACCGGAACAGTTAGCCGATCCGCGTCGGGTCCTCGATCACCCGGTTCGACAATACGCCAAGGCCGTCCACCTCGACTTCGCAAACGTCGCCGGGACGCATGTGCAACTGGCCGGCGACGATAACCTGAGTCCCGTCTCTTCGATGGGGAGCTTGTAGTTGAGCGCGAGCGCCCAGGTGGCATGCGGCTCGCGGATCACCGGATCGAATGCGATCTCGTCGAGCGAGAGATCGGCGGACTTTCCGCGCGCCGCCGCGCGCACGCGCGCGAGCGTCGGATCGATCTGCATCCGGTGCAGATCATCGGGCGGGTTCGGTGCGCGGTCGCCAGTGCGATCAATCCATTGGTGCCGGCGACGCCGCCGCGTTTGCCCTTATGGCGATAGGACACGATTTTCACGGCGATTCCTCATCTTCCCGTGGGGCGCTTGTGTATATGATACCAATCAGCCTCGATTACACGCAGCGAGTACCTGAGGTGCCGCCATGAAGCTTCCACGCCGCCGCTTTCTCAATCTGACAGCGAGCTTTGCCGCGCTGACGCCGATACTGCCTGGAACGGCGCGCGCGCAAAGCTATCCGACGCGGCCGGTGCAGATCATCGTCGACCTCCCGGCCGGCCTTGCGCCGGACGTCGCCGCGCGCCTGATCGCTCCGCCACTATCGCAGCGGCTCGGCCAGCCGGTCGTCGTCGAGAACCGGCCGGGAGCGGGCGGCAATATCGGCGCCGAAGCGGTCGTGCGCTCGGCGCCGGACGGCTACACGCTGCTGCTCGAGATTTCGGGAAATGTCGTCAACGCAACGCTTTACCCGCACCTGACCTTCGACTTTCTCCGCGATATCGCGCCGGTCGCCTTCATCGGCATCACGCCGTTTGTGCTGGCGGTTCATCCGTCGTTTCCGGCCAAGACGGTGCCCGAATTCATCGCCTATGCGAAGGCAAATCCGGGCAAGATCAACGTCGCCACGGCCGGCGTCGGCACGGCGCCGCATCTCGCCGGTGAATTGTTCAAGATGATGGCCGGCCTCAATTTGATTCAAGTACCGTACCGCTCGAACTACATGCCCGACGTACTCGGCGGACAAGTGCCGGTCGCCTTCGTGGCGGTCGCGCCTGCGATCGGATATCTGCGCAGCGGCAAGCTGCGCGGGCTTGGAGTGACCAGCGCCGCGCGCATGAGCGCGCTACCGGACATCCCGCCGATTGGCGACTTCGTGCCGGGTTATGAAGGCAGCGGCTGGTTGGGAGTCGGCGCGCCGAAGGGCACGCCGGCTAATATCATCGACAAGCTCAACACGGATATCAACGCGATCATCGCCGATCCGAAGATGAAGGAGCGGCTGATTGGTCTCGGCGTCGAGCCTCAGCCGATGACGCCCGAGGAATTCGGCAAGCTCTGCGCCGACGCTACCGAAAAATGGGCGAAGGTGATCAAGTTCGCCGGCATCAAGGCGCAGTGAGCTAAGGCGCCTTCGCTTGCGGGCGCGGCGGCAATCCGCGTCCGGCTACCGCGCTTCGCTGCGCACCTGACGCGTCAGCGCCCAGATCAAAAACGCCAGGCATCCCATCGCCGCGATGGTTCCGGAGACGGGCCACGCGGAACGGCCGAGAAACGCACCGATCGCTGCGGCGGCAATGGCGGCCCAGGATTGCTGTGAAAAGCCCATGAGGGATGAGGCAGTGCCAGCTCGATCGGGAAATGGCGTGAGCGCACCCGCCATTGTCTGCGGCATGGCGATCCCCATCCCGGCAAGATAGATCGTCATCCCCAACACCAGCCACACAACGTCACTGAGCCCGAGCGCCGTCACCGCGGCCATAGCCAAGCCGCCCGCGGCCATGATCGCCGTGCCGAGTCCGATCATGCGATCGAGACCGCGCCGCATCACGATGCGCACCGCGATGTTGGTGCCAATCATGTATCCCAGCGAGCCGACCGCATAGGTCAGACCGAAAGCGAGCGGCGACAGCCCATAGATGCCCTGGATGACGATCGAGGCGCCGGAAACCCACGCGTAGAGCCCGACGAAAGTCGTGGTGATGATGCCGAGATGCGCCAGAAAGCTGCGATGCTCGAGTACCGAGCGATAAAGGCGGCCCATGGCGGCGAATGAAAACGGTCCCGGCGGCGGCTTGTGCAATGTTTCCGGCAACAGCCGCGCCGTGGCGGAGCCGGCCAGCACCGCAATGACCACCAACAGAATGAAGCTGGCGCGCCAGCCGAATACCGTCTGCAGCACGCCGCCGATCACCGGCGCCATGATCGGTGCGAACGCCTGGATCGATCCCATGAGCGAAAGCTCACGTCCGGCGCGAACGCCCGAATAGAGATCGCGCACTACGGCGCGTGCCAGAACAATGGCGCCGGCGCCGCCGAGCGCCTGCACGGCGCGGGCCGCGATCAGCGCCTCGATCGACTGCGTTGCCGCGCAAATCACGCTGGCGATGCCGTAGAGCGCGAGTGCCGCCAACAGCACCGGCTTGCGGCCGAAGCGGTCCGAAATCGGCCCGTAAAGAATCTGGCCGGCGGCAAAGCCGAGCAGGTAGCTCGAAATCGTCAGCTGCACCTGCGCAGTCGGCGCGTGCAACGCGCGGCCGATGTCGGGTAGTGACGGCACATACATGTCGGTCGACATCGGGCCGAGCCCGGTCAACGACGCCAGCAGGAGTGTGAGCGCGAAAGTACCGGGACGCAGCATCAGCGGGCTAAATCCGGATGCACGTACCGTGTCGCAGAAGCCCAACTTGCGTCATGCACGCTTTTCGCCAAGAAGAATTGACGCCGCATGCCCGCCGAGAATGACATCGCGATCCACCGCCGGAATATCGAGCGAACGCACGTGACGCACGCAATGCATCATGCCCATGTCGTACGGATAATCGCTGCCGAGGAATACGCGGCCCGCGCCGGCCGAGGAGATGAGGAATTCGAGTGACGCCTTCGAGTGGCAGATGGTGTCGTAGCGGAAACGCTGCAAATATTTTTCCGGCGAGTGTTTCAGATGCAGCTTCGGCTCGGGGCGCACATGCCAGCCGTGCACCCAACGTCCGCCCTGGTAGGGGATAAAACCGCCGCCGTGTACCATCACCGGCTTGAAGTTCGGATGGCGTTCGAGCACGCCGCCGAAGATCAGACAGGCGGCCGCGATCGTCGTATCAAGCGGATTGCCGATCAGGTTGCCAAGATAATAGGAGCGCAGCCGGTCGGCGCCGGCGACATTACCCGGATGGATCATGAAGAAGGCGTCAAGCTCCGACGCCGTCGCCCACAATGGTTCAAAGCTCGGGTCGTCCAGGTTCTTGCCGCCGACATTGGAGCCGATCATGGCGCCGCGTAGCCCAAGCGTCGTCATCACGCGGCGCAACTCCTTGGCGGCGGCTTCCGGCGACTGCATCGGCAAGGTGGCGATACCGCAAAAGCGGTCGGGCTTTTGCTTGACCAGCCGAGCGATGCCGTCGTTCTGAATCATCGACGCGGCGATACCGACAGACGCCTCCTGGCCGTACAGCCAGGTCTGCGGCGCGCCGGACAAGACATGCATGTCGACCTCGGTCGCATCCATGTCTTTGAGCCTGCGCT
>JASHRW010000081.1 GCA_030037065.1 Xanthobacteraceae bacterium
GGGGCAAGCATGTAGGAGCGGTCGCTGGCGAAGACGATTTCGGCGAGCGTGCCGGCAAAGCACGAGTCAGGCTCGATCAGAGTCACCAGAGAGCGCGAGGTGAGATCGATGCGCTTGAGCACGCGCTTCCATAAGTTGCGGATTTCGCGAGCGAGCCAGTAATCTTGGTTGGCGTCGAGAAATTTGTCATAGGCGAGCACGACCGCCGCATCGCCGGAGGATTTGAAAACGATCGCCGCCACATCGAGTTCGTTGAGCCGGATATTGAGGATGGCGTCGTCGAGTTCGCGCGCCAGCTTGAGCGGCCAGAACTCGGCGCCCAGTGCGGCCATGGCGTCGGCGGATGCGGGCGGCGGGCTCGCCGGACCGCGCAGCACGATCATGGCGAGCCGCCCGACGCGGTCGAATTCGACCGAGACCAGATCATAGTCGACGGCGTCGGCGGAGAAGGTTCGCGTCAGCGGCGTGAGCGCGATGCCCTTCGATGGGGCGCCGCGTTTCGACTTGGCGGCCAATTCGCGAGCGCGGGAGAGAACCGTCTCGTCGAATTTCGAGCCCGGCACCACTTCGTCGACCAGCCGCCATTCCACCGCGCGCTTGCCCTTGATACCTTCCTCGGTGGTGCAAAAGACATCGGCATGGTCGCGCCGCACCTTGCGCTTGTCGGCGACGCGCGTCAGCCCGCCGGTGCCGGGCAGCACCGCAAGCAGCGGCAGCTCCGGCAGCGACACCGCCGACGAGCCATCGTCCACCAGCATGATGCGGTCGGCGGCCAGCGCCAGTTCGTAACCGCCACCGGCGGCGGTGCCGTTAATCGCGCAGATCGAGGCGACGCCGGAATTCTGCGACAGATCCTCGATGCCGTTGCGCGTCTCGTTGGTGAATTTGCAGAAGTTGACCTTGTGGGCATGGCTGGCGCCGGCCAGCATGCGGATATTGGCGCCGGCGCAGAACACCCGCGGCTTGCCCGAGCGCAGCACCACGGCGCGCACCTGCGGATGCTCGAAGCGCAGCCGCTCGATGGCATCGGCCAGTTCGATATCGACGCCGAGATCGTAGGAGTTGAGTTTGAGTTCGTAGCCTTCGAACAGGGCGCCGTTTTCGTTGACATCCATCGTCAGCATGGCGATGTCGCCGTCGATCTGGAGCTTCCAATGGCGATAGCGCGCCGGCTCGGTCTGGAAATCGATCCGCGTCCTGCCGTTCGCCAGAGCGCGCCCGGTCGTGTGCGCTGAATCCGACATTTGCCTCGCCCGCCGCCGATTGAATTATAATACCACTTTCGGTCCGTCTATCGACCGTAATATGCATTATATTTCATGTCGCCACAAGCGGGGACGTAACGAATTTTTCGCCTTCGTGATGGTCGCGGAACAGCCGGTGGATGAAGTCGGCTGCGGCCCTGAGCGTCTGCTCCGGCGCCTCGCGGCAAGGATCGTGGCGAGCGTCGGGCAAGATCGCCGTCTCGACCGGGCAGAAGCATTGCTCTTGCGCCGCCTCGACCTGCCGGAGCGTGCCGTATTGATCGTTCTCGCCCTGCACGATCAGGATCGGCACGCGGATGTAGCCGAGCGCATCGGTGATGTCCCACTTGCGGAATTCCGGATCGAGCCACGGCTCGCTCCACGAGCGGAAAGCGCAATCGACGTCGGCGTGCCAGCGCTTGAGCTTGTCGCGCAACGTGCCGGCGTCGAATGCCGCCCGCGCGCGTTCGATCTCGGCGATGCCCATGTCCTCGGTGAAGAAATGCGGCGCGATCAGCACGAGCCCGCGCACGCGATGGTCCTGTACCGAACCGGCATAGATGGCGGCAATTGAAGCACCGTCGCTGTGGCCGAACAGAATGCCACGTTGAAAGCCTATGGCGTCGAGCACGCGCGGCAGCGTCTCGGTGGCTTCCTCGTGCATGAACCTGACCGAACGCGGCAGTTTTCCGCCGCCCGATTTGCCGTAACCGGCGCGCGAATAGACGAAAACGCCGGCGCCGGTCGCTGCCGCAAGTTTCACGGGAAACGTGCCCCACAGCGCCACCGAGCCTAATCCCTCGTGCAGCATCACGATGGTCGGCGCCGCCTCGGGCCGCGGCCCGATCATGCGGTACTCAAGCCGCATCGGGGGCAGATCGAGGAAGCCAGTGTCGGTGGGAGTCACGCCCTCTCCTTGTCGATCGGCAAGAGCGACTGGATGACCTGTAAAAGCTTGGAAAAGCTTTGTTCCACCGCATCGCCCGACGTGTCGACCTCGGCTTCCGCACGCGCGTAATCGGCGCGGCGCGAATCGAGAATTGCCACGAGATCAGCCATCGCCTCACGGTTTTGCGCCATCGGGCGAAAGTCGCCCTGCGCCATCACCCGGCTCATGTGATCTTCGGGCCGCGCCTTGATCCACACCGTGTGGGTCCGCCGCAGCAGCAACGCATAGGTTTCGGCATCGGCAACGATGCCGCCGGCGGTGGTGATGACGGCGGCCTCGTGCTCCGCGATCATGCGTTCGAGCGCAGCGCGCTCGTGCCGGCGGAAGGTCGCCATGCCAGCCATTTCGATCAGGTCGGGAACGCTGGCGCCGTAATCCTCCTCGACCAGGCGATCGAGTTCGACAAACGGCCAGCCAAGGTGGCGTGCCAGCAGCCGCCCGAGCGTCGATTTCCCGGCGCCGCGCAGGCCGACCAGCGCGATGCGGCGAGCGCGGTCGGCGTTTTCCGAGCGTGCCACCCGCGCCGCGATGTCCTTGGCCAAAGCCGGCAACTCGCTCTCCGGCACCTGCGCAAGCAGACTGAGGATATTGTCGAACGCGATCGGCCGCGCGCTCGTTTCGGGCAACAGCGCGGCCGCGCGCAGATCGAGCGCCCCGGCAATCGCCCGCAGCACGCTCACTGAAGGATTGCCCGCGCCGCCTTCGATCTGCGCCAGATAACGCTCGGAGATTTCAGAGGCTTGTGCCAGTTGCCGCCGCGTCATGCCGCGCTTGGCGCGGCTCTTCCGCACCTCGGCGCCGATGGCGGCCAGAAAGGCAGCATCCGCCGCAAGGTCATTTTGCGGCGGAACGATCGTCTTCTGCGGCTTTTTGGTTGCCAGCTCTGCCACCAAGCCGACC
>JASHRW010000082.1 GCA_030037065.1 Xanthobacteraceae bacterium
TTCGTTCACGCCACCGCACTCGAGCGCGCCGGATTGCGCGGACTGGCTGAAGGCCAAAAGGTTTCCTTCGATACGCAGGAAGACCGCCGCACCGGCAAGATCGCCGTCAGCTCCATCCAGATGGTGTAACCTTAAAGACTATTGCCCTTGCGGAATGAGAATCGAAACCGCTCCCAAACGGGGGCGGTTTTTTTCTGTAGCAAGAGGATGCCGACGCGAAGACGGACGCTATGGCGCGCGTTGCGGGTCGTTGAATGCTGTACGGTCCACCAACATTCCGCGTTGCGCCAGGGCAGTCTTCAATTGCGCTATGGCACTGTCGCCTGTTGCGAAACTGTTGGCCTTTTCCATGTGTCGAAGCAGCGTCTTCAACGCCGGGTCCTTGTCCCGAATGACCCACCTGCGGGCAAACACTTTCGCCTCGTGCAGGTTCGATATGCGGACGGCCTGGGTCGCTCCAAGGAAATTGGCTTCGAAATAATCGTGCGCTAGCGGAGGCATTCGTTCACCCGACATTCGCTCACGATGCGACGATCGGATGATGCGCGCAAGCGAGGCGCTGCAGTGATCCCCGCTATTTCGAGGTTATCCCGACTTTATTCCGTTTGACCGCCGTTTATTCGGCGGCGTGCAGCACCTGCGTGTCGCGGCCGGCGCGAACCAGTCGGCCGGGCAGAGCGCCGGTGTGTTCGCCTTTTTCGAAGATCGGCGTGCCGGCGGCGATGGTCATCTCGTAGCCATCGACCTTTTGTACGAAGCGGCGGCCGTTCGCCGGCATGTCGTGCACCAGGATCGGCTTTTGCACTTGCAGCCGGCCGTAGTCGATGATGTTGACGTCGGCGCGCAGCCCGGGCGCGAGCCGGCCGCGATCGGACAGGCCGAAAAAGGCCGCGGTCTCGCTGGTCTGCCGCTTGACCAGCATCTCCACCGGCAGCTTCGGCCCGCGGCTCCGGTCTCGGCTCCAGTGCGTGAGCATGTAGGTCGGCACGCCGGAATCGACGATCGAGGTGCAATGGGCGCCGCCGTCGCTCAATCCGAGCAGAAATGCCGGGTCGTTGAGCATTTCGCGGATCGGCTCATGATCGCCGGTAACGTAGTTGACCACCGGGAAATACAGATACTGGCCGTCTTCAAGAATGTAGTCGTAGGCGACCTCCTCCGGCGTGCGGCCTTCGCGCTTGGCGATTGCCGCTACGCTCTTTTCCGGGCCCGGTTCGTAGTCGGGCGGGTTACCCGTGACGAAGAATTTGTCGAAGGCCTTGGCAACCACCTGGCGGAATTGGGCGAGCTTTTCAATCTCGGTTGCCGATGGCGTCTCGGACAAAATCTGCCGGCGCACAGCGGAATCGCGCAGCCGCCGCCGTTGCTCCTCGATCGGCAGGCTTTCGAGTTTCTTATAGGTCGGCCGCACCGTGAACGGGTTGAGTGCGGTACCGATCCCCATCATCACGCCGATCGGCCGGCCGGCCGTCTGTGCCGTCACCGGCAGGCCTTCGGCGCGCATCGCGTGCACCGCTTTGATGATGCGGCGCCAGCGTTGCGGATCGTTGTAGCGGTCGGTGAGCAGGAACCAGACCGGCCGACCGGTTTCGCGCGCCTGTTTGCGAATCCAGCGAAGCTCGAATTCCTCGTCGTCGAAATCGGAGTTCATGCCGAACGCGCCGGTGCCGGTCACGCCCAGCGCCTGGCCGATGCCGAGCAGCTCACGATCGTCGGCGTCGCGCGAGGGCACGAGTTCGCCATCGGGCGTCTTGTGCGAATCGGTGCGCGAGGTGGTGAAACCGAAGGCGCCGGCGCGCAATGCTTCAATGGTGAGCCTGCGCATCTCGGCGATATCGTCGGGCGTCGCCGGCTCGCGGCGCACGGCGCGGTCGCCCATGACATAGACGCGGGTCGGCAGGTGCGCGGCTTGCGCGCAGATGTCGATGGCGCGCGGCCGGCGCTCCAGTTCATCCATGAATTGCGGGAACGTCTCCCATTCCCAGCTCAAGCCGGCGGCGAGAACCGGATTGGGAATCTCCTCGACGCCTTCCATCAAATCCATCAGCGCGCCGCGGTGCTCTTTCTTCACCGGCGCAAAGCCGACGCCGCAATTGCCGAACACCACCGTGGTGACGCCGTGCCAGCACGACGGCGAAATCAGCGGGTCCCACATCGCCTGGCCGTCGTAGTGGGTGTGCACGTCGACCCAACCGGGCGTGACCATCAGGCCGTTGGCGTCGATTTCGCGCTTTCCCGGCCCTTGTTTGCTGCCGACAGCGGAAATGCGGCCGCCGTCGATCGCCACATCGCCTGTGAAGGCCGCCTTGCCGGTGCCGTCGACGATGGTGCCGCCGCGAATGACGATGTCGTGCATGGATGTCGCTCCCTGGTCGCCGCAACGTCAATATAGCGTATCCACCGTGGGTGCGGAACCGACCGCCGGAAAGAGGCCGAAGCGTCGCCGCTCAATCAGGACTGATCAGTTCCACTGCCGGAAAATAGGTCCGATAACGCCGCACGTCGCGCGTCAACACGGGACAGCCAAGCACCTGCGCATGCGCGCCGATGAAAAAATCGGCAAGGACATTTAATCGGAGACCGCCAAGACGCCGATATCTCCCAAAGGTATGCCCGGCGATCAACAGTGCTTGTCTCGGGATTCGCTGAAGAACAACGCCCAAAACTGCTATTGCTGCATCGAGGGATCGTACACTCTGGAATTGCGGCGATAACTCGGAGTAGGTGATATCGCTAATGATCATAGTGCCGAGATTGGACCGCTGCGCCAGCGCACTGGTCGACCACGTCCGCCAAACCGGATCATCGGCGAGAACGTCGATGAGCACATTGGTGTCGACCAATGTCACTTGTTTCCATCCTCATCCGGATCGCCCCTGATCATTTTCATATACTCATCGGTCGTGATATTGCGGATGAGCCGGCGCTTAGCCAACGCGCGCAATCTTTCCTCATACTGCGACGCTCTATCAGGATGGCCGACATAAACGCCGCCCGAAGCGGTCGCACGCACGACGACTTTGTCGCCGGGCTTAATTCCGGCGGCTTCGCGAACGCTTTTCGGGATTGTCACTTGCCCTTTGGATGTGACGGTGGTGATCATGGAAGCCTCGGTATTACGTTCTCTTAAAACGTAATACCGCGGACGGCTGCCGTCAATCGGTGAGGGGCGTTATTAAGATTTCGCCAGCAGCCCGTTGAGCACCAGATCAAGGTGGGCGTCGAAATAGGCTTTCAGATCGAGCGGCTGGCGGTCCTCGAACATCATCATCCATAGATCGACCAGCGCGATCGGCGCGATCACGACCTGCGGGGCGCCGACGATGGACGATTTACGAATTTCGCCGCGATCCATGCCGCGCTGGATCGCCTGCTGCAGCATGTCGAGGCAAGGCCTTAGGATTTCTTCGTGATAGCGGTCGGCAAGCTCGGGAAACCGCGGCGCCTCGGCGATCAGCATGCGCACCACTTCGCGCCGCCGTTTGTCCTCGACGATGTGCTGATAGATGAACGAAAACTGCGCGCGCAGAAGATCGGCGGTCGACCCCGCGTGCGTTTCGTACATCTCCTGGACGGTCTCGTGCGCTCCCTTGGTGAGCTCCCCCACCATCGAGATGAACAGGTGTTCCTTGTTTTCGAAATAGACGTAGATCGTGCCTTTGGTGACACCGGCGCGTTCGGCAATACGGTCGAGCGTGGTGGTGGCGTAGCCGTTGCGCGAGAATTCGACGAAGGCGGCCTTGAGAATCTCCTGCGGGCGCTCCGCCTTGCGGCGCCGCCGTGTCTCCGGCCGCGTTTCGACGATGTCGGTCATTGTCACAGCCTAGGCGTCCCCAGCACGAAAATCAAGTTATTGACTAACCGGATAGTAAATAATTAGTCTGCCGGGTCTTGGGGATGCCGAGGTGGTTGGATTCTCACGGTTCAAGAGGGGCTGCGCCCAAACGCTGGCCGCCCAACGGCAAAGCCGTTTGCGCGGTCGCGGCCTTTTTGGCTCACCGTTCGCGGGCGGCACGGTTCTGCTGTTGCTGTTGTCGGCCTGTGCCGTGGGTCCCGACTTCACGGCGCCGCCGGCGCCGGACGATGCCGGGTACGCGCCTGAAGCTCGCCCCGCGGCGGCCGCCGCCGGCCCTGGCGGAGCGTCGCAACGGTTCGAAGAAGGACGCGATATTCCGGGCGAATGGTGGAGGATTTTTCATTCGAAGGAACTCGACGGTTTGATTAACCAAGCGCTGCAAGCCAATCCCAGTCTGCAGGCGGCGCAGGCCGCTCTGTGGCAGGCGAAAGAGAATTTGTACGCCCAGCGCGGCAAGTTATTCCCGACCTTGAGTGCGAACGGATCGGCGACGCGCGAACAATTTTCGCCGGCGGAATTCGGCGAAGCCGGGGCACCTTTCATTTTCAATCTGTTTCAGGCCACCGTGAATGTTTCCTACGCGCCGGATGTCTGGGGCGGTCAGCGCCGCCAGGTCGAAGCCGAGGCGGCGCTCGCCGATTATCAGCGCTTCGAGCTGGAAGCGACCTACCTGACCTTGACCGCGAACGTGGTGACGGCGTCGATCGCAGAAGCCTCGCTGCGCGGCCAGATCGCGGCGACCCGCGACATCATCAAAACGGAGAGCGACCAACTCAATGTCGTGCAGCAGCAATTCAACGTCGGCGCCGCCACCCGGACCGACGTGTTGACCCAGCAATCCGAAGTGGCGACGACGCAGGCGACCTTGCCGCCGCTGCAGAAACAGTTAGAGCAGCAGCATCACGTGCTGTTGGCGCTGATCGGTCGTTTCCCGAACGCGCGTCTGCGCGATCGTTTGATGCTGGCGTCGCTGCGGCTGCCGAGCCACCTGCCGCTGAGCCTGCCCTCGCAACTGGTCGAGCAGCGTCCGGACGTGCGCGCCGCCGAGGCACAGCTACATCAAGCGAGCGCGCAGATCGGCGTCGCTATCGCCAACAGGCTGCCGCAATTCACTCTCACCGGGGATTACGGCGCCGCGGGTTCACAAGCGGCGACCCTATTTTCGCCGAGCACCATCATCTGGAGCGCCGCGGCGAGCGGCACCCAATCGCTGTTCGACGGTTTTACGCTCTTGCATCAGGAACGCGCCGCCAAAGCGGCCTATGATATGGCCGACGCGCAGTATCGCAATACCGTGCTTGGCGCCTTCCAGAACGTCGCCGATGCGTTGCGCGCGCTGCAATTGGACGCAGCAACGCTACGGGCGCAATACGCGGCACTGCACGCGGCGTCGGCGACGCTCGATCTCGCCCGCGGCCAATACCGCCTCGGCGCCATCGCCTACGTCACGCTGCTCAATTCGGAACGCAGCTATGCGCAGGCGCGGCTTGCCGTGGTGCAGGCGCAGGCCGCGCGCTTTTCCGACACCGCCGCCTTGTTCCAGGCGCTCGGCGGCGGCTGGTGGAATCGCATCGATGTCGAGACCAGTCCGCTGAGCCCGGAAGACGCCGGCACGGCGACGACAACCGATCTCGTCGCCGGAACGCGCGGATTGGCGGCGGAGCCTAAGCAATGACCAAGCGCATGGTGATCATGCTGATCGCGGTCGCCGTCGTGCTCGGCGGAGTCTTCGGATTCCAGGCGTTCAAGGCGATAATGATCAAGAAATTCATGAGCTCGATGGCCACTCCGCCGCAGACAGTGTCGGCGACCCAGGCGGAGTACAGCGAATGGCAGCCCACAATCGAAGCGGTGGGCAGCCTGCGCGCGGTCAAGGGTTCGGACCTTTCGCTCGAAGTCTCTGGCGTGGTCGATTCGATCTCGTTCAATTCCGGCGACGACGTCAAGGAAGGTGCGGTGTTGCTCAAGCTGCGCGCCGACGACGATGCGGCCAAGCTCGTTTCGCTGCAAGCGACGGCGGAACTGAGCGAGCTTACCTATCAGCGCGATTTGAAGCAGTTCAAGATCCAGGCGGTCAGTCAGGCCACGTTGGATACCGACGCGGCAAACTTGAAAAACGCCAAGGCGCAGGTGGCCGAGCAGCAGGCCGTCCTCGACAAGAAGACCTTGCGCGCGCCGTTTGCCGGCCATCTCGGCATCCGCGCCGTCGATCTCGGACAATATCTCGGCGCCGGAACCACGATCGTGACGCTGCAGGCGCTCGATCCGATCTTTCTGGATTTTTTCGTCCCGCAGCAATCGGT
>JASHRW010000083.1 GCA_030037065.1 Xanthobacteraceae bacterium
GAGCATCCGCGCGAGCAGCCGTACGATCTGAACCTGCGCATTGCCGAACACCCGACCTACGACGATTTCTGGCGCGAGCGCTGCGCCGCCGAGCGGCTGCACGAGATCGAGGTGCCGCTCTATTCGATCGGGGTGTGGGGCAAGGTCGATCTGCATACCCGCGGCAATATCGACGGCTTCCGCCGCGCCAAAGGGCCGAAGAAGCTGAAAATGGTCGGCCCGATCAACGCCTTCGTCGCCAACCGAGAATTCAACAGCCTGGAATTGCACGAGAAACTGCTGCTGCCGTTCTATGAGCATTATCTCAGGGGCAACGATACCGAATACCTGGCGCGGCCGGCAGTCGAATATTTCGTGCGCGGCGCTGACGCGGTGCGCAGCGCCGAAACCTGGCCGCCGCCCGGGATCCGCTACGTGAGTTGGCACTTGAGCGGGCAAAAATCCGGCAGCGTTACCTCGCTCAATGACGGAACGCTGGCGCGCGAGCGGGCCGCCGGAGAGGAAAAGACGACGTACCATTATCCCGATCCGGCTTGGATGCTCGGCGTCGTCGGCTTCGGACCGAACAATCAGCCCGATCCGGCCCGCCGCGTGCTCACCTTCAGCACCGCGCCGCTCAAGCAGGATTTGGAAATCGCCGGGCCGATCAAGCTCGTGCTGCACGCATCCTCGACGCGCACCGATATGGATTTTTTCGTCAAACTCTCCGAGCAGGTGCCGCAATCGGCGGAGGACCGCGCCCGGGGCCTCAACCCCGCTTCATACTGGATCACCAAAGGCTGGCTGCGCGCCTCGCATCGCGCGCTCGATCCGGAGAAATCGACCGAGGTGGAACCGTACCACACGCACACAAATCCCGCGCCGATCGAACCCGGAAAAATCTACCGCTTCGATATCTCGATCGAGCCGATGGCACACCGCTTCAAGGCCGGCAACCGCGTGCGCCTCGAGATCATCAACGGCGATTCCGCAGTGACCGACGTGCTATGGACACATTATTACTTGCCCAGCAAGATCGGTGCCGACACGATCTACCATTCGCCGCAATATCCCTCCGCGCTCATATTGCCAGTAATGGAGGGGGCGTGAGGACACCCCTTTTACGACTGTCCCTTCGACGCCGCCAAGGTGCGCGCGATAATGCTCAATGCCAAGACCGCAAGCGTGATAATCAACGCACCGGTCCACGCCAGCGCTTGCCATTCCTTGTAGGGGCTCAGCGCGAACAGAAAGATTACGACCGGCAGGCTGGCGGTCGGCGCATTGAGATTGACGTTCCAGAACTGGTTGTTAAGCGAAGTGAACAAGAGCGGTGCGGTTTCGCCGCTGATGCGGGCAACGGCCAGGAGCACGCCGGTCACCATTCCAGCACGCGCGGCGCGATAACAGATGTTCGTGATCGTCAAATAGCGCGGCAGGCCGATGGAGCTTGCGGCCTCGCGCAAGGAATTTGGCACCAGCCTCAGCATGTCTTCGGTCGTACGCACGACCACAGGGATGACGAGCACCGCAAGCGCGACGCCGCCGGCAAGCGCCGAGAAATGTCCCATCGGCGCAACCACGACCTGATAGATGAACAATCCGACGACGATGGACGGCGCGCTGAGCAGGATGTCGTTGACGAAGCGGATGACGCTGCTGGCGCGATCATAGCGGCCATATTCGGCCATGTAGGTGCCCGCTAGCATTCCGATCGGCGTTCCGATCGCGACGGCAAGGGCCGTTATTATTAAGCTACCGACGATGGGATTGAGTAAGCCGCCGGCCGAATCGGGCGCCGGCGTCATTTGTGTGAATACCGACAACGACAACCCGCTGAAGCCGTGCCAGAGCAACGAACCCAGGATGAGCACCAGCCAACCCAATCCGATCGCGGTAGCAACGAGTGCGAGCACGGTCGCGGTGGTATTGCGATGACGGCGGACGGCGTAGCGTACGGCCATGATATCACCCGATCCGGCGCTCGATCCGCAGCAGCAAATAGCGCGCTATGGCGAGCACGACGAAGGTGATGACGAACAGGATCAAGCCGAGTTCGATAAGAGACGAGGTGTATAGCGTGCTGACCGCCTCGGTGAACTCATTCGCAATGACGGCTGAGATGGTGGTGCCTGGCGCCAGCAAGGAAGCCGAGATGCGGTGAGCATTGCCAATGACGAAGGTCACCGCCATGGTTTCGCCAAGCGCGCGGCCGAGAGCAAGCATCACACCGCCGATGACGCCAACCCTGGCGTATGGCAACACGACGTGGCGCACGACCTCCCAGGTCGTACAACCCACGCCATAGGCCGCCTCCTTGAGCACGGGGGGAACCGCCTCGAACACGTCGCGGCTGATCGAAGTGATAAACGGCAGCACCATGATGGCGAGAATGAGTCCGGCCGTCAGCATGCCGATGCCGAACGGCGGGCCGGCGAACAGCGGCGCGATCAACGGTACATTGCCGAGCGTGTCAATGAGGAAAGGCTGTAGTGTCTGCTGCAGGAAGGGAGCAAAAATGAAAAGACCCCAAATGCCATAAATAATGCTGGGGATGCCGGCGAGCAATTCGATGGCAATGCCGATCGGTCGTCGCAGCCATTGTGGGCACAGTTCGGTGAGGAAGAAGGCGATCATCAGTCCCACGGGGACCGCGATCAACATGGCGATGAAGGAGGTGATGATTGTGCCGTATATCGGCGCCAATCCGCCGAACGTGTCGCTCACCGGATTCCACTGCTGCGAAATCAGGAACCCTAAACCGAACTGCCTGATCGCTGGCAGCGCGCCGATAAACAGCGAGACAATGACGCCGCTAAGGAGCAGCAATACTGCGAACGCTGCGGCACGCGTCAGGGAGCGAAACACGGCGTCGCCAAGGCGGAGCCGATCGAGGACCGCAGCCCGTGTTGCCGCCTCTGCCGATCCGAGCGCGTCGCTCTGCAGTGCAACGTCAACCATGGCACGCCTCCGCGTAGGCTCCATTGCGGCACTCCTGCATGACTGCTGGAGGGCCCACTCAAACGACTTACCGGCTGCGGTGCAAGCACGCGTGCTGGCCGCCGGCATATCTACTCAGCGGCCAAGAGCAGTTTGGCTGTCTGCTGCCCGCCTGCCGCCTGCCGTGACAGGCGCGCCGTTCCTACCGCGATGTTTCTATGAGCGCGAGATGACGTTTGGATGACAATGCAAACCCTTAATAAGGCGAGGGAAATTCAGGTTCATGGGGCGGCCAACGCGAGCAGCGCGATGTCAGCGCTCCTTACGCGAGTCCTCCTGCACGTAATCCCAAGCGGCGTTCTGTCGCTGGGAGGTTTGCTCGCCGACTAGATCTCTTGGCGTCCACGCACCGTTGAATCCACGCGATAATCCGGACTGCACTGATGGGTTCAAAGGGAATGCATCAAGGCGCCACTGCCCTGTCATCAAACTGAAACAAAAAGCACCTTACTAAGAGCGTGCGACAGGTCTCGGGCGACATCCGAATCCGCGAGACTCCGAATTCAGCCCGATTTAACAGGAGAGACCGCATGCGAACCAGCTTAGTTGCAGCTATGGCGGCTGCAGCTGTTTCAATGACCGTAAGTGCCCATGCCGCGAGCCTGACCGGCGCCGGCGGAACCGCAATCTACCCAGTGCTTTCAAAGTGGGCAGCCCAATATGCGACGCAGACCGGCGACACCGTCAACTATCAGCCGATCGGCTCTGGCGGCGGCATCAAGCAGATCGAGTCGAAGACTGTGCTGTTTGCCAACACAGACATGCCGTTGAAGCCCGATGACGTAACCAAACAAGGTCTCGTGCAGTTTCCACAAGTGATCATTTCGATCACGCCGGTTGTGCACCTGGCGGGCATCAAGCCCGGCGCACTCGTCTTCGACGGACCAACGCTTGCCAAGGTATATCTTGGGGATATCGCCTATTGGGATGACCCGGCGATCAAGAAGCTTAATCCGAACGTGAAGTTGCCGCATCAGGCGATCACCACGGTGCATCGCTCCGATGGATCCGGCACCACCTTCAATTTTACCGATTATCTGTCGAAGGTCAGCGACGAGTGGAAGACCAAGGTCGGCGAGGGCACTGCCGTCAATTGGCCGAACGGCGTCGGCGGCAAAGGCAATCCCGGCGTTGCCTCCTATGTTCAGCAGGTGGACGGCGCCATCGGCTATGTCGAGTACGCCTACGTCATCCAGAACAAGCTCACCTATACCGACATGGTCAACATGGCCGGCAAGCGCATCACCCCGGCGATGGCGGCGTTTCAGGCAGCAGCCGCGAACGCCGACTTCAGCAAAGTGCAGGACTTTTATCTGATCCTGACCAATCAGCCCGGCGATAAGAGCTGGCCGATCACGGCAGCGACTTACATGCTGCTGCGCAAAGATAGCCCGCCAGATCAGAATCGTCTCGTGCTCAAATTCCTTGACTGGGCGCTCAAGGATGGCCAAGCCCAGGCCAAAGCGCTCGATTACGTCCCGCTGCCCGACAATGTGGTCAAGCAGATCGAGGCGGCGTGGGCTAAGGAAATCCCTGACGCTTGGAAAACGGCGTTGCGGTAGGACTCCGAGCCCACGTTTATCCGGCAAGATGAATAGCCGGCGAAGTGAACGAAGGGCCGGGCGAAAGCCCGGCCTTAAATTTTTTGTATGTACGGTCGAGTTTGCGCCCCTCTCCTTCCGATGCTCACGGATGCGAAGCCGCGTCCTGCACCGGCCGTAATGGAACATTGGTCCACCCCTGGACTTGGGCGGCGCTGCGTACCATGCTGACCTAAACGGCAAGTGCCGCGAGCGCTGCGGCTTTAAATGTCTTCGGCAAGAACTTCGGCCTTCCGAAGTGGGAAAACTGAAGCCAAAGAGTGGGGAGACACACCATGTCAGGGGGCAAAGACCGACCGGATACTCGGCCGATCAATTGGGCAGTCACGGCGACCGTGTTCTTCGTCGGCAGCGTGCTGCTGTGGGCCGACCGCACCAATTTCAGCGTCGCCGCCGCGGCCTGGGCGAAAGAATACGGCTGGGCGCCTTCGATCATCGGCACCATGTTGAGCGCCTTCTCGCTAGGCTACCTCATCCTGCAGCCGGTCGGCGGCTGGATTGCCGACAGATTTGGTCCCCGCCGCACGCTCGCGGGCGCCATGGCCGGCTGGTCGCTTTGGGTTCTCCTGACGCCGATCGCCCCGACGGTGCTGTGGCTGACCGCGATGTTCCGCGTGCTTCTTGGCGCTTTCGAGGGGCCGTACATTCCGGCAAGCGTCGCCGCGGTGGCGCGCGCCATCCCTCAGATCACCAAGCGCGGCCGCTTCTCCGCCTTCGTGCAGTCGGGGGCGCAGCTTGGGCCGGCGGCGGGCGTGTTCTTCGCCGGCATCATTCTGAGCACCACCGGTTCTCCGCTGTGGATTTTCGTGATCTTCGGTCTTCTTGGCCTGGTCGGCGCCGCCGCATGGTGGAGTTACGCCCGGAATTTCGACGATCCGCTGCCGGAGGGTGCGCATGCCGAAAGCAGCGAAGCGAAGGAACGCGCTGCGCAGGCGCCCGTGCCGCATAGGCTCCTGCTGACCTCTCCGGCTTTGTGGCCGTTCTACATCGGGTACTTCGCGCTGCCGTATTGCCAGTATCTGTTCCTGACCTGGCTGCCGCAATATTTGAGCCACTACCGGCACATCCCGCTCATCCAAGCCAGCGCGTTGAGCGCATTGCCTTTCCTGGTGGCCTTCATTGCGGTGAACTTCGCCGGCTGGGGGATGGATTGGCTGGCGTCGGCCGGTTGGACCAAAGGCGGCTTCCACCGCAAGTTCTTTATCGGCGTCGGCGCCGTGACCTACGCGGTCACAACGCTGATCGCCGCAACGACGGAATCCAACACACTGGCGGTGACCATGATCATCATCGCCAATGCGGCCCTGTCGTTCTACGTGATCCCGTTCTGGACGATCTGCACCGACATTGCGCCGAATCAGACCGGGACTTTGAGCGGACTGATGAATTTCTTCGGCATCCTTGGCGCGACGTTGTCGCCCTATTTGACCGGCGTGATCGCGCAAGCGACCGGCGCATTCGTCGCGCCGCTCGTGCTCGCGGTGTGCATCATGCTGGTGGCGGCGGCTATCATGATCCTCTTCTTCCGCTACAGGCCACTGAGTGAGCTCGTCGGCGAAGTGCCGAAAGCGGCGAAGCTTGCCGCTTAGCCGGGATATCGAGAGCGGCGGCTGATCTTGTTTTGAAAACCAGCCGCCGAAATCGAATCGCTACGGCAGCTCCGATATCAGCTTTTGCATTTCGGCCTGCGTCCAGGCGCGGGCGGTTTTGGTGTGCACATTACCTCCGGCGCCGATCGCCATGGCGAATTTCGCGACGTTGTCGCCGTTTGCTGCTTCAAGGATGACAACCATATCGGTATCGCCCGACGTGAGATAGATTTCCTTCATTTCTACGCCCATCTTCTTGGCGAGATTGCGAGCAGCTTGAGCGCGTTTAGGCGAATCTTTGACGTTGCGGATGCCTTGATCG
>JASHRW010000084.1 GCA_030037065.1 Xanthobacteraceae bacterium
TTCTGCGCCCAGACCGGCGTGCATACCGGCAGAAGTCCCAAGGACAAGTTCGTTGTCGTCGATGCCCAGACGGAGAAATCGGTCTGGTGGGAAAAGAACGGCCGCTTGTCGGCAGAAAAGTTTCAGCTGTTGCTCGACGATTTTCTCGCCCATGCCCGCGGCAAGACGCTGTTCGCGCAAGACCTCTACGGCGGCGCCGATCCGAAATGCCGCATCAAGGCGCGCATTTATAATGAGCTCGCGTGGCATTCCATGTTCATCCGCGCGCTGTTGATCCGGCCGGAACGAAGCGAGCTTCCCCATTACGTGCCGGACTTCACCATCCTCTCCCTGCCCTCGTTCAAGGCCGATCCCAAGCGTCACGACGTGCGCAGTGAAACCGTTGTCGCGCTCGACTTCACGCGGCGGATCATTCTGATCGGTGGCAGCTATTACGCCGGCGAGATGAAAAAGTCGGTATTCACGGTGCTGAATTATTATCTGCCGGCCGACAGCGTCATGCCGATGCACTGTTCCGCCAATGTCGGGCCCGCTGGCGATGTAGCTTTGTTCTTCGGGCTGTCCGGCACCGGCAAGACCACGCTCTCCGCCGACCCCAAGCGCACGCTCATCGGCGACGACGAGCATGGCTGGGGCCCGCAGGGCGTGTTCAATTTCGAAGGCGGTTGCTACGCCAAGTGCATCAAGCTTTCCGCCGAGGCTGAGCCGGAAATCTACGCTACGACGCATCGCTTCGGTACCGTGCTGGAAAATGTCGTATTCGATCCAGACACGCGCGTCTGCGATTTCGACGACGATTCCAGGACCGAAAACACCCGCGCAGCCTATCCGCTCGATTTCATTCCCAACGCGTCGCGCACCGGACGCGCCGGCATGCCGAAGAACATTGTGCTGCTCACCGCCGACGCCTTCGGCGTCATGCCGCCGATCGCCAAGCTCACGCCGGCGCAGGCGATGTATCACTTTCTCTCCGGCTATACCGCGAAGGTCGCCGGCACCGAGAAGGGCCTCGTCGGCGTGCAGCCGGAATTCTCCACCTGCTTCGCCGCGCCGTTCCTGCCGCGGCACCCGTCGGTCTATGGCAATCTCTTGCGCGAACTGATCAGCGCGCACGAGGTCGATTGCTGGTTGGTCAATACTGGCTGGACCGGCGGCATCTACGGCGTCGGTCGCCGCATGCCGATCAAGGTGACACGCACGCTGCTTTCGGCGGCGCTCGACGGATCACTCAAGAATGCGAACTTCCGCACCGATCCGTATTTCGGCTTTTTGGTCCCGACCCAACTCGCCGGCGTGGAACCGCACCTGCTCTATCCGCAGAAGACCTGGCAGAACAAGCTTGAGTTCGACCAGACCGCACGCAAGCTCGTCGACATGTTCCAGAAGAATTTCGTGCAGTTCGAACAGCACGTCGATCCCGATGTGCGCGCCGCTGCACCGGAAGTGCGGATGGCCGCGGAGTAAGCCTGCTCAAATTGTCGAGTTTTGCTGAAGTGATCCGTCTGGCTCGGCCAGGGCGCCGGCTCGATGCGGCTTGTGCCGCATCATTTTTAGAAAATCCAACGAGAATTTGGGCGGCGGAGTTAGGCTACGCTCAATTGCCGCTCGGTAGGTATTTCCACTGGCGGGCTCTGCTCTCACCCCGCCGAGCCATGATCGCAATTTGGAGGCGCCACGATGAGTTCGCCGGACATTGAGCAAACAGATTTGCCGGTGCTTGAAGAAAGACGAAAAAACCCGCGTCAGCGCCTGGGTCGGCTCGCCACCATCAAGCTCGGGGTTGGCATTGCTCCGCGTTTCGTGCTCGTCACCAATTCCTCGATCGAAGGCGTTCGCCTGCAACTCAACGGACTTGAGACATTCGACGAATTCGTACTGCTGTTCCACGGCAATGGCGGGCCGGCGCGGGATGGCACCTACAGAGTTGTCTGGCGTCAAGGTTCGGATGTCGGTGCCAAGTTCGTAAGCACTGTCACGCAAAACACTTAGCACCGACCGCGCAGACCACATCGCTGCCGCGGCGCCACCGGACAGGGCGCCGGCATTATTCGCTTGGCCGCGCGGCCGACTCAGCGCATTGTGTCCGGGGCCTTGTCCGAAGTGTTGGCCCACTCCGGACAAGCCGGCGATGAGCAACAATCCAAATTCCGCCTTGGGGCGCGAGCGCGCCGACCTTCCGTCCCAGCCGCCGCCTGCATTGGCGGCGCTGTTCGCCGACGGCGTGAAGCTGCACCGTGCCGGACGAATGGCTGAGGCGGAAAACATCTGCCGCACAATTATTGCAGCACATCCCGATCACGGCGACAGCCGTCACCTTCTCGGCATTATCCTGCACCAGCGCGGCGATCTGGGTGGCGCCGTGTGTCAGCTGGAGCTTGCGCTGCAATCAAATCCCGACAACGCCGTCGCCCTCAGCAATTGCGGCATCGTGCTTCATGCACTGGGGCGGTTCACCGCGGCACTGATGCGCTACGACTGCGCGCTGGCGCTGCGGCCGGATTACGCCGAAGCGCATTACAATCGCGGCAACGCGCTCTACGGGCTCGAACGCTTCGATGATGCGGTGGCGAGTTTCGATCGCGCCCTGTCGCTGCGACCTGCCTATGCCGAAGCGTTTTGCAATCGCGGTGTCGCGCTTTACGCGCTGCGGCGGTTCGAGGAGGCGCTTGCGAGCTACGACCGCGCGCTGGTGCTGCGGCCTGATTATATCGAGGCGCTGTGCAATCGCGGCAATGCGCTCTCCGCGCTCAAGCGCTTCGACGAAGCGCTCAAGAGCTGCGACCGGGCGCTGGCGCTGCGGCCGGATTTTGCCGAGGCGCTTTGCAACCGCGGCGTCGCGTTGCAGGCGATGGAGCGTTTCGACGAGGCGCTGACGGACTATGAGCGCGCGCTCGCGCTGCGACCCGGCTATGCCGAGGTCCTGCGCAACCGCGCCGCAACGCTGCAGGCGCTGGAGCGGCTGGATGAGGCGCTGACTAGCTGCGATCAAGCGCTTGCCGTGCAGCCCAGCTCCGTCGAGGCGCTGTCCAATCGCGGCGTGATCCTGTATGCGCTCAAGCGCTTCGACGAGGCGCTCACGAGCTGCGACCGGGCGCTGACGATACGTCCCGATTTCGCCGAGGCGCACTGCTACCGCGGCAACGCGCTCCATGCCTTGAAACGGTCCGGCGAGGCGCTGGCAAGCTACGATCGTGCGCTCGCCGCGCGGCCGGATTATGCCGAAGCCCTGTATAATCGCAGCGTCACGCTTTACCGACTGAAACGCTTCGACGAGGCACTCGCGGACAACGCCCGCGTACTGGCCATAAGGCCCGATTACGCTGAGGCCCATTTCAACGAGGCGTGCTGCCGCCTGACGACCGGCGATCTCTTCCGCGGCTGGCAAAAATACGAATGGCGTTGGCAGACCCGCGAGCAGAAAAGTCATCAGCGCAATTACACCCAGCCGCTGTGGCTTGGATCGGGCGAGATCGCCGGCGAGAGCATCCTGCTCCACGCCGAGCAGGGTTTTGGCGACACGATACAGTTCTGCCGTTACGTCCCGCGCGTTGCGGAGCGCGGCGCTCGCGTGATCCTCGAAGTGCAGGAGCCGCTGCAGGGACTGATGCGCTCTTTGCCCGGCGTGGCGCAGATTGTCTTGCCGGGCGATCCGCTGCCGGACTTCGACCGTCATTGCCCGCTGCTGAGCCTGCCGCTGGCCTTTGCGACGACGCTCGAGACGATCCCGGCGGCAACGCCTTATCTGAGCGCTCCACCGCACCTGGCCATGGAGTGGAGCGCGCGATTGGGTCCAGGAACGCGCCCCCGGGTCGGCCTCGTCTGGTCGGGCCGGCCGGCTCAGAAGAACGACCATAATCGTTCGATCGGGCTCGGCGCTTTGTCGCCGCTCTTCGAGCTCAATGCGACCTATGTGAGCTTACAACCCTACATCCGCGATGACGACGCCGCGATGCTGCACGAGTGCGGCAATCTCATCCACTTCGGCGACCAACTGAAGGACTTCACCGACACGGCCGCGCTGATGTCGAATCTGGATCTCGTCGTCTCGGTCGATACCGCCGTTGCCCACCTCGCCGGCGCGCTGGCGCGCCCGGTCTGGATTTTGTTGCCGTACATTACCGACTGGCGCTGGCTGGTCGATCGCAATGATAGCCCCTGGTATCCGACTGCGCGCCTGTTCCGTCAGGACGAGCCGCAAGAATGGGACGGCGTAGTCGCGCGCATCCGCACCGCGTTGCAGACCGCATTCGGAATTTGAGAACGACGGCGCAATCTTTCGCCGGTGGCCGGAGCGTTCAGACCGCCTGCATCTCCCGTTCCGCACGGCGCGCCCAATTTTCCCAGGCGCGGTTGAGCGTGTAATCGGAAACACGGGCGACGATCTTGTCGACTTCGCCGGGCGTCAAATATTTGATCTCGCCAATGGCCATCGACTGCATCTGCAGCTTGGCGCCGACTTCCAGATAGACCGAGACGAAGACCGCGTGGCGGACCGAGCGGCCCACCACGGTGGCGCCGTGGCCGCGCATCAGCGCTGTCGGGCGCGGGCCCAGCGTGCGGGCGAGGTCGCGGCCCATGTCCATGTCGGTGACCAGGAGCGTGGTATCGCCGAATTTGTCGTGAGAATCCCAGATCGGCACTTCGTGGCCGATCGACGCGCACATATGCAGAAGCGGTCTTAGTTTTTTTCCGGTGACGCCGAACGGGATCACGCTTGGCGAATGGTTGTGCACCACCGCGTGCACGTCCGGCCGCTGCTCGTAGACGGCGCCATGAATGAAGCGTTCGAGATAAGGCGCCCGACCGCGCTCGTCGATCGGCGTGCCGTCGAGGTGGTATTCGACAATGTCGTCGCGCTCGATGCGCTCGGGGGCGCGCGCGCGCGAGAGCAGATAATACTGCGGATTATCGGGATGCCGGGCGCTAACATGGCCGAACGAATCGACCACGCCTTCGTTTGCCAGAATGCGGTTGGCGGTCACCAGTTCTTCGAGAATGGAATCGAGCTTACTCATAGCTGCGCTTCTCCCTGTCGGCGCGATCCTATGGGCGCCGGCGCGGTTTGTGAACCGCCCGCGAACGCGCAACTGCATGCACGACGCATATGCCGCTGCGGCGTCAGAGCATGGGACTTAACCTCCTTTCTGCGCTGTGGCATAACGGCGGCTCGCCGAAATTCTCAGGAGCTTTCACCGTGTCTGGTCGCGCAATTTCGAGACGCTCCGCTCTCGTCACCACTCTCGGCTTTGTTCTGGCGCCGGCCGCAACTAACGCGGAGGAAGGCTCAGCCAATTATCCCGACCATCCGATCCGGGTCATCGTATCGGTGCCGGCGGGCGGCGGCGTCGATGCCGTGACCAGATTGGTTACTGCCAAGATGCGGGCTGTCCTCGGCCAACCGCTCGCCGTCGAGAACAAAGCCGGCGCCGGCGGCAGTCTCGCCGCCGATGCGGTCTACCATTCCGCGCCCGACGGCTACACCTTGCTCGCCTCGCAGCCGGCGCCGATCACGACAAACCAATTCCTTTATACGTCACTCGACTACGACCCGACCAAGCTGACGCCAATTGCGATTTTGTCGTATGTCGACAACGTGCTCCTGGTGCGGCCGGATTTCCCCGCCAAGACCGTGCAGGAGTTGATCGCCTACGCCAAGGCCAATCCCGGCAAGCTCAATTTCGCCTCGCAAGGTATCGGCACCACGTCGCACCTGACTGCCGCACTGTTTGAAAAGCTCGCTAAAGTCCAGCTCGTCCATGTGCCCTATAAGGGCACCGCGCCGGCGCTCAACGACATCATCGCCGGCCACGTCGATCTCATGTTCACCGAGATAGCCACGTCGCTGCCGCTCTACAAAGCCGGCAAGGCGAGAATTCTCGCGGTCGCGGCCGAGAAGCGCATTCCTGCGATCCCGGACATCCCGACGCTTGCGGAGGCCGGCGTGCCAGGCTGCGTGTCGGTGACTTGGCAGGCGCTGACCGCGCCACCGAAGACGCCGGACGCGATTGTCGCCAAGCTCAACGACGCACTCAACAAGGCGATGAAGGATCCGGAACTGCTCGATCGGTTCCAAAAACTCAATCTGCGCCCCGGCGGGGGTACGCCCGCCGAAACGGCCGCCTTCCTCAAGGAGGAGACTCAGAAGTGGGGCGATGTCATCCGCGAGGCAGGAATCAAACCGCACTGATCGTGCATGGACGCCGGGATTTTCGCCCACTTTCGACACGTCCATCGGGTATGACGATTTCGTCACGTTATCTCACTCACTCTTGCGCGCGCAGAGGCAGCATCGTATCGATGCTGCCGCAACCGCTGCCGACGACTGTTGGACGCGGAGTATGTACATGCCGACCACGGTCGGCAGGCTATTGGACGATCGGGAAGCCGAATTGCGCAGCAAAGTTGCCGGCATCTATGTCGTGCTCATCGGCGCCAACGTGCTGGCATGGATTTGGGCGCTGATCGCCTTCCGTGACTACCCGGTGCTGGTTGGCACCGCATTCCTCGCCTACACGTTTGGCCTGCGCCATGCCGTTGACGCCGACCATATCGCTGCGATCGACAACGTCACCCGCAAACTGATGCAGGAACGCAAACGGCCGGTCGCAGTCGGTTTGTTCTTCTCGCTCGGCCATTCGACAGTGGTCGTGCTTGCGTCCGCCGCAATCGCTCTTGCCGCTGGAGCGCTCGAAGGACGTTTTCAATCGTTCAAGATCGTCGGCGGAGTGATCGGCACGCTGGTGTCGGCGGCTTTTCTGTTTCTCGTCGCCGCCGCCAACCTGCTTATCCTTGCGTCGGTGTATCGCACCTTCCGGCGCGTTCGGCGCGGCGGCGCATTCGTCGAAGAGGACCTCAATCATCTGCTGGCGGAACGCGGGCTGCTCGGCCGGATGTTCCGCCCGATGTTTCGCCTGGTGACGCGTAGCTGGCACATGTACCCGCTGGGCTTCTTATTCGGATTGGGGTTCGATACCGCGACCGAGATCGCCCTTCTCGGCATTGCCGCAGCTGAAGCCTCCAAAGAACTGCCGATCTGGTCGATCATGGTTTTCCCGGCGTTGTTCACCGCCGGCATGTCGCTGATTGACACCACCGACGGCATTCTGATGCTCGGCGCCTATGGCTGGGCTTTCACCAAGCCGATCCGCAAGCTCTATTACAACCTGACGATTACCTTCGTTTCGGTGCTGGTCGCTGTCCTCGTCGGCGGCATAGAAGCGCTTGGGCTTCTGGCCGATCAGCTCAAGTTTGACGGGCCATTCTGGGGCTTTGTCGGTTCGCTCAACGAGAACTTCGACAGCCTCGGCTATCTGATCATCGCGATCTTTGCCGGCAGCTGGTTGGTTTCCTTCGCCGTTTATCGAATCGGGCGGTTCGATTTGCTGGAAGTCGCGCCAAGCTAAAGCGTGGCAGCGACAGCTTATCAGCGTCAAAGTTGCCCGGGCCGACACGCTCGGTTAGGGTTGCGCGTCAATTTGCCATGGGAGCATCGATGCCAGCGTCATCGCGACCGCTTGCCGCAGACGACAACAGCGCGCGTCACTTCCTCGTGCTGGGAGCGGCGGCGGCCGATCTGTGGAGCCATTTGCCGCAGGAGCTGCAGCACACGCTGTTCGAGCGAGCGGTGTCGCTCGGTCACAAAGGCGAGCGCGACGAAAGCCTGCGCGAGCAATTAGCGAAATTTCTGCACGAGCATCGTGCGCGCACAAGCGCGCGCTGAACGGCTGTTACAGGCGCGGGGTGGGGAACTGCGCCGCTTGTGATCGTTGCCGGCGAGCTTACATAACGATTAACCACGAGGACGAAGCGTTCACGTCATGACTGACGACAGCAACCAGCCGGAACGGCCCCGCGTAGAGCCGGAGATCATCCCACCCGGCAGGCATCAATCGGATTGGCGGAATTCGCCATGGCGCGACGATGCCTATAGCGGAACGCAGCGCGTTTATGTCACCCGCATCGGTCCGTTCGGCATGGCGCTGCTGATATTGGCAATCGCCGCGATCGTGGTTTTCGTCATTGTCACGGCGCTTGGACTGATGTTGTTCTGGCTTCCGGTTGTTGTGATGATCGTCATAGCCGCCGGTTTGTTTCGCCTGTTGCGCGGTTTTCGGCCGCGCTAGGCCGCCGGCAACCGGCATACACCGCGCATTAACTTTAATCATCTATGAACGTCGTAAAATTGCGAAGATGTCTGGACATGCCAGGCACCGTGCGCGTTGATTGCGCGTCTGCCGGCCGCGAGTGCCGATAATTGATTGCGTCGCCAGCGCGGCCCGCGTTCGAGAGACAGTCGAGTGTCCGATGTTTGAAGTGCCGCGTCAGGTCCACCCGGCAGTCGCTGCCAGCACGGAATCGCCGGTCGCTCCCCCCGCCGAATTCGATGTCCTGAAAATCTGCACGGCGCTGTGGCGTGGCAGGACGATTATTTTATCGACCACGGCGGCGTGCCTTTTGTTGGCCGGCTTGCTCGTGCTCGTTGCGCCACACCGCTACACCGCGAGCACCGAAATCCTGATCGATCCGGCCGATCTACGCGCCGTCACCAACGATCCAACTCCGTCTACGCAGATGAGCGATACGGCGCTGCTTGCAGTCGACAGCCAGGTACGCGTGCTTAGTTCCGACGATGTGTTACGCAGCGTCGTCACTTCGCAGGGTTTAGCGCACGATCCGGAATTCGTTGGCAGACCTTCGCCTTTGCGCGCGTTTGCAAATCGAATGCTGGCTGCCTTGGGGCGCGGCGACGCGGTTGCCGCCGATCCGTCGCTCGTGGCGTTGAACGCCCTCAGGCAACACCTCCGCGTGATCCGCGCTGAGCGCACTTATGTTGTGGACGTCGCGGTGACCAGCGAGCAAGCGGCGAAGGCGGCCCGCTTGGCTAATGCCGTCGCCCAGGCCTACCTCGCGGAGCAAACAGCCGTGCGGGCTGATGCCGCCCGTCAGGTTTCGCAATCTTTGAGCGCGCGCCTAAACGAGTTGAAGGAGAGTGTGCATCGGGCCGAGGAACGGGTCGAGCAATTCAAGGCGAGTCACAACATCGTCGACGCCAACGGTCACCTGATTAACGAGGAGCAGCTTGCCGATCTCGACGCTCAATTGGCAGCGGCGCGTGCCCGAACTGCCGCGGCGAAAGCGCGCCTCGATGAAGTCGAAGCAGTGCAAAGATCCAAGGAGGATATCGGCGCCTTCCCGGCGGCGGTACAGTCGCAGACCATCACCGCGCTGCGCAGCCAATATGCTGAGATCATGCGCCAAGAGGCGCTGCAGACCACCAGCCTCGGCGCCCGCCATCCGGCGGTGATCGAGGTTCACGCACAGGCCGAGCGGCTCAAGCGCATGATCGACGACGAGGTCAATCGTATCGCGCTGGCGGCCCGCGCCGATTACCAGAGCGCCAAAACCAGCCAAGATTTGCTCGAGCGCAATGTCGATGCGCTCAAGCAAGCCGCGTTGACCACCGACGCGGCCTTGATCGATCTGCGCGAACTGCAGCGCGATGTGCAGGCAAGCCGTGCGGTCTACGAAGCGTTCTTAGTGCGCGCGCGCGAGACCGGCGCGCAAGAGCGCGTCGACACCAAGAATATCCAGGTGATCTCCAAGGCCGACGTGCCGCAAAACCGGTCTTCGCCGCCGTCGAATACGATCATAGCGCTGGGTGCAATTATCCTCGGTGTCGCCGCCGGCAGCGGGCTGGTCATGTTGCGCGACGCGCGGCCGGACGCGGTGCCGCGGCTGCCGAACTTGCGACTGCCAAACCTGATGCTGCGACGCCGCATTTTCGCCGGCAAGCCCGAATCCGCCCCGCTCGATGAAGCTGCGCCGAGCGTTCCGGTGTTGGCGAAGCTGCCGGGCGTCAACGCCATCCGCAGTTCCGCCGTACCGGAGCAACCGGACTCGCGGTTCACTGCCGGAATCCGCAAAGTGTACGAGACGGTTCTGGCGAGCCACCACAACAGCGGCAATCCGAGCATATTGATCATCGCTTCTCACGATGACAGCGACAGCGCGGCGGTGGCGCTCACTCTTGCGGCGTTGGCGGCGGCCAAGCACCGCGTGCTGCTGATCGATGCCGACTTGCAACGCCGCACGCTTTCGACGATCGGCGCCGATCGGAGCGAGGCCGGGCTCGTCGATGTGGCTGTCGGCGCCCGGCGCCTCGCCGATGCCGTCGTCCGCGACGGCGACACCAACATCAATCTGATCCCATTCGTTTCACCGAAAAGCCGCCGCGATCGGAAGATCGAGGATGGGGACGTGAAAGCGGCTTTCGCGCAAACCAAGCAATTCGACTTAGTGATTGTCGCCGCCATGGATCTGAGCCGCGATCCGAGCACCCGCTTTTTTGCCGGCCTGGTCGATCACATCGTGCTCGTGACCAAGGCTGACGAGACGAGTCGCGGCAAGCTCGATGAGATCGCTTCCGGTCTAGGCATTGACGCGCGCAAAGTGCGTGGCGCAGTGCTTACCGGCGAACAGGCGGCGTAGTCTCGACGGCGAGTTAGCGGCGCCGCCGCGGCTCATGAACAGAACTTATCGGGCGAGAACGAGCAGGGAATAGCCGCCCAAAATCCGCACCGTGGCATCAGCGTTGACGTTGAACAGGAATTTGCGCGGCAGCTTCAGTATCCGTGCGCCGAGGGACAGACGCGCCCCTTCGATCGCTGCTGGAGTGTAGAAGCTGTCGATTACCTCATAACCGCAATACTTCAGGGTGGCGAGCGCCGTATCCTTGAAAAAATAATGAAGGTGGCCCACCACCTCCCGCTGCTTGAGAATCGGGCCGACTCGAAAGAGCGTTTGCAGCGAAAGGTCGAGCGGGATGTGAAATATCTTGAACCGCGCCTTGTCCTTGAGGTTCTTGAGGAATCCCAGATAATCGTCGATGTGCTCGAGCACGTCGATGGCGAGCAGCACGTCGAAATATCCCGCTTCTTCCGCAAGCAAATCTTTCAGCTGGAAATGGATGCGGGAGCTTTCTCGTTCGCGGCACAGCGAAAATGCCTGCGGCGAAATCTCAAACCCGAAATAGTCCGAGTTCGGAAATGCTTTCTGCAACTGCACCAAAATTTCGCCCGCGCCGCATCCGACTTCGGCGATGCTGCGAGGCGCTAACCCGTTTCGTCGCAAAATTTTTTCGATCTGCCGGGCCTTCCACGGCGAATCTTCGGCGTGCCAGGTCGGATTTCTCCTGAGGTACGCACCATCATCGTAAATGCCGTGCACGGCACTCTCTTGCATCAAAGTCATCGCGCACTGACCGACAATGAATTTCTCGTGATACGACCGTCAAATCGGAAGGCGAGTGCGCTCCATGTTGGCACTCATCATCCCGCTCTGAAACCGTCTACGCTATGAAACTCGCCTCGTGCGGCCGCGCAATTGCGCCGCGGCTTCGATCTGGCGTTAGGGTTACTCCGACGAAAGGGCACACCTTGGAGCTGAATTGATTATGTGTTTTTGCAAGCGCGAGGCCCTCATGGCGCGTGCCGGTTCGTCGCGTGAGCCGACAAAAGCCGAGCGGGATAAACGGTGCAAGTCCACCCCCTGATCAAGAGCGGCGTCTATCTGACGGCCCATGTGACCGGTCTGAGCCGGGCATTGGGGTTCCGCTATCGCGGTCGCGGCGTCATCTTTGCGTTTCACAGCATCGTCGATGACGATGCGTTCTGCCCCGACCACGCGCTGCGCTGCACGGTCGGCAAGCTGGAATGGATCCTGCGCCAGCTTCGGCTGCAACAACTGGATTTCGTCACGCTTGACGAAACGGTGGAACGTTTGAACGCGCCGTCGGCGAGGCCGTTCGTCGCCTTCACCTTCGATGACGGATTTGCCGACAATCTGACCAAAGCGCTGCCGGTCATGGAGAAATTCGCAGCGCCGTTTACCGTCTATGTGCCAACCGGCATGATCCGTCGCGATATCGACGCCTGGTGGTTCGGCATTGTCGAGCTGGTGCGTTCGCATAATGAGCTCAAATTACCCACGCTCGGACGTTTGCGATGCCCGGATCGGGCAAGCAAGCAGCGCGTGTATTCGATCATCGAGAGCGCCATTCATGACAATTTCGAGCTGCTGCCCGCCATCCGGGAAGTCTTGGTCGCGGCGAACATCCAAATTCCGGCGCTGGTTGATCGCGAGGCATTGACGGAACGACAAATCCGTACGTTCTCGCAACATCCGCTCGTCACCATCGGCGGCCACACGACGAGCCACCGGAATTTGGCGCGCGCGCCCGCCGAGATTGTCCGCGCGGAAATGGGCGACAATCGCAAATACCTCGAAGAGCTCACCGGGACGCCCGTGACTCACAATGCCTATCCGTTCGGCCATGCCGGGGCCTGCGGCGATCGGGAAGCGGCCATCTCGCGCGCCGTCGGCTTCCGCACCGCCGTCACCACGCGGCCCGGTACGCTCTTTCCGGAGCATCGGGATCATCTGCACGCGCTGCCGCGGGTCTGCCTGACATGGGAAGAGAACGCCGCGACGCTGCAATGCAAGCTCAACGGTCTGAGCCGTGCAATCAATTCGCGTTTCGGCCATCCTGTGGCGCACATGTGACCGGCCGAGGACAGTATGGCGGAAGCAAAACGGCCGAGCGTCAGCATCATCATCAAGGCATTCAACGAGGAGCGCCACATCGCGGCCGCCATCGAGAGCGCGCTGGCCGCGCTTGCGGACATCGACGGCGAAGTCATTCTGGCCGATGGCGCTTCGACCGATCGCACGGTCGCTATCGCAAGGAAATACCCGATCAAAATCGCACGCCTGAA
>JASHRW010000017.1 GCA_030037065.1 Xanthobacteraceae bacterium
CCGTTTCTTGCTTTTGGATCATAGACCCATGAGGGTCCGGCCCAAATTGAGAGCATCGTCTTACAGTCTCTTCGAACGTGATCCTTGATGGCCCATTCACTATGCACGTAGATCGGCTCCTTGATCTCAGCGCCCGTCTTGTCGTCTCTGCCTCGCAGATAGTGCGACACTTGTACGCGCGGTGATCGCGTCACGTCGGCGGGCACCTTCTTTCGCAGATACTTTATTCGCCGATCAGCGGCACGCCATGCTTCCAAGGCTTTCCAGTAATTCTCAATTGCAAGAATTGCCGGATCGTTGGCCGAAGTTGGCATTTCAACCTCCTGTGTGATAGCGGAGCTAAACAGGGGAGCTAACTGCGCATGGATAAATGTCGGCAAGACGAGCTTGTGGACAAATAGAAATTGGCGGGCAGTCTAAATGCTGCCCTGTGGACTGCCCGGATCATGCTCGATCGAGTCGGAGGTAGGCTTCCGGCAAGACGAAACCACGCCATCATGCCCGGCTTTGTGCCAAGCAGCCGCGTCTTTGTACCTGCGGTCGCCGGGCAAGAATGGAGAAACCATACAAATGAGAGTGGATCACGCGGCGGATGCGGTCTACCTCAACCTGACCGACCGGCCGATCAAGGACAGCGATGGACCTCGCCGCGCTCAAGCAGTTCACTTTCGAGGAAGCCTAAGTTTCAGCCGTGGGCACGACGCTTCGAGTCTTTGCCTACCCTTGCTTCCGCTTCTTCCTGCCGAAGGCAGCGACCACTTCTTTTTTCTTGATTCGGGCCGCCGGATTGCCACGTTCACCGAGGCTCTGCTCCTCGGTACCATCGCCCATCATGCCGGGGTGAGGCACTTTTGACGTTGTGCGGCGCTTTTTGGCGGCCGCAGACTTTCGCTTCTTCATGCCGAATACTCCGTGCGAGGGGCCGATGGTGAATGACGCATCATACGCTTTTCAACAAGCCGGCGACAGACTGCAAGAGGCATAGAGAGCAGACGTGAGCCGGTTCTCAGGTCGGCGGAGCTCGGACGGGCACAGCCTGGCAGACCGCAGATGGGGTAACGGGCGGGCGCGGAGGTTATAGCGCCGAAAGTGGTCGTCCCTCACAAAGATGGTGTGACGGAATCCGTCAACCAACTACCCGTTCCATGCGCAGGTTCATGGAATCGGTCGTCTAGATAGACAAGCCAGTTCGATCTGTCACTTCACCATCTTCCACCACTAATGCCTTGCCAGCCGCCGCGTTGGCGCGCACGTTGGTTAGCGGCGTGGAGCCCTTGTTGGCGATCAGCAGAGCGCTGGAATCCTGTCCATGCGCGAGCACCCTGCCCTTGATATCGATCGCGCCGACTCTCCCTCCCTCGACGGCGTAGGTTGCGACCTTGGTGCCATGGGTGACGACGTCGCCATTCACTACCAGCTTTTCGACGATACCGCCGGGCTTGACGCTGAAGGCCGCGGCCGGAAGCTGCATGTTGACGCCCTTGACGAGAGTGTTCCCGACCGAGCCATGCGTGATGATGCTATCATCGACTACGATAGTGCCGACAGGTTTGCTCACCTGGATGCCGATTGAGCCGTCGCCAAAGGTCTCGATCGACTTAAACCGGATGTTCTTTACGGTGCCGTCGTATTGGTTGAACCCGCGGGCGCCGAGCCCGTGCGTGACGATCTCCCTTTCGGCGACGAAGTTGTTCACGGTGCCGAAGTTGACGAAGCCGATGCCGCTGGGGCCGTAGGAGACTACCGGAGCATGCACGCGCCAGTCCTCGACCGCGCCCCATGTATCCAAAACCATATCGTTCACGCCGTAGGTGACGACTTCGCCGAAATGTTCCACGAGCTTCGCCTTCACGCCATAGACGATGAACACGCCGGCCGTGATGACGTCGGCGGTGCCATACGGCAGCATGCCGCAGGAATACACGGCGCCGGTGGTGAGCTTGTCGAGCTGCACCCATCCGCCCTGGTCGCCGAAGCCGCTCACGAAGATGCCCGAACCAATCACGGGAGCATTTCTTGCGCCCGCAGAGATGTTGCTAAGCGAGGCGCTGATTGTCGACCGGGCATCGCCGCTGAAGTTGTAAACGGTCAACGCGCCCTGATACACGTTGACACCGTACTTCTGCGGCTGCTCGCTGTATCGGCGGCAGTCGCAGGCCGCAATGTGCAGCCTGTCCACAACGAGGTTCAGCTTGTCGGTGCCGCTGCGCGTGATGATGGAAACCTGGCCGGTGACGCTCAGATCGTCGAGGGTGATGCTGCCCATGTCGGCGAAACCTGTCTGGGTGTAAATCGCGCGGGCAGCGGGCGTGGCGATGACGGTGAGCTTGGCAACGCGGTTGTCGGCGGTAAGCCCGATCCCGTCCCCGTTGGAGAAGCCGAGGATGCAGCTGTCCTTATCTTTACCTGTCAGCGCGAATCCAGGAGGGAGGATGATAGAGAAAGGGCATGCCACCGATGTTTGAAGTTCGAGCGTGCGCGGCCCCACTTCGGAGAGTGCCTGCATAAGGTCCGCGAGAGATGTGATGGGAGTGGGGGAATGGTTCATAGGGTCCCTCTCGGGAAGAAGCTGAGGTAATGGTACGGATTCTACAATAGTCAAAAAGCGTTGCTAGTGGTCCGATTCTAACATTCGCATCTCCTTTCGGCATGGCCTCATGCGAATGTTAGAAATCAAAAGGGCCACTAACTCTCTGCACGTTCACTTCGCCGCGGCCGGCTGCTACGCGGCCCGCGTCGAGCGGGCGTGATTGCCTCGTCATTGCGAGGAGCGGCAGCGACGAAGCAATTCAGGCCTTTGACACAGCGCGGGATTGATTCGCTGTCGCTCGCAATGACGAATAGGAGGCGCGGGTGACTCCGCTCACCCTGCCTTCAATTTCCGCGCCTTGCGCAAATCCGAATTAATTCGCGTCTGCCAGCCGCTGCCGGTCTTGCGGTAGGCAGCAAGCACGTCCGTGTCGAGACGGAGTTTCACCGCCTGTTTGGGGTTGGGTAGCGGTGGCCGGCCGCGACGCAGGACCTTCTCACCCTTCCGGATTTCGGCGCGATCGAAGAACCTCTCCGTCAGCTCCGGCGCATCGTCGGGATCAGTCCATGCGGCGGCGCCAGATTTCTTCTTCCTTGGCATGACAGTGCCTCATCGAGATGACGTGGTCGGCCTCGCCCCGCTGCGTCCAGACCATCACCACTAACCGGCCGTCAAGATGGCCCGCAGTGATGAACCGAGTCTCGCCGTAATCGCGGCGGTCGTCTACGACCGTCGCGGTGCGACCGACAAACACTTCGGCCGCACGTGCGAAATCCAGTCCTCGATGCTTCAGCGTGAGATCACGCTTCGCTGGATCGAAGGTGATCTTCACTTAATTGTACCCCCAATAAATGTCAAGCAAAGCGTAACTCTTCCGTGGTGTCGAACACGCACTGCACGTAATCATTCGGATTCGCTACGAAGTAGACGATCAGGAACCAATTCTGCGGATTGGTCGTAGCAGTGGCGCGATAAATCTGTTCGAGGCGATCGACTACCGCGCAGTGATATTGAGCAAGCAGCGCGCGCAAGGTCGCTGCCGGTTCCTTCGCGCGTCCTAGCGTGGGGGCACACAGTAACACCGCGGCAGCCAGGAATGCGCGTGCGATCACCGGTGCCCTCTACCGCCCCAACAGCCGCAACATTAGCGAGCGCATCCAAAGGTTGCAATCGTAGAGTTGGATCGGTTGTGTCTGCGGGCGGGGTGCCGTGTTCAAGCGAATCGTGGGTTTTTGGGCTCGGCTTGGTTGCGGTGCTTGGTGGCGCTGCGGGTATGTCGCCAAAGGCGGCCCGCGCAGTCGGTCCGGGAGGCGAAAAACGATGGCGCACCGATGAGCCCGGCGGAATGTTGTGTCTCTGCTCGTGAATAGAATGTCACTTTCGTATTGACAAAATGTCCTTCTTTCGGGTACAGTAAAACATCCTGCTCGTTGTGCCTACGGGGGACGCTTCTCGAGACGATCCCTGAAGCGGAGCAGGTGCGGTTCCCGCGGGCGGGGCTCGTAACCCCGCACTCGGGCGGCCTGGGCATCGTCCCCGCCGGCATTACGACCGGCGAGCCAGGTGCTTGGCTTAAGCGCGGTCAATGGCGCGGGTAACGCCCGAGTCCTCCTGATCGCGTGAAGCGCGGCCTGGGTCGAGTCGTCAGCGTTCGCCCTGCGACGAGAGCCGCAGCGGAGCGCCGGAAGGCGAGCGCGCCCGAAGCGGGTGGTTCGCGCGAGCGAATCATTCGTGGCGCGCGCCGCGCCCGGAGCACTTTCGGATGGTAACGTCTGAGAGTGTGGCGCGGCTGGTTGCGTACGCGCCTTTCGGCGCTCCGCCTCCCCCGTCTTTATTTGTTCGGGAGGCCGTTCGTTGCTGTTTGACAAAGCTCGGGCGCAAAACCGTGCCGCGAGAACGAGATGCGTGTCGTGTGTAGGGGCGGCCCTTGTGGCCGCCCGCCAGCGTTTCGGTCATAAGCGCCCCCTACGGCCGCTATAGCGCCGCTCGCAAAGCCCCCGCCCTCGCAGCTTTCGCAGCTCGGGCACCCTCTCCCCGCAAGTGGGGCGAGGAAAGCGCGCAACGCTGTTTGAAATTGTGGATCGGAGAATGAAGCGATTACTTCACCGTGATCACCAGCCCATTGAGGTCGGCGCTGACGATGGCGCCGACCGAACTGCCGGTGAGCGTCAGCACCGCGCCCTTCTGATTGGTGAGCACGATCGCCTGCGCGCCCCGCCCGACGGCCGCGCCGACATTGCCCGCGGCATAGACGCCGGCGACGTCGCCTGGGCCGCGGATGTGGCTCACGGTGCCGCGGAAGTGCGTTTCCGAAGCGCCGAAGGTGAATCCGTAGCTCAGTCCGCCGATGCCGAGCGCGTAGCGTCTGCCGTGGAAGAAGAGCGTGCCCGAGCCGGCCGAGCCGCCGATGACAAAGCCGGCCTTGACCACGCTGAAGGTGATGCCGCCTTCGTCGGCGTAGGCGGCTGGCGCGAACGTGGCGGCGGCCAAGGCCAGCACTGCGATGAGGCCTGCACGAACGGCGGATAAGCTGCGCATGGGCGTTTGCTCCTGAATTTGGTCCTGAAGATGTGTGACGACGCGAATCGGCTATGCCCCCAGGGAAACATACCGCGCGGGCGGCCTGATGCCTATTTCCCCGCGGGCTTTTACCGCGTACGGCGGCAGCGCAGCGTCGGGCGCATTCAGCGTGGTGAGGCTTTTTTGCGCCCTGCTGCGGTCGCACGTTTTGCCGGGCGAGATCGGCTGCGGCCGATGGCGTCGATCTGGGCATTCAGGGTGGACAGCACTGTGGCCATCTCCTGCGGTCCGATTGTGGACCAGTGCATGGTGCGCAAGGTGATGTTGCGCCCTGATTGGAATGCCAGAAGGCTGGAGATCAGGAGGAGCGCCTGAAGGCGGGCCGCTGGGTCGCCGTCGGTGCTGGCGAGAATGCGGGCGATCAAGCGTGCGGTGATTTCAACGCCTGGCCGCCAAAGGCTTTCATAGAGAATCTCGAACGCCGGGCCGGGGTCGCGCAATTCCCTGGCGACGAACTGGGCCCAGCTCTCGGTCTCCTTCGAACCGACGAGAAGACCGGCGAGGGCTCCGATGAGCGCCTTAAGGTGGGCACGCGCGGTCTCGGCGCTGCAATCCTCGCGCAAAGCTTCACGAGCTTTTGCAGCGGCGGCCGTTGTGTGGCTGCGGTAGCGTTCAACAATGGCCGCGGCGCAGGCGCGGTAGAGGCCTTCTTTGTCACCAAAGTGATATTGCAGGGCCGGCAGGCTGACCCCCGACGCCTCCGCAATCTGCCGCGTGGTCACGCTCCTGAAAGAGGCATCGCCGAACGCCCTCAGGGCGATGTCGAGAATCCGTTTTCGGGTTTCCTCGCCCTTGCGATAGCCAGCATTGGCGGCGGCACGCGCCGACGTTTTGGGACCAGGCGGGACGGTTTCCGACACTCTTTGACGCCTTTCTTTCGCGCGCCGCCGCAAATTGTGCAGGTTGCGCAACGCCTTATGGCAACGGCAACGCCGCGATCAGCGGCGCCGGATGCCGGGTGTGGTCTTGCGACCCCGAATTCGCCCTTGCGGTAAAACTTATCACATGATAGGTATCTTGTAAAACCTATCAAACGATAGATATAGACCAGTGCCAACCCCGACGGAGCCAGACGAGCCATGACCACTGCGATCAGGATCACCGCCACCCCGATCATCAGCGCACCGACCACACCGTTCACGGCTTTCGCCGCGGCGGACGCCGCCCAAGCTGCCGATATTCCTTCGATGTACGGCCGCGTGGATTTTTCGATCACACCGGAGCGGTTCACGGCGGACCTCCGCGACGAGACCGAACTTGCTCCGGAGTATGCGGAGCGCCGTGCGGAACTGCTCGCCAACAAAGAGCGGGTCGCCCTGATAAAGGCCTACACCATGCATGGCGACCCGGTGGCTGACACCTACGCGGCGCTCATTCCGCAATACGGATTCCGGCGGTTGGCGACCATGCTGCAGGAGGCGTGCGATCGCGGGATAGAGAACATGGCCTCCGCTCCCCCGGAGCTCGTCCGGTTCATCAGGGCGATGGAACAGTTCCCCGCGTGGCTCGACGCGAGATTGATCGAACAGGGCGCGCGGATCGAGCGCAACGCTTACGCCCACCGGGCTCCTTTCATTATCCGGGGCGGCCTGATCGCGACCTTCATGAACAAGTATGCGGCTCTGCCGATGGCATTGACCGGCGGCATGTCGAACAAGTCGGCCGCACACCGCGTGAACGAGACGGCGATCTTTTTCACTCAGACGGTGATGCCCGATGTGCTCGATCGCCACGGCGCCGCCTTCAAAGACGCAGCAATGGTCCGCCTCATGCATTCGATGGTCCGGTTCAACATCCTGAGCCGCGGCGATCGGTGGGACGCCAAGACCTATGGCATTCCGATTCCGCAGGTCGACCAGATGCCGGCCGGTCTGATGTCGATCTTCGTCATTGCGCGAAAGGCGCTTCGCCGAGGCCGCACGGAGTTCACGCCCGCCGAGCGCGCGCGTGTCGAACTGGCCCGTTACCGCTGCTTCCTGCTCGGCCTGCCGCAAGACCTGCTCGTGGATACGCCGCAGGCTATTTTTGATCTCCTGTTGACCCGCCACGCTACGTTGCGAAAGGGCTTCGACGATAATTGCGCCGCCCTTGTTCGCGCCATGTTGACGGCTGACCTGACCTCGGACCATTCCTTGCCCGGCCGCCTTCACACATGGCTCGAGCGCGGATTCGCCAAGGTATATTTCGTCACGAACCTGATGCGGGGAGGCAAAAGCGCAGCCGCCAAGGTCGGAGTCCAAGTCGGGTTGGCCGATTACATCGCCGCCGCGGCGGCCGGCATCCTGATCACCTCAGGGATGGCGGCCTATGCGGTCGCCGCGCGGATCGGACTGATCAGCGACGCGGCCGACCGTTCGCTGGTCCGCAAATTGACCAAGCAGCTCAAGCGCTATGGGTCCGCCGAATTCACGACGGATGCGGCAACATATCGGCCTGCCCACACCTGATCGATGCGCAGCGTGCTACGACCTCACCCGCCCGCCATCCACATTGAGCGTCTGGCCGGTCATGAAGGCGGCGTCGTCGCTGGTGAGAAAGGACAGCGCGCCGATCAGATCCTCCGGCACCTCCACCCGCTTGATCGCCTGCATGGTGGCGATGGCGGCGAATTCCTCGTCCATGTTGGCGAAACCCGGACGCGGCTTGCGCACGATCGTTCCCGGCGAACGGGTGAGCCCAGGCGCGATGGCGTTGACCGTGATGCCGTCGGCGGCGACGTCGCCGGCGAGCCCGCGGGTGAAGCCGATGACGCCGCCCTTAGAGGCGACGTAATGGGCAAAGCCGGTGGTCACCGAGCCGAACGTGCTCGAGGCCAGGTTGACGATGCGGCCCCATTTGCGCGCGCGCATGCCGGGAACGAACGCGGCCGTGACCAGGAACGTGCCGTCAAGATTGATCGAGAGGACTCGCCGCCAATCGGCAAACGTCATGCCGGCAAAATCCTGCTGCGGATAAATGCCGGCGCAGTTTACCACGATATCAACGCGGCCGAATTTTGCCTGCACTTGTCTCGCCATCGCCGCGACCGAGTCCTCATTCGCGACGTCGCAGGCGACAGCGAGCGCGTTGCGTCCGGCGGCTTCGACGAGCTTCACGGTTTCTGCGCCGTCGGCCATGTCGGCGATGGCGACATGCACGCCGTCCTCGGCGAGACGCTTGGCGAAGGCTTGCCCGATGCCCTTGGCGGCACCGGTGATCACGGCGACTCTGTCCTTGTGCCCTTTGCCCACGGATTCCTCCTGAGTGATTATTGCCATCCGGCCCGAGTTTATCGGCGATTTCTCGGGATGCGTAGCGCCGCAAAATAAAAGGGAAAAACTTTGCGCTATCGCAGAGCCGGAATTTTCCGCGTTAACCGGACTACGTGTTGCCCGCGTTCCCGGCTAAGTTCGTGCTATGCCGAAACGGCTCTTCACATTCTGTGCACTCGTCGTCTTGTTCGCCGCCACGGCAGGTGCGCTTGCCGACGACCATCTCAGCTATGCGACTCCGAAGGGCTACCCACCCGCTGCGCAGATCGCGAAAGCCGGCGGCTGCGCGCCCAGGGACAACACAGCGCGTATTCTCAAGAGCCCCCATCCGCTTGATCTGGCACCGAACTGGACAGGGACGAACTATATCGGCACCGGCTGGACTTTCATGCCGAAACGCTACGTGGTCGATCCCGACCTGCAGGGCGGCATCTATCTGGAGGGCAATCTCATTACCACCCGCGTCGCGACGCTGCCGGGCGATCTGTTCATTTCTCTATGCCGAGTGGGACTGCGCGCATTAGGCGGCTCTCCAGGTCCGAATTTGTCGCTCGCACCGCGCTGTGCTACGCGCACGCGCCTGGAGTCTGAAGAAATGCCCGAGGCCCTTGAACTCCTCAAAACCCGCCGCTCGTTCAAGGCGGTCGAGCTGAAAGGTCCGCCACCGTCGGCGATTGAGATCGATACCCTGCTCACCATCGCCTCGCGGGTACCCGACCACGGCAAGCTCACGCCGTGGCGCTTCATCGTGTTCGAGGGCGCCGCGCGAGATCGAGCCGGTGCAGCGATCGTTGCCGCCTTTCGCGCCAAATACCCGGATGCCAAGCCCGAACAGGCGGAGGCCGAACGTGCGCGGCTTTCCCGCGCGCCGCTCGTCATTGCCGTTGTGAGCCGTGCCGCGCCGCATGTGAAAATTCCGGAATGGGAACAGGTGCTCTCCGCCGGCGCCGCGGCGATGAACCTCGTGCTCGCCGCGCACGCGCTTGGCTATGGCGCGAGCTGGATCACCGAATGGTACGCCTACGATCGATCCGTGCTTGATGCTCTCGGGCTAAAGCCGCACGAGAAGATCGCGGGCTTCGTCCACATCGGCCGCCCGCCGGGGCTGCAGGAGGATCGGCCGCGCCCGCCGCTTGCCGAGATCGCCACGCGCTTTGGCACCTAGCGGATGGTCGGGCCAATCCGAATGACGTACTGGGAAAGCGGACTCTCTTGCCCACGACTTCGGTTTTGATATTTCGCAATGGCTGTCGCGGCGCGAGCGCGATAATTCACCTAAATTCCGGAAGCCCGGGATGCCGGACATGAGGATCGTGCCGTTCGTGCTGGGAGTGCTCGCAGGCGTAGCGGTATTCAGCGTCGGTGCGAAGGCGCAGAGTTATCCGTGGTGCGCGGTTCTGAGTATGGGCGATGCCGCCTATAATTGCGGCTTCGTCAGCCGCGAGCAGTGCATGGCCAGCCTGAGCGGGATCGGGGGGTTTTGCGAGCGAAATCCACAGTACGTCTCGCCTGCCAGTGCCGGGCTGCGCTCGGCGCCGCGCCGCTAGATCGCCTGCTTGCGCCTACGTTATGGCTGGGAAGCCGGCTGGGCGAGGTGAATTCGCCAGCATTTGGCGTCAACCTCGATCAGGGTGATCGCCTCCGCGAGATTGACCACGTAACCGAGAAAAATTCTGCTTAACCAGCCCTGCCGCTGCACTTTGAAGCGGCCGTAGTTTTCAATCACGTAATAGGTGCTGTTTCCGCAACTGAAGGCGCGTTCCGACGCCATCGGAGCCTCCGTAGTCTTCGGCAGCCCCTTCCGCCCACCTCTCTCATATATGCACGCCGCCTGCGCCTATTCAACAAACGATGCCGCGATCGAATGACTCGAAGCCGGTGCGCGGGGCGTCCCGATGAATCGACCGCCGACGCACAGGATGAAGACCGCAACGCGACCGTATCGCGCAGCAGAACAACGCGCTCGAACGGCTGATCAAGGAGCGCGATGTGCCAATAGCTCGTTGCGCTATTTCGCCTTGATCTGCGCTGGATCGTTGAGAATGATCTCGGGCCTGCCCTGATAGAGACGGATCGAGCCGGTTACTTCGACCGTTTTACCGCCGAATGCGCCGACATCGGGAAATTTGCCCGCGTCGTCCTTGAAAATGACGGCCGCGAAGGCATTATTCGGATATTGGCCGCCGATATCGAGAAAGGTCGCCCCAGAATTCGATTTGTGAATGCCGCTGACGGCTCCTTTGACGGTGACGACCTGACCGACATGCGCCTGTGCTTGATTGGCCGGGACAGTTTCGGCGCGGACCGCAGTTATCGGCAGCATGAGCGCCAACGACAACCCAAGTCCAAGGCTGCCCGCAAGAATATTCGTTTTCATTTGCATCTCCCTCAGTTGCGGATGGGTTGAGCAGCCGCGAAATTCGTCTTCGCCGCTGTTTGATAATGGCCTCACTTGGCTCCACGCGTTAGAGCAACCGCCGTAAAGCCAGCCAAAACTCGCGGCCTTGGAGTGCCCAAAACGCCAAGCTGTAGGCGCTGCCTAGCGCCAAGAACGCAATCGCCCCGCCCAATTCGAAAGGCCTGCTTTTTCGCGGCATGCCGGATTTTCGCTGGTGTGCTGTCACGATTTCCTGTTCCGCCGGCAGATCGCGTGTCACTGGCCACAACACGCGAGTGTTTAGAACGAAACAAGAACATATTTATCGCTCGCCGTCAAGTTGCATGACGGTGCGTCGGCTGGGCCGTCCGGTTATGCTTCGGCCGCGCCTCACCGGGGAGACCAGCCATGCCGGGACTTCTGCAAGACCACATCGCGGCTGTGACCGGCGCGGGATCCGGGATCGGCCGCGCCATTGCACTCGGCTACGCGCGCGAAGACGCGCAGATCGCCGTGCTCGACATCAATGGCCAGACCGCGGCGCGAACGGCCGCCGCTATCCGCGCGGCCGGCGGCAAGGCGCGAGATTTCGCGCTCGATATCACCGATCGCAACGCTTGCCGTGCGATCGCGGCGCAGGTCGCGGCAGAAATCGGGCCGATCTCGATCCTCGTCAACAATGCCGGCATCAACCGGCGCAACGCGTTTACCGGCGATGCGGATGCGGTGGTCAAGGACTGGCAGGACATTATGGCGATCAACCTCAACGGCCCTTTCAACGTGACCCACGCATTTCTGGATCAACTGCGCCGCGCCAAGGGCCGCATCGTCAACATCGCGTCGATCCAATCCTTCGTGCACGTCCGCACGCCGAATTCGCCGGCCTACACCACATCGAAACATGGCGTGCTCGGCTTTACCCGCGCGCTTGCGGCGGAACTCGGCAAGGACGGCGTGCGCGTCAACGCCATCGGCCCCGGCCTGATCGAGACGCCGTTGAACGAAAGAGTCCGCGCTAACAATCCGGAGCTGATAAAGATCTTTCTCGACCATACCCCGCTCGGCCGCACCGGCAAGCCGGAGGACATCGTCGGTCCGGCAATCTTTCTCGCCTCCGACCTTTCGGCTTACGTCACCGGGTCGATCGTTATGGCGGACGGCGGCTATCGGACGATTTGAGACGCTACTTACCCGCCGCCTTGCGCAGCGCGGCGTTGATGCGTTCCTGCCAGCCCGGGCCGTCTGCCTGGAAGAAGTCGAGTACGTCGCGATCGATGCGCAGCGATACCATTTCCTTCACACCCGGCAGCGACGGCGGCTTCGGCGGCAATTCCGCCGGCTTCGGCGCGGTCACTGCCTTGAAGGCCTTCTCGGCTGCGGTGCGCGGATCGTAGGTCGGCCGTCGGCTCATGCCGACTTTATAGCAGGTGCTGCGTCGAGTCGGCGGATAAAATGCGTTGGTTTGTGAACGGAGCCGATCTAGGCGACGGCCGCGTCGTTGATCACGCGCAACAGCGTGAGCAGTGCGCGGTTGAGCGGCGTCGCGATGCCGTGGCGCTCTCCGGCGGCGACGATGGCGCCGGTCAGCGCTTCGACTTCGAGCCGCCGGCCGGCGAGCCGATCGAAATACATCGAGGTGCCGAGTTCGCCCGAAAACGTGAACAGCGTCGCCAGCGCGCGTGCCGGTTCGTCGTCAGTGAGGCGGACACCTTCGGCGCGGGCAACCGCCACCGCCTCGTCGAGGATCTTAAGACAAAGCTCTCGCACGTCGGGGCGACGCAAAACCGCCTGCCGTTGCAGCGTGAGCGCGGTGATCGGGTTGGCGACGGCGTTTATCAAAAGTTTGCGCCAGGCGAGCGCGGCGAAGTCGTCGCTGAGCGCCACGCGTAGCGGTGTACCGGCGAACAACTCGGCGAAGGCGCGTCCGCAATCGTCGTCCGGCACGGCGATGTCCCGATCTGATCCCTGCCGCAGCCTCACGCGGTCGGGCGCGAGTCGCTCGCCGTTGTAATAGACAATCGCCGGCAAGACGGTGGCGCCGCCGGCGAACGGCGCGATGCGCTCGACGTGGCCGATGCCGTTCTGCAGAACCGCGATGCGCGTCGATGGCGCACAAAGCCGCGCGAGCCAGGGCGCGGCGGAGTCGGTCTGGTATGTCTTGGTGCACAATAGCACCCAATCGGCCGGTTCTTCGAGCTGAGCCGGATCAGTGACGGCGCGCAGCGGCAATGCGACCGTGCCGTCGGGTTGCTCCAGCGTGAGCCGTTCGACGGGCCGGCGCGTGCAGGCGATGACATGGTAACGCGTGGCAACGGCAAGACAGCCGGCGGCGACGCCGCCAATGCTGCCAAGGCCGACAATGGCCACACTGAGACGCCGGTCTGTGTGCGTGGGCGCAGACATGACCGTCAAACGTAGTCCAGGCGGAGCCCAACGCAATCCGGCAGCGGCGGAGCGCACATCCGCTATTTGCGTCAGGACCGGTGTGACCGATTTGCCGCACCTCTCTCGTTATTCGCCGCCGCCACGATAGCGCCGCGCTGATGCCTTGATTCCCCGCGACTTGGGAGTTTCTCAACACGATGAAGGGAAATAGCGTGAAGTTCAAAATCTTATTCGCGGGGGCAATCGCGGCGTCGATTGCTTGCCCGCTTGTGGCGCAGGCGCAGGGAGTGCCGGACGGCATCGCGCACGGTGCTTACGTTGGGGCCCAGGCGGCCGGCCCTATTGGAGGATTCGTCGGCGGTGTGGTCGGCGGGTTCATCGGCGGGGTCGATGGCCTCTTGGGCATCCGGCCGGTATCCTACGCGCCCGGCGGGCCGCCGGTTTATCGACACCATCGCCGCTGGCACCGGCATGCTTACCGCCATGCTCATCATAAAACGACCGGATAGCCGCCGGCACCGACCTTAGAGTAAACAGAACCCGGCTCCTGCGCCGGGCTCTGCATTCCGCCGATGATTGCCCCGCGTGGCAACTAAAGAAAAACCCGAACTTGCGGAATCCCCGCGAGTCCGGGTTCGTTTCGGCGCTTCCGTTCCGTTTGTTCCGGCATTTTCAAAATAGCCGGCCGGCAGTCTCATTCTTTGGTTGGCTTTGTTTCGTAAACCGTCACGGAACTACCGAACCGCACCGATGCCGAGTCCGGAGCCGCAGCCGGTGCGCGGGCCCGGTCCGCCTCTTTCGCAATCGGATGCTGGTGGGCCGTAGTTGTATGGTCCGGGCTGGTAATAATCGTAATAGTCCTGTCCGTATGTTCCGCGGTAATAGGCTTGTGCCAAGCTGGCGGTGCTCATTCCGAGTGTCGTGGCGAGGAGCAATGACGCCGCCAGCGCGAGTTTCTTCGCAGTCATGGTTCAGTCTCCCTGTTCTTTACTGCCTGAATGAAAACCTGCAGACGACTGCTTTCGTTCCTCATAAAGTTCTTGCATCGGTCTGCCAGTGGAATCGCGTCCTCGAATAGTTCCAAGCGGAGCGGCGCATGCCGTGGAGGCCGAGAGCCGCATCGACGCTGAGTGCGAATTAAGCTGCGAGCGAAAAAATTAAATTTGGTACGTCGCCGACTACAGCGGTGCGTTCCATGCGCCGCCGCTAGGCAGCGGAATCGTCGGCGACTTAAAGCTAGGGCCGTGGAAAAACTTGACGTCGACGTCTCCGCACGATGCCGATGTTTGTATCGATGAGCTGGTTGCAAAGATTGACTATGGTATGGCCGCCGGCCTAATCGACACTGGATGTTGCGCAATCTTGCGCTGCGCTTTGTGAAGGGACCGCATGCCTGACTACCTCGAACTCGATCCTACAACGGCCGAACGACGTCAGGTCTACCGGATGCTGGTCGGCTCGGTGGTGCCGCGTCCAATCGGCTGGGCGTCAACGGTGAGCAACCAGGGTCGCACCAATCTCGCGCCGTTCAGCTTCTTCACCGTGGTCTGCGTCGTCCCGCCGATGATTTCGCTCACCATCGCGCGCAATCCGAACGGCAGCGAGAAGCACACGCTGAAGAACGTCCGCCAGACCGGCGAGTTCTGCTTCAACGTGGTGACCGAGCCGGTGTGGAAGGAGATGGTCGACTCGGCCAATGGTTTTCCCGAGGAGGATTCCGAATTTGACGAGACCGGGCTCACCCCGCTGCCCAGCGTGAAAATTAAACCGCCGCGGGTCAAAGAAGTGCCGATCCATTTCGAATGCAGGCTGCACCAGGTCATCGAGCTTGGCCCCAACCGGCATCCGCTGGTTATCGGCGAGGTGGTTTTGATGCATGTTGATCAGGCGTGCATGACCGACGGCTACATCGACATGCGTAAGCTGCATCCGATCGGCCGCCTGAATGGATTTTTCTACTCGACGATCGGCGAGATTTTTGAGCGCAAGTTCGATGACGGTCAGCCGCGCTAGTGACGCGGCGGCTTCGCTTTCTCAAGTCAAACCGATAAAATGGCGGCCGCAACGATCGCGACCTAGCCCCGGTGAAGAAAATGGTACATGTGACCTACAGAGTCGTCCGCCACGAAGACGGCTGGGCTTACACCGTAAACGGCGTTTTTTCCGAAAGCTTTCCCAGTCATGCGCAGGCGCTCGCGGCGGCGCGCCGGGCTGCCACCGAACAGCGCCAGCCCGGAGAAAGCGAGACCATCGAATATGAAGACGAGCGCGGCAAGTGGCACATCGAGCGCGCGCCCGGTCGCGACCGGCCGGATACCGATGTCGAAGATAGCGCCTAACCTGAGCTCGCGCCGCTAAGCGGCTGCAGCGAACGCGTAGCCCGCATACGCATAGATCAGGATGCCGACGGCAAGTATCGTCGCCATGAGTAGAAGCGGGGTCAGTAGGCGACCGTCGTTCTTGCGATCGAGATCGTGCTGATTAGGCATGACAAGCGCTCGTTTACGCCTCTACAGGCTAACGTGCGCGCGAGCGCTGCGGTTCCTTGTTTAGGCTTTCTTGAAGACTTCAAGTCGCAGCGGCAGGACGGCGCCGAACCATGCGGCATGCGCGCTGTGATCCGCGTAATTGTCGCCGGTCTCCGGATGTAGCAGCACGGTCAGGCCGTCGCGGTTGAGCATCAGCCAGGGCACGAACATTGCCAGCATCCCGTTCGGAAAGGCGATCTGATACATCGATTGCGGATGCGGCCCGACCAATTCGTCATGCCAGCGCCCGAGCTTCGCCTGTGGAAATTCCGCGGCGACACGCTGGCGCAAGCGCTCGGCGCGATCGCGGCTCATCGCCGGATCGTAATAGACGTGTGCATGGTACTCGGCGATCGCGGGCGGATTTTTGGCCGGTACTAACTGCGTGGCGGATTTCTCGGGCATGTGAGTAAAGCCTAGCGGTCGAAGTCTGCGACACGATTATCTTGTAAGTGTCGGCGTGACAATCCATGATGGCGGCCTCATCGCTCACAATCGTTTGCGCGGCATGTATTTCGTCTCTGTCATCCTGCTTTTGCTTGCATTTCCGGCCGCCTCGATCGTCGCTGAGACGCTGATGCGTCATGGTGCCGTCGACGTGATCTTTCTCGTCGGCAAATGGTTCGTGTTCTGGGCCGTGGGCGTGCGCCTCTTCATCGCCGGAGCGCGGCAGGTGCTGCAGCCGCAATTCACCGCCGAAGAGATTTTCGCCATCAAGGATACTGCCTCGTACGCTATCGTCCGCGAGATCGGGTTCGGCAATCTGTCGATGGGCGCGTTGGGGCTTGTGACTCTGGCGCGGCCGGACTGGCTGGTGCCGGCCGCCATCGTTGGCGGGCTTTATTACGGCCTTGCCGGTTTCGGTCACGTGTTTCGCGGCGCTCGAGATTTCAACGGCCGTACCGCGATGATCTCGGATCTCGCGATGCTCGTCGTGCTCAGTGCATTTGTCGCCAGCCGATTTTGGTGATGCCTAGGGCGGCTGCGCGGTTGCGTGCCGCGGCTGATAGAGGCCCGCCAGCAGCACGGCGAGGATGCCGGTGAGAAAAATCCCGTCGAACGTGCCGGCCCCGCCAATCGAAGCGACCGGCGCGCCGAGACCGCTTACTTTGTCGAGATTGGTGAGATCGGCACCGATCAGCGTTCCCATGCTGCCGGCGATGTAGGCGAGGGGTGCCGCGTCCCTGCCGGCGAGCAAGAGTGCGATAATCGCCGTGACCAGCGCCGGCAGGAATATCGGCACCGCGATGCCGATACCGCGCACCGGGTGAGCGAGCCAATGCAGTACCAGTGCGACAATCGCGGTCGCAACAAATCCCTTTGCCCACAGGCTCCGTGCGATCAGTAGATAGATCGACATGATGGTTGGAATGACCGCCCCGCCGACATTGACCGCAATTTCAGGACCGCGCGTGCGGACGTGCGGGATGACCCAATACACGCCGAAATAGTCACGAACCTGGTCGGACATGAGTTGCTCCGGTGGCAGGTGCGCGATCGGGATATTGACGTAGCTGCCGATCAGCGAACCGAATAGCAGGAGCATCGCGGTGCCGGAGCTCACGCCGAGGCTCAAATAAGCGTAACGCAGCGTCGATACCAACAGGATGACGACGATCAGAAATATGCCGACCAGTATGGCAAAGTCAGCGGGTGTCAGCGGCAGGTAATAATAACCATTCACAACGGTTCTCCCCCGTTCTTTGGGACAGATGATTATCCTCACCTTGCGACTCTAACGCGCGGGCCTATAATTCGCCGCTTCCTTCGGGCAGGGAATTTTGCAGTGGCACCGCAGGGAGCCAAATCGGTCGCGATCGTCATGGGTAGCCAGTCTGACTGGCAAACCATGAAGCGCGCCGCCGAAACGCTCGACGAGCTGGACGTGCCCTACGAGGCGCGCATCGTTTCCGCCCATCGCACGCCGGAACGGCTCTACGCCTTCGCCAAGGGAGCGAAAGCGGCTGGCTACAAGGTAATCATCGCTGGTGCCGGCGGTGCGGCGCATCTGCCGGGGATGACGGCCGCGCTCACCAGCCTGCCGGTATTCGGCGTGCCGGTCGAATCGAAGGCGCTGTCCGGACTCGATTCGCTCTATTCGATCGTGCAGATGCCTCCAGGGGTTCCGGTCGGCACACTGGCGATCGGTCAAGCCGGCGCAGTCAACGCGGCGTTGCTGGCGGCCAGCGTGCTGGCACTGACCGACTCCTCCCTGAGCAAGCGCCTCGATGCCTGGCGGGCGCGCCAGACCGAAGCGGTCGCCGAAGAGCCTAAGGATTCCCGCGCGTGAGCGGGACCGTTCTCGCGCCGCAGGCCACGATCGGCGTCCTCGGCGGCGGTCAGCTTGGCCGAATGCTGGCGCTGGCAGCGGCGAGGCTCGGCTTCAAGTGCCATATCTTTGCTCCGAGTCCGGACTCGCCCGCATTTGATGTCGTGCACCGGGTAAGCTGTGCCGACTACAACGACACCGAGGCGCTCGACCGCTTCGCAGCCGATGTCGATGTGGTCACGTACGAATTCGAGAATGTGCCGGCCGAGACTGCGACGTTTCTCGCCGCGCGTGTTCCGGTTCTGCCCGATCCACAAATTTTGGCCACGACTCAGGATCGACTTGCAGAAAAGCTCTTCGTCAGGCAGCTCGACATCCCGACCGCCTTGTTTGCCGCGGTCGCACAGCCGGCCGAATTGACGGCGGCGATCGAGCGAATCGGCCTTCCGGCTGTCCTGAAGACGCGGCGTTACGGCTACGACGGTAAGGGCCAGGCGACGATCAAAAACGATACCGATCTGCAGGACGCCTGGCGCGAAGTGGGCGGCCAGCCGTGCATTCTCGAAGCCTTTGTTCCGTTTGAGCGTGAGGTTTCGGTCGTGGCGGCGCGCGGACAGGATGGCGCGGTTGAATGTTTCGACGTAACCGAGAACGAGCACCGCGAGCACATTCTCAAAACCTCTCGGGTTCCGGCCGCTTTGTCGCAGTTCGCTGTGCACGAGGCGCGGCGGATCGCCGAGGCGATTGCACAGAAATTTGCTTATGTGGGCGTGCTTGCGGTGGAGATGTTTGTATTGCCCGGCGGTGGCGAAATCCTGGTCAATGAGATTGCTCCGCGCGTGCACAATTCCGGCCACTGGACGCTCGACGGCGCTTCGGTATCGCAATTCGAGCAGCACATCAGGGCGGTGGCCGGTTGGCCGCTTGCCAAGCCCATACGTCGTGGCCGCGTGGAAATGATCAATCTCCTCGGCAGCGAGGTTGAGGATTTACAGCGCTGGCTGACTGTTCCCGGCGCCGCGGTCCACGTCTACGGCAAGGCGGCCATACGTCCCGGCCGCAAGATGGGTCACGTCACTCGGGTATTTGCCGACGAATAGGCGCCAAAGCGCCGTACTGGTGGACTTTCCGGTGCTGTTCTGCTACATGCCGCCGCTAGCAGGCCTAGATTTAGGTCTATGTCAGCAATCCATTCCACGAACCCACTGCAAGAGGAGCACGCGTGCAGGTTCTCGTCCGTGACAACAATGTCGACCAAGCCCTCAAGGCGTTGAAGAAGAAGATGCAGCGCGAGGGCATCTTCCGCGAGATGAAGCTCCGCGGCCATTACGAAAAACCATCGGAACGAAAGGCGCGCGAGAAGGCCGAGGCGATCCGGCGCGCCCGCAAGCTGGCCCGCAAGCGCTTGCAGCGCGAGGGCTTGTTGCCGATGAAGCCGAAACCCACCACCGGCCCAGGCGCCGGCCGTTCGGGGCCGCCACGCGCGCCCCGCTTCGGCTAAAGGCAGAGTTCCCAGAGGTGGATGCGTGGCGCGGGCTTGATGGCCCGCGCCGTTGTTTTGGCAAGCAGACAGGCTATCGTCGAGCTTCGACCTGGGGCGAAAGTTTCATTGGCGGGGGTGCCGCGAGGCATCGAATGAAAGGATCAGCGATCGCCAATTCCGACGGTGACAGGCGGATTGCGCAAAAAATTATTCCGATCGCGGTCGCATTATTCGCCGCCTGGGCGCTGGCCGGCTGCGCGACGCTCGGCAGCCCGACATTGTCGGACAAAAACGACGACGCGCTCTACGGGCCGTCGCAATCCAATCTGACGTCGCTTGGCGAGGTGATCGAAAAGCATCCTGCGGATCCCCAGGCCTATAACATGCGAGGATCGGCCTACGGTGAGGCCGGACTGTACGAGCAGGCGCTCGCCGACTTCGACAAAGCGATCAGCCTCGATCCCAATTACGCTCAGGCGTATGCCAATCGCGGCTTGGTTTACCGGCGCACCAACAAGCTCGATTTGGCGGTCGCCGATTACGACAAGGCGCTGTCGCTCGAGCCGGCCTATGCGGCTGCCTATCTCGGTCGCGGCATTGCCTACAGCCTGCAGGGCAAGACCATGCAGGCGCTCTCCGATTTCAACAAGGCGATCGCGCTAAGCCCCAATGACGCCGAGGCCTATTACAATCGCGGCTTGCTCTATCAGAGCCAGGGCCAGCATCAATTCGCCATCGACGACTTCTCAACCGCGATCAACCTGGCGCCGCGACGCGGACCATCGTATGTGGCCCGCGCTCTCTCCTACCTCGCTGGTGGCAACAACAGCGCTGCGGCGAGCGATCTCGATCAAGCGGTGCAGCTCGATCCGACGGACCCGAAAGCCTGGACAAGCCGTGGGCTCGCTTACGAGCGCCTCGGCCAAAAAGACAAAGCCGCCGGCTCATACGCCAAGGCGCTTAATCTCAATGACAAGTACGCGCCTGCTGTCGCCGGCTTTGCCCGCGTTGGCGGCCAGGTCGGCAAGGCCTATCAGACCTTTTGAGCGGGCAAACCCCAATGACCATTAGCCTCAACCACACCATCGTGCCGACGCGCGACAAGGCCGCCGCAGCCAAGTTTTTCGCCCGCATTTTCGGGCTCAAGCGCGGGCGCTCCGGTCATTTCGCGCCGGTGCGGATCAACAAGACGTTGACGCTGCTTTTTGACGACGATGCCAAATTCGAAAGCCATCACTATGCTTTCCACGTCAGCGACCGCGAATTCGACGCTATTTTGCGCCGGCTCAAGAAAGAGAAGATCGCGTTCGGCAGTGCGCCGTGGAGCCTCGAAGACGGCAAGCTGAACGATTGGAACGGCGGCCGCGGTGTTTATTTCTGCGATCCGGACGGACACGTGCTCGAACTGATGACTGTGCCGCAATAGCGCGGCCGTTAATCCCAATCGCCGGCGAGGAAACGGCCGACCGCATCGAGTGCGCCGTTGGCGTCGAGGTCCTCATGTCCGCCGTCGAGGAAACGCACGATGTGCTTGGGTTTGTTGGCGAGTTCGAACATCCGCTCGCCCATCGCGTAGGGAACGACGTGATCGTGCATGCCGTGAAGAATCAAAAGCGGGGCCGTAACTTTGCCGATCCGCCGGTCGGAGTGGAACTGATCCTTCATCAACAGACGCACCGGCATATACCAATAACGGATCGACGCGACGGCGGCGGCTGAAGTGAACGGCGCTTCCAAAATTAAGCGGCCAACCGGTTTTTTGGCCGCAACCGCGACAGCGACGCCGGTGCCGAGCGATTCGCCCCAAAGCACGATTTGTTTGATCGGATAGCGGGCGGCCGCAAACGCATAGGCGGCCTCGCCGTCGGCGATCAGGCCGCGCTCGCTCGGGCTGCCCGGATTGCCGCCATAGCCGCGATATTCAAGCGCGACGAGTCCGATGCCGGCGCCGATAAGTTTTTTGAAGCGCCCGACGCGATACCGCAGGGCGCCGCCATTGCCGTGGAAATACACGATGACCGGTTTGCCGTCCTGCGGCGCAACGTACCAAGCGGTGATGTGTACGCCGTCTGACGCCGTGAGCGGTACTTCGTCGGCCTCGGGCAGGCCTGCCGCTGCCGGCGTGGTGTGGATCGTTTCCGGAAAATACATCAGCGAGCGCTGCGTCACATAGAGGACGGCCGCTACGCCGACATAGGTGCAGAGCGCGATGAGCGCGCTCCATTTCAGCACCGCCATTGCATACGCGACCGACAGCGTGCGCGGCTTTAATGCGCGCCACGCCTTTGCGATGAGCTCACTTGCTACGGCGAGTGCGCGCGAGCTTTTCCACTGCTGTGTCTTGGCACTGGGCTGCGTTGGCGAGCCCGATGCCTTGATCGCGCTCATGAGCTTGTTGGCTCCGCGTTGGCCGCTGCAAGAAAAACCGGCCGGCTCGCGTGAGCCGGCCGGTCGTATTCAGCGCCACGAAGTAGCACGGATTAGGGGCAGACCTGGACGGTCCGCCAACGATACCCGTTCACTTCCTCAACCCACACCTTGCGCTTTTCCCAATGGCAAGGCGGAGGAGCCGCGGCATAGGCCGGTGGCGGACCGTAATAGGGCCCCGGAGGAGGGGGCGGCGGCCCGTAGTAAGGCGGTGGCGGCGGCGGACTGTTGGCAATCGCGTTGCCGACGATAGCGCCGGCAACGACGCCGCCGAGAACACCGGCACCGACGGCGCAGCCGAAACAGGCGGCGTCAGCATGGCTCGGCGCCGTCAGCGTGGCGAGGCCGAGACTTGCCGCAGCGGCAAGACCGATGAGCGATTTGTGCATGTGGTCTCCTCGTGCGATCGGGCGGGTGCCGACGCGGAAGTTGCTGAGCGGAAGTCCCCGTATTACCCCCGACTGGTTTCCACTTCCCCAAAGTCCTTATTGAGAAGGATTCTTTGGCGGAAATTTGATTTGGCGAGCCAATTTGCTCGCACGCTTCTTAGTCTCTTGCAGACTGGGTGAGGTTCAAAGCCCAACATCCCGGCGTCCCCGGCCCGCGGGGACGCCATTATTGAATTGGAAGATCTACCGCCGGGTCGGAAAATCTGCCGCGCGCTGTGTCAGTAGCAGGCGCGTACCCAACGGTAGCCGTTCCATACGGTCCGCCATACGCAGGGGCGGTAGGGGCCGTAGCCGTAGTAGCCGTACGGGGGATAGTAGTAGGCCCCCGCGATCGCGCCGCCGACGAGGGCGCCAGCGATGAACGGTCCGGGGCCCCAGCCCCAACCACCATGCCATCCGCCGTGCCAGCCACCCCAGCGCGCTTCTGCCGTGCCGGAAGTCGCCACTGCCGCTACGGCGATGGCCGCTGCAGCGATCAAAGCAGTCATAGTTCTTTTCATGACCTTTCCTCGACAGTATGCGGTTCCAATCAGCTCTAACCGCCCCTTTGATCCAGAGTTCCCATTTCTTCGTGAACGTCCACTGAACAATGGTGCCCGAATGTGGCCATCATTGGGAAAATACAAGTCAACCATCCATTATGCCGTTCACCTATGCCATCGGCGACATTCATGGCTCGCTGAATAAGCTCAAAAGCCTAGCCGAGGCTTGCCGGAAGCACGCTGACGGCCGCGAGATGCGTCTCGTCTTGTTAGGCGACTACATCGACCGCGGCCCTGATTCCGCGGGTGTCGTCCGGTTTGTGCTGGGCCTCCAAGAAGAGATGCCGGAGCAGGTCATTGCGCTGAAAGGCAACCACGAGGCGTGGGCGCTCGCGGTCCTCGATGGGGTGATGCCAGCGGGGCCCTGGCTGCTCAATGGCGGGGTGACAACGCTGGAGAGTTACGGCGTGAGAGAGGTGGGCGATTTGCCGACCGCTCACCTTGATTGGATGCGGTCGTTGCGCTTGAGCCACAACGACGGCCGGCGCTTTTTCGTCCATGCGGGCGTCGATCCGCAAAAACCGCTCGATGCCCAGGAGGAGGCCGTTCTGCTTTGGATCAGGGAGCCGTTTTTGCACGACACGCGCGATTACGGCCGCCTGATCGTTCACGGCCACACCCCTTTGGCCACTTCCAAGCCGGAGCTGCGCAACAACCGGCTCAATCTCGACACCGCGGCCGTGTTCGGCGGGCCGTTGACGGCTGCGGTCTTTGACGATTTGCAGACCGAGCCGCTCGGGTACTTGCAGGTCGCGTGAAAGTCCGATGCGGCTATCGTGAGGTCGTCGTCATGCGACAATTCGCCGCAGGATACTTTGCTGGCAGCCGTGGGCCATCGCGAGAGGCCGAGAACGCGCAGAGGCGGTCAGGTTATCCTTCCTCATGATTCGCAGCAGGCGGCGAAGGGAAAGGCAATGAAACGCAGCGCGGCACGCTCGCAGCGCAAAGCCATTGCATTGCGGCTGCGTCTGGTAAGGCGTCCGCACGCCCAGGCAGATCAGCAGCATCGAACGGATGAGATGAAGCCCGCGAAACCGCGGTCGCGTTCGGCGGCTATGCGTCTTGCGGCCGAGGTGGAGCGGCTGGCGACGCAGCTTGAGCAGTCACGGGCACGCATTGTCGAACTCGAGGCCAAGATCGACGTCGATCCGCTCACCGAACTTCTCAATCGCCGCGGTTTCGAACGGGAGCTCAAGCGTTCGGTCGCCTACGTCAAGCGCTATGGCGCCAGCGCCGCGCTGATCTATTTGGACCTCGACGGATTCAAACCGGTGAATGACCGCCACGGACATGCAGCCGGAGATGCCGTGCTCAAGGCGGTTGCGGCGGCGCTTCTCGCCAATGTGCGGGCCTCCGACGTGGTCGCGCGATTGGGTGGCGACGAATTCGTCGTGCTGTTGTGGAACGTCAGCGGTCCGGCTGCAGCGGCTAAGGCAATCGCGCTGGAGCAGGCGATCTACGCGACGCCGGTGCGGTGGGTACCGTCGACGTTGGTCATCGGCGCCTCGGCCGGCGTCGCATTGATCGGCGCGCTCGATACAGCCGCCGATCTCCTCGCCCGCGCCGACGCCGGCATGTACGCCCGCAAGGCGGCTCGGCGCGAGCTTGTCGCTCTTGGCACGCCACCGCGGCAAGCAATTATGCAATAATGTCGGGTGTAAGCTGGTCTTCGATGAAGGTGATGCGATCGCGCAGCTGCAGCTTGCGCTTCTTGAGCCGTTGAACCTGGATGACGTCGGCACCCGGCGAATCCTGCAGGGCCGCAATCGCGGCATCGAGGTCGCGATGCTCCTGCTGCAAGCGCGCCAGTTGCGCCCGAAGCTCGCGTTCTTCCTCTTTCGTCATTTCCGCCTTGGTCGCGCCCCGGTTGCGGCTTTGCTGCGCTTGGCACGGTCTGAGGCCGGTAAGTGGAGCGGATTATCGCGGTTTGGTTAATATCCGACAAGTCCGATTGCCGCACGCCGTCATGCACCGTCATGCACAGCGGGGATTTTCGCCGTGCGCGAAACGGAGTAGTGTTATCGGTTGAGCGGCTGGTAATGCGGTCCGGTTAGACGGCAATTTCACGCAAGGAGGACAGGCCACATGGCGATTGAAGCGCATCTTGCCGAACTTGAAAAGCGCCACCAGGCACTGGAACAGGAAATCAGCGAAGCGCTAACACATCCATCGGCCGACGATCTGAAAATTGCGGAATTGAAGCGGAAGAAGCTGCACGTAAAGGACGAAATCGCGCGTTTGAAGCAGGAAGCAGCGGTCCTGCACTAGCGATTGTACTGATCGGTACTTGGGCGTCCGCTCATCCCTGCTGAGGCAGGGAAGGGCGGATTTTTTCTATTAAATTGCTTTGCTGAGATGATGCCGGGTTTTGCATTGCGCAGGAAGCAGGAGATTTTACTGCTCGGCTTGAATTTCGATTTGCATCTGTACCCTTGATTGTCGGACAATTTTGTCCGATCTTGCAATAAGAAACCTAGCCCAAACCAGCAATGGATAAGCGCGACATCTTCATTGCCGAGCTTCGGGACGAGGCCCGCAGGAAGGGTTTGTCGTTTCGAGCGGAAAAACGCCGCGGCAAGGGTGGCCACATGATGGTGTACGTCGGCAACCGGCTCACGACCGTGCCATCACGCGAGATCGATCCCAAGACGGCGCGGAAGATCAGAAAGCAGCTTGGGTTGGTTGATTGAATCGGTAGAGAGCGAGATTGAGATGCGATCCTACGTCTATCGGGCTTTGTTCGAACCGGGAGACCGGCGTGGCAATGTCGTCGTCAGTTTTCCCGACGTGCCGGAAGCGATTACGCAGGGGCGCGGAGAGGCGGACGCGCGGATGATGGCCGAAGAGGCTCTCGGGCTCGCGCTGCTCAGCTATCTCGAACGAGGCAAGCCGCTGCCGAAGCCACGCGCGAAAGGTCGCGAGGTTGTCGATATCGCTGTTGCGCCGGATGTGGCAGCCAAACTTGCGGTGCTAGAGGCGTTTGCCGCCGCCGGAATCAGCAAGAGCGAACTCGGCCGCCGCATCGGCAAGGACGAAAAGGAGGTCCGTCGCATTCTCGATCCAAGGCATCCGACCAAGCTATCGACGCTCACCGCAGCGCTGCGGGCGCTCGGTAAGCGGCTCGTGGTCGGGGTGATGGAGGATGAGGCGGCGTGATAATCTCAATCTCGAATGTTACAAACCACATCCTTTGCGATGTTCAAGCAAAGCCTCTTTACTAGGCGCCTTGTCCTCGTCCTTTGGTCTTCGAATCCTTCTGCCGGCGAGTTGTCGATAGCTACTGCTCATTATTTTAGGAGAGAGAATGATTTTCTAGTGGTCTGATCGACAGCAATTAGCCCGCAGTCGAACAGTGTGTGAATATCGGATCGAAGCAGAACACCATTCTGAACATGATTTGTCTGAGGACCTCGATAAGGCACGATATGGGCTGCCTCCAACAAGTCCTCGACGCCACAACCGGTAACGGCACATTTTCGATCATAAGCGTCAAGAAGGGCAGATCGAAACGCTTGCTGTCCACGTCGAATCGCGATCGAACGATTAATCCTTTCCCGGGCATCCTCTATGTTAAGTGGGTTAAAGGTTTCGATATCGCCAACCTGCGCTGGTATGAGTCGATTAGCCCGCTTGGCAATAAATTATCAATCGTACGAGCGGCAACTTCTGGAAGGCGAACGCCACTTCCCTGTAGATGCCAAATGTGCGTCGGAACGGGAATGGCCGCGAGTTCTTCTTCAGAAACCAACGTTGTCTGAGTCGGATCAACCAACTGACGAAAAGTAACAGGCACCTGCCAGGCATTTTGCCCGCGCCGTGCCGCGCTATTCTGAATCGCAGGACCAGTTATCGTTCCTACTCCGAAGATGCCTTGTGGACGATCTTCCTGTTTCAGGAAATAATGCAGAGTCGCCAGGCCGTGCCGTTCTGTGTGCTAAGCAACGCCACGGTTCGGTGACTTCTTTTCCGCTTTCGAAATCATCGATCAGGGTGCGCAAGTCGGCGTTCGGCCATCCGTTAGGTGTCCAAGTAAATAGATACGCATTCGCCATGCATCACATCCCCTTCGCCACATCGCGCAGCTTGAATTTCTGCAGCTTGCCCGTGCTCGTCTTTGGTATTTCGGCGAACACCACGTAGCGTGGGCATTTGTAGGCGGCGAGATTTTGCCGGCACCAGGCGATCAACTCCTCGGCGGTGGCGCTCTTGCCCGGTCTCAATTCCACGAAAGCGCACGGCGTTTCGCCCCATTTCTCGTCGGGCTTGGCGACCACCGCGACTGCCTGCACGGCCGGGTGCTTGTAGAGCGTGTCCTCGACCTCGATCGAGGAAATATTCTCGCCACCGGAAATGATGATGTCCTTGGAGCGGTCCTTGAGCTGGATGTAGCCGTCCGGATGCATGACGCCGAGGTCGCCGGAATGAAACCAGCCGCCGGCGAATTCGCGCGCAGTCGCCGTGTGGTTTTTCAGATAGCCCTTCATCACCACGTTGCCGCGGAACATCACCTCGCCCAGTGTCTGCCCGTCGCGCGGCACCGGCCGCAGCGTTTCCGGATCGAGCACGTCGAGCGCGTCGAGCACCGGATAACAGACGCCTTGCCGCGCCTTCTTGGCTGCCTGCTCTGAGGACGACAGGCCGTCCCACTCGCGGTGCCAATCGTTGACGCTCGCCGGTCCGTAGGTTTCGGTCAGCCCGTAGACATGGGTGACGTTGAAGCCCGCGGCCTTCATCGCCGCCAGAACCGCTTCCGGTGGCGGTGCCGCGGCGGTGACGAACTCCACCGTATGCGGCAGCGGCTTTTTTTCGTGCGTGGCGGCGTTGAGCAAAGTCGACATCACGATCGGCGCGCCGCACAGGTGCGTGACCTTGTGCGCGGCGATGGCGTCATAGATCGGCGCCGCGCGTACCGCGCGTAAGCAAACATGAGTACCCGCAACCACCGACAGGGTCCAGGGGAAGCACCAGCCGTTGCAGTGGAACATCGGCAGTGTCCACAGATAGACCGGATGCTTGCCCATGCCGCAGGTGATGACGTTGGCCATCGCCAGCAGATAAGCGCCGCGATGATGGTAGACGACGCCTTTGGGATCGCCGGTGGTGCCGGAGGTGTAATTGAGCGAAATGGCGTCCCATTCGTCGGCCGGCATCAGCCAGGTGAAATCGGGCGAGCCCTCGCGCAAAAAATCCTCGTATTCGATCTGGCCGATCCGTTCGCCGGCGCCGACGAATTCCGGATCGTCGTAATCGATCACCAGCGGTTTTGCCTTGCACAGCGCCAGCGCGTCCTTGGCGACTTTGGAGAATTCGCGGTCGACGATCAGCACCTTGGCCTCGCCGTGGTCGATCTGAAAGGCGATGATGGCGGCGTCGAGTCGGGTGTTGATGGTGTTGAGCACGGCGCCCGCCATGGCGACGCCGTAGTGTGCTTCCAGCATCGCCGGCGCATTGGCGAGCAGGGCGGAAACCGTGTCGCCGTGCCTGATATCCCGCTGGGCGAGCGCAGACGCCAGCCGCCGCGCGCGCGCGTAAAAATCCCGGTACGTCCAGGACCGTTGGCCGTGGACGATCGCTGTTTGCTCCGGATAGACAGCGGCTGCGCGCGCCAAGAATGATAAGGGCGTGAGCGGCTGGAAATTCGCCGGGTTGCGGTCGAGGCCGGTCTCGTAGGGCGTACTCATCTTCAAGACTCGATGTGGCGTTACGATTTCGGCTGGTCGAGGACCGAGGTATCGAGGTAGGCAAGAAAGTGCGGCAAGGTGCGAAATGCAAGGTGTACGTTGTCGTTCAACGATAGCACTTTATAGCCATGGCGATTCCAGGCGGATTTGAGCGCCTCTCGCGAAAAGATCGAGATATGGCCATTGCGAGGCGCGACGTACCACCAATTCAGGCCGAGCCGGTCGAAATCTTCCGGCTGCACACTGGTCGTGAACAGGATCAATCCCGGGTCGGCCGCGCACTCGATCATTGCGGCAATTCCAGACGCCGGATCCGGCATGTGTTCCAGGGTCTCTACGCACATCACCAGATCGAACTTTCCGTCCGGGCGGCGCGCAAACTCCGGGACCATCGGATCGTAGGACACGGCGGCTGGAAAGCCGTGAGCGCGGAGCGCCGTGCAGAGCGCATCGTTGCCGCCCCCATAGTCGAGCACGCGGGTTTTCGTCTTGTAGGGGCCCCATAGACCGGCCACGACGTCGCCATTGGTGCGCGATCTCGTTTCGCTCTGGTAGTCTGGATCGACCCTGCCGTATTCGTCGTTATAGATGTGCGTCTTGAAATGTTCGGTCGTCCATTCGTCAAAGGCATCGGTGAACAGGAATTTGCAGTCGACACAGCGCCGGTAATAAATCGGCACGCCGGACAGCAAAAGCCGTACGCCGCGCGCCTCTTCGCAGGATTTGTGAAAATCGACGACGCCGTAAAGTGGGGCCTGGCCGCCGCAGATTTTGCACGGTGCGGCCGCCGGCGAGAGAGGTCGGATGTCGTCGATCACCATGACGGCGCAACAACGGAAGGAAGAATCGATGCCGCATGCAGCGTAGCACGGCTTGCAATCACGTGCCGGTCCCCCACAATATCCGATTTGCCGTCCCATCGGGTGGCGAGGAGGAATAATGGACGCCCGATCAAGCCGCTATCACGAGACTTATGCGCGCTGGCAGCGCGATCCGGTCGCGTTTTGGGGTGAGGCGGCAGCCGACATCGACTGGTTCGAAAAGCCGAAAGCCGTGTTCGATGCCAAAGCAGGCATCTACGGCCGCTGGTTCACAGGCGGGGTCTGCAACACCTGCTTCAATGCGGTCGACCGCCACATCGATGCCGGCCGCGGCGATCAGGCGGCGATCATCTACGATTCGCCACTCGCGGGCGCAAAGCGCACCATCACCTACCACCGCCTGCTCACCGAGACTCAGGTGCTGGCCGGCATGCTGCGCGATCTCGGCGTCCAGAAAGGCGACCGCGTTATCCTCTACATGCCGATGGTGCCGGAGGCAGTCATTGGCATGCTCGCCTGCGCGCGCATCGGCGCCATTCATTCCGTGGTGTTCGGCGGCTTCGCCGCGCGCGAACTGGCGACGCGGATCGATGACGCCAAGCCTAAAGTCATTCTCTCAGCGAGCTGCGGGCTCGAGCCGGGACGCATCGTCGCCTACAAGCCGCTGCTCGACGAGGCGATCAAGCTCGCCGTGCACAAGCCCGACGCCTGCCTCATCCTGCAGCGGCCGCAGGCGCAAGCCGCGCTGATCGAAGGCCGCGACCGCGATTGGGCGGCCATGCGCGACTACGCGCTCGTGCATGCCCGCTCGGCCTATGACTGCGTGCCGGTCGAAGCGACCGACCCGCTCTACATTCTCTACACCTCAGGCACGACCGGACGGCCGAAAGGCGTCGTGCGCGACAACGGCGGCCACATGGTCGCGCTGAAATGGTCGATGCAATATCTTTATGGTGTCGAGCCGGGCGAAGTGTACTGGGCCGCCTCCGACGTCGGCTGGGTGGTCGGTCATTCCTACATCGTCTATGCGCCGCTCCTGCACGGCTGCACCACGATCCTCTACGAGGGCAAACCGGTCGGCACGCCCGACGCCGGCGCGTTCTGGCGTGTCATCGCCGAGCACGGCTGCGCCGCCATGTTCACGGCGCCGACCGCATTCCGCGCCATCAAGAAGGAAGACCCGCAGGGCAAGCTGCTCGCTCAATACGATCTGAAAAAATTCCGCACGCTGTTTCTCGCCGGCGAGCGCGCCGATCCCGACACCGTGCAGTGGGCGGAGAAGCTTCTCAACGTCCCGGTACTCGATCATTGGTGGCAGACCGAGACCGGTTGGTGCATCGCCGGCAATCCGGTCGGCCTCGGCACGCTGCCGGTCAAATACGGCTCGGCGACCGTGCCGATGCCGGGCTACGACGTGCGCGTGGTCGACGAGGCGGGCAAGGGCGTCGCGCCCGGCAAGACGGGCTCGATCGTGGTCAAGCTGCCGCTGCCGCCCGGCTGCCTGCCGACGCTATGGCAGGCCGATACGCGCATGCGCGAGAGCTATCTGGACGAATTCCCCGGCTGCTACAAAACCGCCGACGCAGGTTTTCGCGACGAGGAAGGCTACATTTCCGTCATGGGCCGCACCGACGACATCATCAATGTCGCCGGCCACCGGCTCTCCACCGGCGGCATGGAGGAAGTGCTCGCTGCGCATCCCGATGTCGCCGAATGCGCCGTGCTCGGCATCAAGGACGAGCTCAAGGGCGAAGTGCCCTGCGGTTTCATCGTGCTCAAGAGCGGCGTCAACCGCCCACCGGCCGAGATCGAGAAAGAGTGCATCGCGCTCATCCGCGAAAAGATCGGACCCGTGGCGAGCTTCCGCCTCGCCATCGCGGTGGCGCGGCTGCCGAAAACGCGCTCCGGCAAGATTTTGCGCGGAACCATCAAAAAAATCGCCGACGGCGAAGAGTGGCAGATGCCGGCGACCATCGACGATCCGGCGATTCTCGACGAGATCGGGAGCGCGCTGAAGGTGAAGGGAGTGGGGTCGTAGGGTTCCACCGCCATTGAAGATCACGGCAACATTAGCAGGACAACGAGCTCAGTTCACATGGACTCGCGGCTGCAAAAATTCAGGGCGTGGGAAAAGAGTGGTTCAAGACAAACCGCGAAGAGATCATTGCAATCTATCAGTCGGTCACAAAGGTTTAACTCTCTCCGGAGTGGCGGCCGTCTTTGAGCAGCAGATCAATTAATAAGGGCAAGCCAAACCAACGTGCGCTACGCTTCCTTCGTATGCTGCTCGTAATACCGGCGCAGGATCGCATTGATGCGCGACTGATAGCCCTTCCCTTGCGCACGGAACCAAGCGAGCACGTCCGAATCGACCCGCAGCGTCATGTGAGCTTTGCGCGGCGGCTTCGGCAGTTCGGTGGTGACCCAGTCGATCTCGTCCATGGCATCGTCGGGATCGCGGCCGGAGGGCAGCGGCTTTTTCGCCGCCGCCTTCCAATCGGTTTTGATCTCGCCGCGCTTTTGCATGGCGCGCAGTTCAGCCACCGTGTGCTTGACGATATATCCTGATTTCCTGCTCATGCGCTCGCCTCATTGAGATCACGCGGATGTTCTCTCCACGCCAAGTCCAAACGACGGTGAAGAACGCGCCTTCGATTTCCGCCGTCGTTTTCCACCGCTCCTCGTCGTTGCGCGGGCTCGGCTGATGGATCGCCGGACGCCCATCGAAAAATCGATAGGTCGATGCAAAATCAAGCGCCCGATCCTTGAGAATCTGCGCGCGCTTGTGCTCGTCCCATTCGAATTCCATCCGGAACTGTTACCATATGTGCATACAAATTGTACATACAAGTGATTGGCGGCACCATCTCCAATCTTGTACGTTAAACGGCAATGGTGCGTCTTGCCGCACAGTTTGCCGCGATGGCCTTGGCATTGTGGAGCGCGCAGGCCAGCGCGCAGCCTTCCACAAGTCCGGCTGCACAAAGCCAACCAGCGCCGGCCGGCAAACCGACCGAAAATAACGTCCAGAAAGGCCCGACCGCCGATGACATCTGCCATGCGATCGAAGACGATGCGGCGGAGAATGGGTTGCCGGTCGAGTTTTTTGCCCGCGTGATCTGGCAGGAGAGCCGCTTCAATGCGCAGGCGGTCAGTCCCAAGGGGGCGGAGGGCATCGCGCAGTTCATGCCGGCGACGGCGAGCTTCCGCGGGCTGTCCGATCCGTTCGATCCGATCGCGGCATTGCGCGAATCGGCGAGCTATCTGGGCGACCTGAAAACGCAGTTCGGCAATCTCGGGCTCGCCGCCGCCGGCTACAATGCCGGACCCGGGCGGGTGAGCGCCTGGCTCGATGGCACGCGCGGCCTGCCCGATGAGACGCGCGATTACGTCGCCATCATCACTGGCTGGACCGCCGACGAATGGGCTTCCGCGAAACCGCCGAAAATGCCGGAGACCACGATCCCGCAGGGCGTGCCATGTACCCGGCTTGCCAATCTGATCCTGGCCAAGCCGGCTGAGCAGAAGCACATCGCTGCCCATGTGCCGGCCTGGGGCGCGCAGCTGACCGCGAGCCTGTCGGAGCGCAACGCCTGGGCGATCTATCGCACGCTGCAGCGGCGCTACGCCGCGCTGATCGGCGACCGCGAGCCGGTCGTGCTGCGCGGCCGCATTCCCGGCATGGGCAATGCGGCGCGCTACATGATCCGCATCGGCGACGACAACCGATCCTACCTGGAGAAATTCTGCAGCAAGCTGGTCGCGGCCGGCGGCGCCTGCGTGGTGCTGCGCAACAGCCGCGCGGCAAGCGTGAATTAGCCGCGTAGGGACCGCGCACTCGAAGCCTGGCTGCCACAGAGACTTGCGAATCATCGCGTCGCCAAACTCGATACCCACGATGGCGATCCTCGACTCGGCTCGCAAATCCAAGCAATTACAAATACTTGCCGCTTTTGCATTGACAATCAATATTGTATCCGAAACAGTTATTTAATCTCCATTATTGAGACGAGCGATGACCTATTACATGTGGCGGCTCAGCGAGGCCGGCCCGAATAACCTTGGCCTCGCCTGTACAGATGATGGGCTGCTCCTTGGCAGGACGCCGCTGATTGAGCGACGCGACGGAAGTTTTGTCGTCCGCGAGCAGCACGACATCGAACGGCTGTTGCAACGGGCGTATCAGCATGCGGGGAGTGCCGAACGGCTCATGACGGGCCTTGTGACTGTCGCCCACGCCCTGAACGCCAACGATCATTGCCTGGCGCGAATCGCAGCCGTGCACCTCAAGATCCCAGACTTACCAGACGCCGCCGCGCGCGAACGCATGGAGGTAGAAGAGGTTCTCATTAAATACGCGCGTGACGAGGGCGGCAGCGGCAGCGACTGGAATCCCGCTTTACATCCTCGTACCGGCACGCCGCCCAATCCGGGCTGGTTTGCGCCGACTGGCGGGGCGGGCAGCGAATCATTCCCGGTTCGCATCGCAGCGAATGACGATCCGGGGCGGCGGTCGGATGCTTCTTCGAACTCCGGTAACGATTGGGTCCGGTTGCGGCCCGGACCGCAGCGCATCGACGAACTCGCCGATTTCGTTGAATGGATAGCGAATGCGACGCCGGAAGATGAGCAGACAATCAGAGCCGATATCAAACGGTATTTCTACGACGTCGGCGACCAAGGCAGCGCGGCGGCCCTCAATAGTGCGCTTACCGTTCTCCTCAGGCGTGGCATAACGACTGAAGATCGACAGAGAATTCTGGATAGTCTTGACGTCTACACCCGCGTCGATCCCGCCGAGTATGCCCATACCCGGGATTGGACGACCGGGGCCGGTATTGCCGCCGGAAGTGTGCCGTCGATCGCAACGGGAGAGGCTGCGGCCACCGAAGACGTGGCGGCTGATGGTGTTAGCGCCGATGCGAATGCGGCAAGCGCGGCGGCCGATGCGCGCTCGGAGGTGTGGAAATATGGATGGGCTAGGCGGGGTCGCGAAATTCACAAACTACTCAGCGACGGCTCGCTAGGACCAAATTTCCCAATCATCGATAATTTCTCTCGTGTCGGGGTTGCCACCAGTATCAAATCGGTCGATCTAAATGCTGCGGTCTACCAAAACGATACGAGCCTCATGTACAGAGCGAGCGATTACGTCGGCAGGGTGTCAGAATTTGACGGCGCCGAATTTGACGGCGACGAGGTTGCTTCTGGGCAAATTACCGGGCGAGTGCTTCAGCTGGTCGTACCGAAAGGAAGCATGACAGAAGCGCAACGCGCCGTGATCGATGCCGTGCGGGAGTGGGCGAAGACGCTGGACCGGCCCGTAGATGTCATCATCACCGAGTTTTAGGCGACATATGCTATCCAAGTACTACCTGAGAAATGGCAGCGTCTACATTCCCACTGTGGGGAGGCGGGGCGGCGCCTACGCGACCATTGAGCCGGTGTCTGTTGTTCCGGTGACCGATACCAAGGGGCTGCGTCGCGCCATTTCTGACGCCATTGGCCGTGAGAACGTCGCGCTACCCCTGCTCAAGGGCGAGCGACCGTCGGCCGTTTTGCCAAAATATGCTCGGGTAAAGTCGTGGTCAGCTTTCGCACGCAGCTCGTCTAGCTGGAATATCGTACAAAATAGCGGCGGCTATCAGATCGTCGGCCATCGGATGCACCCTGATGGATATTTGATAGAAGATCAAAACAAAAAAATAGAATTTCCAGCTGGAACGACAGTCGATACGGTCATCGATCGCATGATCGCCATCCTGCAGGGTGCTGCACTTTAGCAGTGAGCGTGCTTTATCGTTTCGTTATCGCCAAGCTCAAGGGAATGCTGTTTAAGATCATTGCGCACGTTTAAGGCGACAACCCACTGGACAGTAACCCGTTGATGGTGTGCTGTTGCCGCCGTGGCGGTTTCCGACAAGGGCGTGCATGGCAGACAACGATGACGGCATGATCGACGTGCATTTCCATCTGATTCCGCAATTCTATCGGGATGCGGTCCATGAGGCCGGCTTCATGCTTGCGACCGCGAGGTATCCCAAATGGTCTCCGCAGCTTGCTCTCGATCTTATGGACAGGCGCGGCATTGCGCTGGCAGTCGCTTCGATGATCTGGCCGGGCACAGGATTTCTGCCGGCCGACCAGGCGGCGGCGCTCGCGCGCCGCTGCAACGACTATGCGGCCGACTTGATCGTACGGCATTCCGCGCGCTTCGGGTGCTTCGGTCTTCTTCCCATGCACAACATGAACGCCGCCGTCGCGGAAGCACGCTATTGCCTGGAAACGCTCCGCCTCGAAGGCGTCGGATTGTTTGCCAGCTATGGCGAGCGGTTTCTCGGTGATCCATTCTTCGACCCGCTGATGTGCTACCTCGACGCCGCCAAGGCGGTGGTCCACGTTCATCCCGCCGTGCACCCGTCAAGCCGGTCGCTCAAGCTGCCGTGGCCGGGCTGGCTCGTCGAATACGTGTTCGACACGACGCGCGCGGCCGTCAATCTCGTATTTTCCGGAGCGCGCGAGCGCTTTCCGCAAATCCGGTTCATTCTTTCTCACGCCGGCGGCACGTTGCCCTACCTTGCGATGCGTCTTGAGCTTGCCCCACTGATCGAAGCATCGTTGGGGAATCTGTCGGGTGAGGGGATTCTCGCAGGCCTGAAATCGTTCTGGTATGATTCCGCGCTCGCCTCTGGGCCGCAGGCTATGGGTGCGCTCTCGCGCGTTGCCGCCAAGGAGCGCATCGTGTTCGGCGGCGACTGGCCGTTCTGCGACGACCGTGTTGTCGGCGAGGAAATCGCCGCGTTTACGTCGCCCGGCCTCCTTGCGCGCGACGCCGTCGAGATGATCGCGTGGAAAAATGCGCTGGCGCTTTTTCCACGGCGGGTCGTGCAATTTCAGTGAAAGAAAGTGAATAAACGCGATGGCTGCCGGCATGATCGACGTGCATTTCCATCTCATTCCGCAATTCTATCGGGATGCGGTGTACGAGGCGGGCAGGGGACCGGCCATCGGCCGCTATCCCGATTGGTCGGAAGAGCTCGCGCTCGAACTGATGGACAAGCACGGCATCGCGCTGGCAATCACCTCGATCGCGCAGCCTGGCGTCGGCTTCATGTCCGACGAGAAGGCGGCAGACTTCTCGCGCCGCTGCAACGATTACGCCGCCGAACTGATCGCGCAGCATCCGCAACGGTTCGGCTGTTTCGGGCTGCTGCCGATGCACGACATGAAGGCCGCTGTCGCCGAAGCGCGCTATTGTCTCGAAACGCTCCGCTTCCACGGTATCTCATTGTTTGCCAGCTATGGCCAAAAATTTCTCGGCGATGCTGCCTTTGAGCCGCTGATGGAGTTTTTGCACGAGTGCGCGGCCGTCGTTCACATTCATCCCGGCCTGCATCCGTCGAGCCGTTCGCTCGATCTGCCATGGCCCGGATTCATGATCGAATATCCGTTTGACACGACGCGCGCTGCGGTGAACCTTTTATTCTCGGGCGCATTGGAGCGCTTTCCCAACATACGCTTCATTCTCTCGCATGCCGGCGGGACGCTGCCTTACCTCGCGTGGCGGCTGTCGGTGGCGCCAATGATCGACAAGCGGCTCAAGCAACGCTCGCGCGCGGAGATTTTCGCCAGGCTAAAGACTTTTTGGTACGACAACGCGCTGGCCTCCGGACCGGAGTCGATGGGCACGCTGTTGCGCATCGCCGATAAGTCGCGCATCCTGTTCGGCAGCGATTGGCCGTTCTGCAACGACGCAGTGGTGGCCGAAGAGGTGAAGGATTTCACCGCGCCCGGCTTTCTCGCGCCGAACACGATGCAAATGATCGCGCGCGAGAATGCAGCGAAGTTATTTCCGCAGCGCTGCTAGCACCTGCTCCGGCGTGATCGGCATTGTGGTGATCGGCGCGCCGCCGAGTGGGCATAGCGCATCGTTGACGGCGTTCATCACGGCCCCCGGCGCGCCGGCAGTGCCGGCCTCGCCGCAGCCCTTGGCGCCGAGCTCGGAATCGGCGGTCGGCGTGACCACATGGCCGATGTCGATATCCGGCATTTCGGCGGCCATCGGCACCAGATAGTCCATCAGGTTGCCGTTTAAGAGCTGACCGGATTCATCGTAGAGGCAATGCTCGAACAAAGCGGCGCCGATGCCCTGCACGATGCCGCCTCTGATCTGCTCGTCGACGAGCTGCGGATTGATCACGGTGCCGCAATCCTCCACGCACCAGTGGCGCAGCAGTTTTATCGCGCCGGTTCGGATATCGACGTCCAGATAAGACGCCTGCACGCCGTTGGTGAAGGCGAACGGCCATTGGCGCGGCACATAATGACGGGTGGCCACAAACTCGGCCTGAATGCCGGGCGGCAGCGTATCGGGGCGGAAATAGACGACGCGGGCCACCTCGTCGAGGCCCATGCGCTCGCGCCCGCTATCGGCGTCGACGATGACGCCGGCACGGATATCGAGCGCCTGCGGATCGGCCTGCAGGATCGATGCCGCCGCGGCAAGGACATTGGCGCGCAAGGCTTTACCGGCCTGCCAGGCAGCCTCGCCGCCGATACCGGTAGCGCGCGACGCCCAGGTGCCGCCGCCATAGGGCACGTTGTCGGTATCGCCGGTGATGACGCGCACGCGCTCGATCGGCACGCCGAACGAGGTCGCCACGCATTGCGCCAGCACGGATTCGGCGCCCTGGCCCTGCTCGGTGACGCCGGAATGCACGAACACGGCGCCAGTGGCGTCAAGCCGTAGCGTGGCGCCGTCCTGCGAGGAAATCCGCGCACCGCCGACGCCGTAGAACGCAGCAGACGGATTGGTGACCTCGATGAAGGAGGCAAAGCCGATACCGCGATGGATGCCCCGCGCGCGCAAGTCCGCCTGTTCGGCGCGCAGTTTTTTGTAATCCATCATCGCCAGAATCTTGTCGAGTGAGGCGTGGTGCGACAGCTTCTCGAATTTCAGACCGGCGGCGCTCGTTGCCGGATACTTGTCGTCGGGAAAGAGGTTGCGCCGCCGCAGCTCCGCCGGGTCCATGCCGATCCTGACCGCCGCCAGGTCGACCAGCACTTCAGTTACCGCCGTGGCGATCGGGTGGCCGACCGCGCGGTACTGGCACATGACGTTTTTGTTCTGAAACACCACGCGGGCGCGGGCCCGGTAGTTCGGGCATGTATAGGAGCCGCCGACCAGGCTCACGACTTGGTTGGCCTCGATGCCGCTGGTGCGCGGATAAACCGAGTAGGGCCCGATGCCGGTGAGATCATCGATCTCGAAAGCGGTGATCGTGCCGTCGTTTTTCACTCCGATCTTCGCCTTGATGCGGTGGTCGCGGGCGTGAATGTCAGTGGAAAAGCTCTCGAAGCGGTCGGCGACGAATTTGACCGGCCGCTGCAGCAGCTTCGACAACGCGACCGTCGCCATCTCGTCGGCATAGATGTGCACCTTGAGGCCGAACGAGCCGCCGACATCCTTGGTGAGCACGCGCACTTGGTGTTCCTCGAGGCCAAGGTGCTTGGCGAACAGGTTCTGCGTCATGTGCGGCGCCTGCGTGCCCTGATACACGGTCAGGCGCTGCTCGCCCGGATTCCAGTCGGTGACGATGGCGCGCGGTTCGTTGGTGACGCCGGTATGGCGGCCGAACACCAACGTGGTCTCCACGACCGCATCGGCTTGCGCAAAACCCTTGTCAGGATCGCCGGCATTGAGCGTGCGCTCGAAAGTGAGATTGTCGCCTAGCTCGGGATGGATTACCGGCGTCGCCGGATCGAGCGCGGTTTCGGCGTCGGTGACGGCCGGCAAAACCTCGTAATCGACGCTGACCAGCGCGCAGGCGTCCTCGGCCTGCGCGCGGGTGCGCGCCACTACCGCGCATACCGCCTCGCCCTGCCAGCAGGCGCGCTCCACTGCGATGGCATGCTGCGGCGCCGACTTGATGCCTTTGAGATGTGTGAGCACGCCGACCCACGGCGTGATGACTTTGGCCAGCTCTGCGCCGGTGACGACGGCGACCACGCCGGGCGCCTTTTTGGCCTGCGCCGCTTCAATGTGTTTGATGCGCGCGTGAGCGTGCGGCGAGCGCACGAACGCGACGTGCACCATGCGCGGCAGTACGACGTCGCTGACATATTGGCCGCGCCCGGCGGTCAGCCGCGCCAGATTCGGCCGCGGCACCGAGCGGCCGATATAGGAGTTCGGCCGGTCGAGGGCGGTGAGGCCGGAAGGCTGGTCGGGGGAGAGATTCATGACCCGGTCATTCCGGGGCCGAACGGAGCGAGGAGCCCGGAATCCATATGCGCTGACCTATGATTATGGACTCTGGGCGCGCGGGCTAAAAACCCGCGCCCCGGAATGACGCCTAAAGATACCGCGTCGGCCACATCAGGGTGCGCCACATGTGCGCCGACGGCGAATCATCGAGCCCGAGGCCCTCTTTCGGCTGCTTGAAATTGCGGCCGATGATGTCGACGAAGTCGTCGAGATCGACCTTGGCGTTGGGATCGAACGAATAGATGTCGTTCACGCAAATGAGTCGCGCGCTCATGTACCATTTGTGTTTTTTCGCGCGCTCGTAGTCGCGCACGATATAGGGCTCGGGCTTATAGTCGGCGCCGAAATTATTGATGTACATCTGCGGATATTCGTAGCCGACCGACGGGTCGGGGAAGAAGCGTAGCGCCTGGTGCATGCGCACCGCCCAGCTCACTTCCGGGTCGACGTAGGGCTCGATCATCTGCGCGCCCCAATAGCCGTGGTCGCAGCGGATGAAGCTTGCGACGCCGATGTCGTGCAGCAGACAGGCGAGCACGATCTTCTCGTCGTGGCCGTTCTTGAGCGCCAAGGTCGCGCTCTGCAGGAGGTGATTGAGCGAGGCGAAGCGGTTCTTGAAGAAGTCGATCAGGGTCGGCTTCGCCGGCATCTGCGGCAGCCGCGGGTCGGCGCCCATCAGAAAATATTTATCCGGATTGCTCTTCTTGAACTCGAAGCCGTTGAGCATTTCGATCTTGCCGTCGGCCATACCGAACAGCACCGACTTGGTGGCGACGCGCTCGGCGAGCTCGTGCATCATCTGTTCTTCGATCTCGTCGGCGCGCTCGGAAATGGTCGCGGTATGGACGTGTTCGTTCATGGTTCAGACTGCCTTTCCCGCCCGGCTGCGGGCGACGGATTCAATTGCGTCGACGATAGCATGGTATCCGGTGCAGCGGCAGTAGTTGCCGGACAAATGCTCGCGAATGGCGTCCCGGCTCGGAACTTGGCCGCAGCCGCCACTGCCGATCAGCGCGTGCGCTCCGATCAGCATGCCGGGGGTGCAGAAGCCGCATTGCAAGGCGTTGCGGACGCGGAACGCCTCCTGCAGGTCGACAATGGCGCCGGAATCGGATACCCCCTCGATGGTCTCGACTGCCGCGCCGTCGCACTGCACCGCGAGCGTCAGGCAACCGCGCACCACGGCGCCG
>JASHRW010000085.1 GCA_030037065.1 Xanthobacteraceae bacterium
CGAATCGATGATAGCCATCTGCCGTTTCAGTAGCGTTTCGTCGAGATTGCGTTCGGCGAGCTGATTCTTGATCTTGGCGACTCCGGGCAGCATCGCCATCAGCCCGCTCATGCCGCCCATGTTCTTCATCTGCGCCAGCTGTTCGCGCAAGTCGGCGAGATCGAACGCGCCGCGGCGCATTTTCTCGGCGGCGCGCGTTGCCTTCTCGGCGTCGATATTGGCCGCAGCCTTCTCGACGAGCGAAATAATGTCGCCCATGCCGAGGATGCGATCGGCGATGCGCTGCGGATAGAAATCCTCGATGGCGTCGAGTTTTTCGCCGGTACCGATGAGCTTGATCGGCTTGCCGGTCACCGCGCGCATGGAGAGTGCAGCGCCGCCGCGGCCGTCGCCGTCGACGCGGGTGAGTACGATGCCGGTGAGATCGAGCCGCTCGTTGAAGGTGCGGGCGAGGTTGACGGCGTCCTGGCCGGTCAGCGCGTCGGCTACGAGCAGGATTTCGTGCGGATTGACGGCGCGGCGAACTTCCACGACCTCGTTCATCAGCGCCTCGTCAAGCGTGATGCGGCCGGCGGTATCGAGCAGCACTACGTCGTAGCCGCCGAGCCTTCCTGCCTGCTGTGCGCGATTGGCGATCTGCACCGGCATCTGTCCGGCGACCACCGGCAGCGTCTCGACGCTGACCTGCCGGCCTAGTACCGCAAGCTGCTCCATGGCGGCCGGTCGGCGCGTGTCGAGCGAAGCCATCAGCACTTTGCGCTTGGCGAGGTCGGTCAGGCGTTTTGCGATTTTGGCGGTGGTGGTTGTTTTGCCCGAACCCTGCAAGCCAACCATCATGATCATGACCGGCGGCGCCGCATTGAGATCGATCGGCTCCGCGCTCGACCCCAGCATCTCGATGAGCTGATCGTGCACGATCTTCACGACCATTTGGCCGGGCGTGACCGACTTGATCACCTCCACGCCGACCGCGCGCTCTTTGACCCGGTCGGCAAAGGCGCGCGCCACGTCAAGCGCCACGTCGGCTTCGAGCAGCGCACGCCGCACCTCGCGCAGCGTCGCTTCGACATCGGCCTCCGACAGCGCACCGCGCCGGGTCAGGCGGTCGAGGATGCCGTTCAGGCGCTCGGACAGCGATTCGAACATTCTTCCTCAACGACAATGACGCCCGAGGGCGCATCGCGCTGTCGGACGGTTGCCTCCGGCCCCTCGGGCCGGTCAGCGGTCAATTAAACACGGTCTCTTGCGAGAGCGGACGGAAAATAGGGAACGGGCCCGTTGCCGTCAACCGGCGTTGATCGTCGAGCGTGGCCGCAACTAGACGGTATAGTAACCCCGCGATGTCGCGCTATTACCACGGCCCGGTTTCCGACCACTTCGATGGCGAGCGATTTTTCAATCCGCTCCGCAGTCCACCGCGCAGCCGGCGCGACCTGCTGCGCTGGCGCTTGGAGCGGCGCGCCAGCCGGGCAGAATGGCCGGCCTGGGCGCCGTCGCCCTACGCGGACCGGCCGCCGCAGCGCGTCGCCGGCGCGGCCCTGCGCATTTCCTACGTGGGCCACGCGAGCTTCCTTCTGCAGACCGCCGGCCTCAATGTGCTGCTCGACCCGGTCTGGTCGCGGCGCGCCTCACCGTTCCGGTGGATCGGGCCGAAGCGGGTCAACGACCCCGGCATTGCGTTTGCCGATCTGCCGGGGATCGATGCCGTTCTGGTCTCGCACGGACACTACGATCACCTCGACATCGCGACCTTGTCGCGGCTCGCTGCCACGCATCGGCCACGGGTGATCACCCCGCTCGGCAACGATGCGATCATGCGCAAACGCGACACCGCCATCGCGGCCGAGCCCCACGATTGGGGCGATCGTGTCGGACTCGGCGGCGGTGTCGCCGTCACGCTCGTTCCCACGCAGCACTGGTCGGCGCGCAGCCTGTCCGACCGCAACGAGTCGCTATGGGCGTCGTTCCTGATCGAAACGCCGGGCGGCCGCATCTATTTCGTCGCCGATTCCGGCTATGGCGAGGGGCGAAATTTCCGTGCGGTCCGCGAACGCTACGGTCCGCCCCGCCTCGCCCTACTGCCGATCGGCGCCTACGAGCCGCGCTGGTTCATGCGCGATCAGCACATGAACCCAGCCGAATCGGTACAGGCGTTCATCGATTGCGGCGCCGAGCAAGCGCTCGGCCACCATTACGGCACGTTCCAGCTCACCGACGAGGCGATCGAGGCGCCGCTTGCGGCGCTGGCCGAGGCATTGCAGGCGGCCGGAATCTCGCACGAACGCTTTCGCACACTACGCCCCGGGCAAGTCTGGGAGCCGTGATTTGACGGTGCTTATTTGACCGGTACGAAGATGTTGACGACGAGATTTTTCTCGTCGGCGGTCGCCGGGTCGGTCACATATTGCTCGATCAAGACGTTCTTTGATTCCAGCCGCTTCTCGTCCAGATAATTCGTGATCGCCTCGTAGGTATCGTCCAAGGCCTCGTAGGAGCCGCGATGGACGAATTCGAGGGCATGGCCATCCGGCGACAGGCCGGCGGCGATCTCGCCGTGGGGCGGATCCTTCGGCGGCTCGGCCAGCGGTACCGCCGCCTCGTAATCGAAGCCACGATCATCGGTGGCGAGAAAAATCGTCATCGGCAGACCGTCAGTCTTCAGCCTTTGTTTGTTGACGTAGCCTTCGACCTTTTTCAGCGAACCGCTGATTGTTGCGAACGCCTTGTCCCAGGTGCCGCTGCCCTTAAAGTAAACGATCGGCTTTGCGGTCAGCGTCACGTCGATGCCGAACGGATCGCCGGGCTTGGTGGTGATGCCTTCGGGAGCGACCGGCGTCAGCTGCGGCGGCGCGCTCTCGGGCTTGGCGGCCGATGGCGGGTTGGCCGTAGCCGGCGGCGGGTTTGTCGCCGCGGGCGGCGGAGTTTGCGCGCAAGCGGGCAGCGGCAGCGTCACCAGAGCGGAAGCGGCAGCGACGGCGGCCGCGACGATCGCGTGGCGCGCAAAGCGCAGGACCATCAGTGTCTCCTTGCCCGGCGGTATGGCGCTCCCGACCGGCGCCGGCGTGAGATTATTTCGCCGCCCCCAAATCCGCCATGCCCAAGTGGCCGCTAGCCTACTGGCGGATACAACCGAACTCCTCATATAAGTCCGTGACATTCGGGCTTTATCGTGAGCGCACTGGCAAATTGCAACTTCGTCAAGATGAACGGCCTCGGCAACGAGATCGTCGTGGTCGACCTGCGCGCCACGCCGAGCCCGATCGCCGCGGCCGAGGCGCGTGCCGCCGCACGCCAGGAGCCTTATGACCAGCTGATGGCGCTCTATCCGGTGCGAAGCGGCGCCGATGCGGCGGTGCGCATCTACAACAACGACGGCTCCGAGGCCGGCGCCTGCGGCAACGGTATGCGTTGCATCGCCGCCCTGCTGGCCGCCGAGACCGGCAAGGCCAAGCTCGTCTTCGAAACCGCCGCGGGGACGATTCCGTGCTGGCGGGCCGGCGAGGCGGCATTCACGGTAGATATGGGGCCACCGCGCTTTCGCTGGGATCAAATTCCGCTGGCACAGGAATTCGCCGACACGCGGCGAATCGAGCTTGAAATCGGGCCGCGCGGGGCGCCGGTTCTGCACTCTCCTTCCGTCGTCAGCATGGGCAACCCGCACGCGATTTTTTGGGTCGATGATCCGAGCGCCTACGATCTGCAAAAGATCGGGCCGATGCTCGAGCACCATCCGATGTTTCCCGAGCGCGCCAATATCACGGTCGCAGCCACGCCCACGCGCGAACATGTGGTGATTCGCACTTGGGAGCGCGGCGCCGGTCTCACCAAGGCCTGCGGCTCGGCCGCTTGTGCCGCCGCGGTTGCCGCCGCTCGACTTCGGCGGACCGGCCGCAAGGTCACGGTGACGCTGCCGGGAGGCGACCTCGCCATCGAATGGCGCGGGGACGACGACCACGTGCTGATGACCGGCCCCGTGGAATACGAGCGCGAAGGCCGTTTCGATGCAGCGCTGCTCGCCGGCGCGGGAGCCGCGTCATGAGCGTCGAGGTCGTCACCTTCGGCTGCCGGCTCAATACGGCCGAGTCGGAAGTGATCCGCCGGCACGCCGAAATCGCCGGGCTCGATGACACGGTGGTGTTCAACACCTGCGCGGTGACTGCGGAAGCAGTGCGCCAAGCGCGACAATCGATCCGCACGGTCCGCCGCGCGCGCCCGCAGGCAAAAATCATCGTCACCGGCTGTGCGGCACAGATCGAACCGCAAGCCTTTGCCGCAATGGAAGCGGCGGACCGTGTTCTCGGCAACGCCGAAAAGCTGCAACCCGCCGCCTGGGCGGATGCGCGCGCCGCCTTTGATCGAACAAACCGCCCGAAGGCGGCCGTCGGCGACATCATGAATGTCAGGCAAGCCGCCGCGCATCTGATCGACACGTTCGCCGGCCGCACCCGCGCCTTCGTCCAAGTGCAAAACGGCTGCGATCATCGCTGCACGTTCTGCATCATTCCCTTTGGCCGTGGCAATTCGCGCTCGGTGCCGCTCGATGCGGTGGTCGAGGATGTGCGCCGTCTCGTCGCCAACGATTATCCCGAAGTGGTGCTGACCGGCGTCGACATCACGAGCTATGGCGCCGATTTGCCCGGAGCGCCTAAGCTCGGCACGCTGGTCAAAGCGATCCTCAAGCAGGTGCCGCAGCTCAAGCGGATACGGCTTTCGTCGATTGATTCGATCGAAGCCGATCGCGATCTGTTGGACGCCTTTGCCGCCGACGAACGGCTGATGCCGCATCTGCATCTGTCGCTGCAGTCGGGCGACGATCTTATTCTCAAGCGCATGAAGCGGCGTCACCTGCGCAAAGACGCCATCGCGTTTTGCAATCACGTGCGCCGCCTGCGGCCGGACGTTGTATTCGGCGCCGATCTGATAGCCGGTTTCCCGACCGAGACCGAAGCGATGGCGCAGAACTCGCTCGATCTTGTCGATGCGTGCGGCTTGACGCACCTGCATGTTTTTCCGTTCTCGCCCCGGCCGGGAACGCCGGCCGCGCGCATGCCTCAGGTCGCGCGCGATGTTGTGAAGGAACGTGCGCGGCGGCTGCGCGAGCGCGGTGAGCTGGCGCTCCTGCGCCATCTCGACGGCGAAATCGGCGCCGCGCGGCGCGTGCTGATCGAATCACGCGTGATGGGCCGCACCGGGCAGTTCACCAGGGTCAAGCTGGCACGGCCGGCCGAGCCAGGCCAAATCCTCGATCTGAAAATCGCCGCGCATGACGGCAGACAATTGCTGGCGACGTGAGTTACACTGGCGCCCCAAGGAGAACGCGATGGACCACAACGGACAAGACCACACAATCGCGACCACGGCGCAGCTTGAGCAGCTCTATTCCGATGCTCCCTACGGTCCTGCGGTCTTCAAGGAAACCGACCGCATCACCCCGCAATACCGCAAGCTGATCGAAGCCGCGCCGTTTTGCGTGGTGGCGACGTGCGGCCCCGAAGGCCTCGATTGCTCGCCGCGCGGCGACCCCCCCGGCTTCGTTCGGGTCGCCGATGAGCACACCCTCATCATTCCCGACCGCCGCGGCAACAACCGCATTGATTCGCTGCGCAATCTCGTGCGCGATCCCCGCATTTCGCTGTTGTTTCTCATCCCCGGCGTCGGCGAGACCATGCGGGTGAACGGTCACGCCAAAATCTCGACCGATCCGGCGCTGACCGAAAGTTTCGCGATGAATGGCAAGACGCCGAAATGCGTGCTCATCGTGACTGTCGTGCGCGCCTACTTCCAGTGCACCAAGGCAATCATCCGGTCGAGACTGTGGGACCCCGAGAGCAGAGTCGATCGCAAGACCCTGCCGACGCCGGGGTCGATTCTGGCCGAATTGACCGACGGCCAAATGGGCGGCGCCGAGCACGATCGGGCCGCACCGGCGCGAATCAAAGAGACGATTTACTGAACACGGCCTTCGTCTTCCTCGCGCGCATTAGGCTCTTCACCGTCCCATCCGCACTGTGTCAGCCGCTCACGCATGTGTTGGGGCACCGGCGCGATTATGCGGATCGGCGGGCGGTTCTTGTAGAGCGGCACCGCGATTGCGCGCGCGTGCAGCTGCAGGACGGGGCCGCCAGAACGCGGCGCCGTTCCATAGATCGCATCGCCGACGATCGGCCATCCCATTTCGGCGCAATGCACCCGAAGCTGATGCGTACGCCCGGTCAACGGTTCGAGCGCGAGCCAAGTGATTTTCCCACCCCCCTTGTGGGGGAGGGTAGGGAGGGGGGTCGCGAGGTCGTGCAAGGCGTCGACGGGTGCGGCTGACCCCTCGACCCCCACCCCTAGCCCCTCCCCGCAAGGGGGAGGGGAATAACGCCCCATCACCTTCCACTTGGTCGCCGCCGACTGACCTTTGGGATCGTGCTTCATCCACCAGCCGCGTGTGACATCGAGGCGACCGAGCGGCAACTCAATCATGCCTTCGTCGCTGTCGGGCGCGCCTTCGACCACGGCCCAATAGGTTTTTTCAATGGCTCCGTTCTTAAACAGCTTGCCGAGTTGCGCCAGTGCCTTGTGATGACGGCCGAGCACGAGACACCCGGACGTGTCGCGGTCGAGCCGGTGGGCGAGCGCCGGCGGCCGCGGCAACCCGAAGCGTAGCGCATCGAAATTGTCCTGCAGGCATTCCCGGCCGGGGTCGCTGTTCGGCGGCCCGCGATGCACCGCGAGTCCAGCCGGCTTGTCGATCACCAACATCAGACCGTCGCGATAAAGCAGCCGCGACACCATCTCTTCGGGGGTCATGGTTTGCGTCGTATGGTTTGCGTCCGTTGGCGAAACCGCTATCACGGGCCTCCTTACAGTGACAGCGCCAATGAAGCGCCGGGCAGCGTTACCGAAATGAACGACAGCGCGACGGAAACAGAGAACAGAGGTTGGTGGCGGCGGCTGACCGGCGGGCTCAAGCGGAGCTCCTCGGCGCTCGGCGGCGCCCTTTCCGATCTCGTCTCCAAGCGCCGGCTCGATGCCGAGACGATTGCGGACATCGAGGACGTGCTGATCCGCGCTGATCTCGGCCTGCAGACCGCGGATCGAATTGCGGTGGCGCTCTCCGAAGGCCGCCACGATGCGGCGATCTCGGCGGAGGAGATCAACGCTGTGGTGGCGGCGGAGATCGAGAAGGTGCTGACGCCGGTGGCGCAGCCGCTGGTCATCGATGCGGCAAAAAAACCGTTCGTCATCCTGGTCGTCGGCGTCAATGGTTCGGGCAAGACGACGACCATCGGCAAGCTTTCGGCAAAACTGCGCGCCGAAGGCCGCAAGGCAATGCTGGCGGCCGGCGATACGTTTCGCGCTGCCGCCATCGATCAGCTCAAAATCTGGGCGACGCGCACCGGCGCCGATTTCATCGCGCGCGAGGCGGGCGCGGATGCCGCCGGGCTGGTGTTCGACGCGGTCACCGCGGCCAAACAGCGCGGCGCCGACGTGCTGCTCGTCGATACCGCCGGCCGTCTGCAGAATCGCACCGAACTGATGGGCGAACTGGAAAAGGTGCTGCGCGTCGTTAAGAAGGTCGACGCCTCGGCGCCGCATGCCGTGCTGCTGGTGCTCGATGCCACCGTCGGGCAGAACGCGCTGTCGCAGGTCGAGATTTTTCAGAAAGTTGCCGGCGTCACCGGTCTGGTCATGACCAAGCTCGACGGTACCGCCCGCGGCGGCATCTTGGTCGCTCTGGCGGAAAAATTTAAGCTTCCGGTTCACTTCATCGGCGTCGGCGAGAGCGTCGAGGATTTGGCGGCCTTTTCGGCGCGCGATTTCTCCCGCGCGATCGCGGGGCTTGACGATTGAATCATCGCCCCTTGCGTGGGCGTGCGCCGGCGCATTACCTGTCGTCCATGGAAACGACGAAGAAGCCGCAGCTCAATCCGCTCCTCAAGCTCGCGCTCGATCTTGGGCCGCTGTTGCTGTTCTTCCTCGCCAATTCCCGCTACGGCATCTTCGTCGCCACCGCGACCTTCATGGTGGCAGTGTTGGCGGCGCTCGCAATATCCTATGTCATGACGCGGCGTCTGCCGATCATGCCGGTCGTTACCGCGATCATTGTCGTGATCTTCGGCGGGCTCACGCTTATCCTGCACGACGCCACCTTCATCAAGGTGAAGCCGACCATCATCTACGCGCTGTTCGGCGCGGTGCTGGTCGGCGGTCTGTTCTTCAACAAACCTTTGCTGGGCGTGGTGTTCGACTCGCTGTTCCAGCTGACCGATGAAGGCTGGCGCAGGCTCACCCGACGCTGGGCGATTTTTTTCTTCGCGCTCGCCGTGCTCAACGAGATCGTATGGCGCAATGCCTCGACCAACGTCTGGGTCGACTTCAAGGTGTTCGGCGTGGTGCCACTCACATTCCTGTTCGCTGCGCTGCAGACGCCGCTGTTGAAGAAATACGCCGCCGAGCCGGCCCCTGCAGGCGAATAGCGGACGACAATTTTACGAACCTGCAGCCAACGCCTTATCGATCTGCGGCTTGAGCAGAGAGAAATAGCTGTCCGGCATGATCGGTCCGACCAGCTTGTAGGCGATACGAGCGTTGCGGTCGACGATGAACGTCTCCGGCACGCCGTACACGCCCCATTCGATCGCCGCGCGGCCGTTCTCGTCGGCGCCGGCGGCGACGAATGGATCGCCATAACGGCCAAGGAATCGCCGGGCGTTGCCCGGGTCGTCCTTATAGTTGATGCCGACCAGCCGGAAGCGCTTGTCCTGCGCCAACTGCATGAGCATCGGCGCTTCATCGTGGCAGGGAACGCACCAAGACGCCCACACGTTCACGATGGTCACGGCGCCCTTGAATTTTGCCGGATCGAGGCCCGGAACGGGCATGCCGTTGCGGTCGAGACCAGCAATGGGCGGCAAGTCGGTCTGCGGCGCAGGGTGGCCGATGAGCGCAGAAGGCAGGATCGACGGATCGCCGGATTTGAGCCCAATCAGAAACAGCACAGCCAGCGCCAAAAATACGGCGAGCGGCACCAGGACTGCGATCCGGCGCGCCGTCACCTTCGCGTTGTCATTGGCGGCATCAGTCACGCTTTTTCCTTCACCTCTTCCATTGGCCGCTGCTGGCGCGGGCCCGCCGAGCGGCGCGTCTGCCCGCGCAGCTCGAGATCGGCGAGCGCGCGCCGTTGCGCGCGAAAATCGAGTGCGATCCAGGCGACGAGCCCGCCGACAATGATGAGAGCAGCCGCGTAGGAGCCGACGATAAACGGAAGGTGGTTGATCGTTTCCATCGTCAGTTGGCGGTGCTCGCCTGCATCAGCCGCTGCGTACGCACGCGACGGCGCAATATTTCATTGCGCATCGCGGCGAGATGCAAGGTCGCGAAGAGAAGCGTGAACGCCACCGCCATGATCAGAAGCGGTATCAGCATGGTCGGATAGATCGTTGAGCCGGTGAGACCGAACGACGAACCTTGATGCAGCGTGTTCCACCACACGACGGAAAACTTGATGATCGGCAAATCGATGGCGCCGACCAAAGTGAGAATGGCCGCCGCGCGCGCTGCGCGCGCCGGATCTTCGACCGTCCGCCACAGCGCGATGACGCCGAGATAGAGCAGGAACAGCACCAGCTCCGAGGTGAGCCGTGCGTCCCAGACCCAGTAAGTCCCCCATTCGGGCCGCCCCCAGAGCGAGCCGGTAATCAGACAAAGAAGCGCAAACGCAGCGCCGATCGGCGCCGCCGCCTTGGCGGCGACGTCGGCAAGCGGGTGACGCCAGACCAGGGTGCCGAGCGCGGCGACGCTCATTACCGCCCAAGCCAGCATGCTCAGCCAGGCCGAAGGTACGTGGAGATACATGATCTTGACGGTGTCGCCCTGCTGGTAATCGTTGGGCGCGCTCATCGCCTGATTGAGCCCGAACGCCAACACGATGACGGTGAAGCCACCGAGCCACGGAATGGCGCGATTGGCGAAGGAGAGGAAACGCGACGGGTTGGCGAGATCGGTCAGGGCCATCGGCACTACCTATTGCATCCCGCAATGGCAATACAACGATGCCGGGCGGGATGAGCTTCAAATTTGCATGATACGATTGCTATTCCATTTCCTGCCGTAATGCCGCCGCCGCGGCGAATGGTCCAATCACCAGGCTGGCCAGCGTCAGCGCGCACAGAATTGTAAATGGCGTCCCGAACGGCATCGGACCGCTGATAGCCGCATTGGCGGCGGCCACACCAAAGATCAGCACCGGCACCGTCAGCGGCAAGACCAGCACTGCAAGCAGCAAGCCGCCGCGGCGCAACGCCACCGAGATCGCGGCTCCGATCAGGCCGATGAAGGTCAACGCCGGCGTGCCCGCCAGAAAGGTCAGTACCAAAGCGGCCTCGGCCGGCGGATCGAGATTGAGCAATAATCCGATCAGCGGCGCGGCGACAATCAGTGGCAGCCCGGTCGTGAGCCAATGCGCAAGACCTTTCGCCGCGACCACGAGTTCGAGGGGCGCTCGGCTCATGAGGAGCAGATCGAGCGAGCCGTCCTCATGGTCGGCGGCGAACAGGCGGTCGAGCGCGAGCAGACTCGCAAGCAGCGCCGCCAACCAAAGGATCGCCGGACCGATGCGCTTGAGTAGCGCGAGATCGGGGCCGACCGCGAACGGAACCAAGGTGACCACGACGAGAAAGAACAGCACGCCCATCAGCGCGCCGCCGCCGACGCGGACGCCGATGCGTATGTCGCGAACGAGGAGGGCGGCGAGCGCACTCATGCCGCCTCCCCCAGCCGCAGCTCCTGCGCGGCGCCGATCCCGAGCGTCCCATGCGTGGCCGAAAGGATAAGCCCGCCTTGCGCAAGATGTGTGTGCATCAAGCCGGTGAGCCGTTCCTGTGCCGCAGCGTCGAGCGTGCTCATCGGCTCGTCGAGGAGCCAGATTGGCCGCCTGACGGCGAGCAGCCGTGCGATCGACAGCCGGCGGCGTTGACCGGCCGAAAGATAGCCGGCCGGCAGATCGGCCAGCGCATGGAGCCCAGCCGCTTCGAGTGCCGCAGTGATCTCCGTGGCTTTGCCGCCGAGAAAACCGGTCCAGAAGCGCAAGTTTTCGCCCACCGAGAGCGCCGGTTTGAGCGCATCCTGATGACCGAGATAATGGGCCTGCTCGGCAATTGTCAGTTCCGGGTCGCCGCCTTCCAGTGCGATCTCGCCTGCCGTTATGCGGATCAGCCCGGCCACAATGCGTAACAGCGACGATTTGCCCACACCATTGCGGCCGGTAATGGCCAAGGTCTCGCCGGAGGCCACACTGAAGCTTATGCCGGTGAAAACGTCACGGCCGCCGCGAACACAGGCTAGGTTAGCAGCGCTCAGCCGCATCGGTGATTCCTCGGCAACGCGGCGATAACCGCACCATCGAGCATATAGCGGCTATTCGTTGCCGATCTGGCAGAATCTGTGAAATGACCATATAAGCTGCACGCGGATCGCGGGCTGCGGGGTGGCCTGCTGGGTCCGCCCCGCTGACGGCCCGTTGGCGTGTGTTCCGGCAACGATTGCGTCTGTTTTGCCCCGGTGTCCGGCCGGCGATGATAGGAAAAAAATCATGGATTCGCTCGACAGCTTCAAATGTTTGCGGCCGCTCAAGGTCGGCTCCAGGACCTATGCGTATTACAGCCTCCCGGTCGCGGAAAAGAACGGTTTGAAGGGGATTTCGCGGCTGCCGTTCTCGCTTAAGGTCTTGCTCGAAAACCTGCTGCGTAATGAGGACGGCCGCGCGGTTGCCAAAGAGGACATTCAGGCGGTCGCGCAATGGCTCAAGACCAGGACCTCGGACCGCGAACTGGCGTTCCGGCCGGCGCGTGTGCTGATGCAGGATTTCACCGGCGTGCCCGCCGTCGTCGATCTCGCCGCCATGCGCGATGCAATGGAGCATCTCGGCGGCGATCCGGAGAAGATCAACCCGCTGGTTCCGGTCGATCTGGTCATCGATCACTCGGTGGCGGTGAATTTCTTCGCGCACCGCGACTCGTTCAAGCGGAACGTCGAAGAGGAATACAAGCAAAACCAGGAACGCTATCGGTTTCTCAAATGGGCGCAAAGCTCGTTCGAGGATTTCCGCGTGGTGCCGCCCGGCACGGGCATCTGCCATCAGGTCAATCTCGAATATCTCGCCCATACCGTCTGGAGCACGAAGGCCAGGATTCAATTTGCCGACAAGGACAAGACGGTTGCGACCGAGCTCGCTTATCCGGACACGCTGGTCGGTACCGACTCGCACACCACGATGGTCAACGGGCTGTCTGTGCTCGGCTGGGGCGTCGGCGGCATCGAGGCCGAGGCCGCCATGCTCGGCCAACCCTACTCGATGCTGCTGCCCGAAGTGATCGGCGTGCGCTTGAACGGCAAGCTCAAGGAAGGCGTCACTGCGACTGATCTCGTTCTCACCGTTACGCAAATGCTGCGCAAGCGCGGCGTGGTCGGCAAATTCGTCGAATATTTTGGTCCGGGTTTGGCGAATCTTTCGATCGCCGACCGCGCCACGATCGGCAACATGTCGCCCGAATACGGGGCGACCTGCGGCTTCTTCCCGATCGACGATGATACCATCCACTACCTGCGTGATACCGGACGTCCGGCGGATCTGATCGCGCTCGTCATCGCCTATGCCAAGGCGCAGGGTCTCTACCGCACCAAGAACACGCCCGATCCGGTGTTCACCGACGTGCTCAAGCTTGAACTCTCTTCGATCGAGCCGTCGCTCGCCGGGCCGAAGCGGCCGCAGGACCGCATCGCGCTCAAGGAGATTAAAAGCGGCTTCGCTCAAGCGATGGACAAGGAATTCAACAAGTCTGCCGAGATGGATAAGCGCGTGCCGGTCGAGGGTCGCGACTTCACCCTGGGCAACGGCGACGTGGTGATCGCGGCGATCACCTCGTGCACCAATACGTCGAACCCGAGCGTGATGGTGGCGGCCGGCCTCGTCGCCAAGAAGGCAGTGGAGAAAGGGCTCAAGGTCAAGCCGTGGGTCAAGACCTCGCTGGCGCCGGGTTCGCAGGTGGTCGAGGAATATTACCAGAAGTCGGGACTGCAGAAATATCTCGATACGCTCGGCTTCAATCTGGTCGGTTTCGGCTGCACCACCTGCATCGGCAATTCCGGCCCGCTGCCGGAGGAAATTTCGGAAGCGATCAACAAGAACGATCTCGTCGCGGCCGCGGTGCTGTCGGGCAATCGCAATTTCGAAGGCCGCGTCAACGCCGACGTGCGCGCCAATTACCTCGCTTCGCCACCGCTCGTCGTCGCCTATGCGATCGCCGGCTCGATGCAGGTTGACATTGCCAAGGCGCCGCTCGGTACCGATCAGAAGGGCCGCAAAGTCTATCTGCGCGACCTTTGGCCGACGAGCCGCGAGATCGCGTCGGTGATCCGCAAGAGCATCAACAAACAGATGTTCACGAAAAAATATGCCGACGTGTTCAAGGGTGACGCCAACTGGCGCAAGATTGCGGTCAAGGGCGGATTGACCTTTAAGTGGGACGACCGCTCCACCTACGTGCAGAATCCGCCGTATTTCGAAGAGATGCCGAAACGCAGCCAGCCGATCGAGGACATCGTCGACGCGCGTATCCTCGGGCTATTCCTCGACTCGATCACCACCGACCACATTTCGCCGGCCGGCTCGATCAAAGAGGACAGCCCGGCCGGCGAATATTTGCGCGATCATCAGGTACGGCCGCGGGACTTCAATCAGTACGGCACACGGCGCGGCAATCACCAAGTGATGATGCGCGGCACCTTCGCCAACATCCGCATCAAGAACCAGATGCTGCCGGGCGTCGAAGGCGGCTATACGATCCACTATCCGTCTAAACAGCGCATGACCATGTACGACGCCGCAATGCGCTACAAGTCGGAGCACGTGCCGCTCGTTGTCTTTGCCGGCAAGGAATACGGCACCGGCTCGTCACGCGACTGGGCGGCGAAGGGTGCCATCCTGCTCGGCGTGCGCGCGGTCATCGCGCAATCGTTCGAGCGCATCCACCGCTCCAACCTGGTCGGCATGGGCGTGGTGCCGCTGGTCTTCGAGGAAGGCACGTCCTGGCAGACGCTGGGCCTCAAGGGCGACGAGCAGGTCACCATCCGCGGCCTGCACGGCGATCTCAAGCCCCACCAGAAGCTCTATGCCGAGATTGTCGCGGCCGACGGTGGTCTCAAGCGCGTCCCGCTGATTTGCCGCATCGATACCGTCGATGAGCTTGACTACTACAAAAATGGCGGCATTTTGCAGTATGTGCTGCGCCAGTTGGCCGCCTGAGCGATCGTTCGGCCGGAAATCTGGATCGAATCCGACCGGTTAAGATTCGCCTCACCTCGAATTGAGTAGCGGGTGACGGTGGCGCGCGGTAACAGTCTTTGCCGTCACGATGCCGTCATACAGGGCCCGCGGGGATTTCGGGTGGAGTCAGGAATGCTCAATCGCCGCCTCGCGTCGGCCTACCTTATTTCCATTTTCGTGATCGCAAGCTTCGGCTTTGCACGGGCCGCGCCGCGGGCGTTGCTTGAGCTTTTCACCAGTCAAGGCTGCTCATCCTGTCCGCCAGCCGACAAGCTGCTCGGCGAGTTCGCCAAGGACCCGACAATCGTCGCCTTAAGTCTTCCTATCGATATTTGGGACTATCTGGGCTGGAAGGACACGCTTGCGTTGCCCGGACATGCGGCGCGGCAGCGCGCCTATGCGCAGATGCGCGGGGACTGGCAGGTCTATACGCCGCAGATGATCGTCAATGGCAGCAAGCACGTGCTCGGCAGTGATCGCGCGGCGATCGAGCGCGTCATTGCGCTGACCGATCGCAATCCAGCGGTAATGTCCGTGCCGGTGCTACTGTCGGCGGCGGGCGGCCGCCTGGCGGTGACGGTCAAGTCGGTTTCGGACGAGCACGTCGGCGGCGAAGTCTGGCTATGTCCGTTCAGGACCGCCGTCGCGGTCGCCATCGGCCGGGGTGAAAACCGCGGGCGCACTGTGACCTACCACAATGTCGTGCGCGCTTGGCGCAAGCTTGGTGATTTCGCCGGAACGGATTCCACCTGGAGTGTTCCGCTCTCCGAGATCGAGACCGGCGAAGTCGATGGCGCCGCCGTCATGGTGCAGGAGGGCACGCGCGCCAAGCCGGGCATTATCTTGGGCGCGGCATCGACCCAGCTTGGCGCAGAGACATCGGAAAACCGATGAATGACGGTAGATGACGGACTGGTGATCTCCGCCTTCTGACATCAGTCATTCGGAAAAAAGAAGGCCGGCGCATTGCCGGCCGAGATTGGGGGATTGAACCGTACGCAGAACTCTAGCCCGGTCCGTTCGCACCCCGGGGGGCTGGGGGGCTGAGGAATCCGGAATGCGATCCGAACCGGGCCGTGAGGCAACGCCACGTCATTTCGCAATGCAGCTTGGCGCGTACTTGTCAGAATTGGGGCCGCATTATGATTCCCTTAACGAAGCCGTGATTCCCGCTGCCTAAAGTGACGCAGCCTGCGGCATTTTGGACATTTTTGCGCTTCCGCGCACCGTTTCCGTTTCTGCTCCGCCTCCAGATTGCGCATTTGCCGCGCGCGAAGCCCCTTGCGGGTGCTTGCGCCGAGCGCGATCATGAAGGTTCAGGCACAGGATGATGACAAGGAGGCGCCGTATGGATGTCGGCGAGATCGAACCGAGCGCGTTGCGGGGGCCCTATCGCGCAGAGCGCGATGGGGTGCCCCGGCCCTGGGGTGAGTGGCGCGCGCCTGCCCCCGCAAGTGAGGTTACCTTCAGCCGGCGCGAGCTGGATCATATTCTGTCTCTTTACGGCCGTAAGGTCGCTGCTGGTGAATGGCGGGATTATGCAATCGATTTCCTGAAGGACCGCGCGGTATTTTCCGTTTTTCGCCACGCCTGCGAGGTCCCCATCTACCGGATCGAGAAGAATCCCCGGCTGGAACGCCGCCAGGGGGCCTACAGCGTGATCTCGGCGACCGGCCATATCGTGCGCCGTGGCCGGGAGCTGGAGCGCGTGCTTGGCGCGCTCGACTGTTCGGTACGGCTTGTCGCGGTCTAACCCTTACGGCGGCGTCCGATCGCCACGGCCAAGGGGGCGTTGCATCAGCACGGTGTCGAGCCAGCGGCCGTGCTTGAAGCCGACGGACCGCAGCGTGCCAATGTGCGCAAAACCGGTGCGCGCATGTACGGCAATCGATGCCGCCTGTGCCGAATCGCCGATCACCGCGATCATTTGGCGGAAGCCTCGCGTTTCTGCCTCCGCGATAAGCCGCATTAACAACGCATATCCGATGCCCTGTCGGTGATATTCAGGCGCGATGTAGATCGAGTCCTCGACGCACCATCGATAGGCCGGCCGCGTGCGGTATGCCCCCGCATGGGCATAGCCGGCGATCAGGCCGTCGTGCTCTGCAACCAAATACGGATACCCATCATCCAACAGCGCCTTTTGCCGGCGCACCATTTCGGCGTCGTCGGGCGGTTCGATTTCGAACGTCGCAGTGCCGTTCTTGACGGCGAAGGCATAGATGCGGGTGATCGCGGCGATGTCGCCCGGCACCGCCGATCGGATCAAGATGCTGTGTCGCGCCGCTGTCGTCTCGTTCATGACGCGATTTCCCATGCACCGCCACCGCGGCCAATGGCTTCGACTTTGGCTACTACTGCGGCGCGTGGAATTCTGTAAAGGTGCGTGCTGAAATTGGCTTCGGTTGTATGCCACGGCCATGAGCCGGAAAGGCCGTCCCTTGAATTCTGTGCAGAAGGATGGTTCGCCGCGGCGATCGCGTTTTTTCGTCGTCGCCACACTCGGTACTGCGCAAACCTTGGCTTGGGCGTCGAGCTATTATCTGCCCGCGATCCTCGCCGGTCCGATTGCAGGCGGCGTCGGCGTGCCCTCCACCTGGGTGTTCGGAGCATTTTCCGGTGCGTTGCTGATTGCCGCTTTCGCCGGGCCCGTGGTTGGGCGTCTCATTGACCGGCACGGTGGACGCGGCGTGCTGGTGTTCTCGAACATTGTGCTGGCAGGCGGCCTGGTCATCCTCGCGGCCACGCATGGCACCGTGATGCTGTGTGTCGCCTGGGCTGTGCTCGGCGTCGGTATGGCGCTTGGACTGTACGACGCCGGCTTTGCGGCGCTCACCACTCTCTATGGTACCGACGCGCGCGGCCCGATTACCGGCATTACGCTCTTGGCCGGCTTCGCTTCGACCGTGAGCTGGCCGCTGTCGATGTTCCTGAACGACACGCTCGGCTGGCGCGAAACCGTGCTGGTCTGGGCCGGGCTCAACATCATCGTTGGCCTGCCGCTCAACTGGCTGTTGCCTGTCCCTCCCCGTGTCGCGCCTACGGCGGTTCGCAGCGCGCGGCGCAGGATCGGCTGGAGGCCCTATAAGGAGATGTTTCTGCTCGCGTTCGTGTTTGCGGCGGCCTGGTTCGTGACCGGCGCGATGGCGGCGCATCTGCCGCAACTGTTGGAGCGCGCCGGCGCGACGCCGTTCGCGGCCATCGCGGCTGCGGCGTTGGTCGGTCCAGCGCAGGTTGCGGCGCGCCTCGTCGAATTCTTTCTGCTGCGCCGCGGCCACCCGCTGGTCTCGGCGCGTTTCGCCGCGGCGTTGCATCCGCTCGGCGCCGCGGTGCTGGTGCTGGTCGGACCGCCGGCGGCGACGGCATTTGCGGTGCTCTACGGTGCCGGCAATGGCCTGTTGACCATTGCGCGTGGCACGGTGCCGCTCGCAGTGTTCGGCCCGGACGGTTACGGCGAGCGCACCGGGCTCCTCGGTGCGCCGGCGCGAGCCGCGCAGGCATTCGCGCCGCTTTTATTCGGTCTGCTGCTCAACGCCATGGGCGTCTCGGTCGTTTATATTTCGGCGGCGCTGTGTCTTGCCGCGCTTGCCGCGTTGTTTTGTCTTCGGGCGCGGCCGGAGCAGAGCAGGGCCTGAGCGTCACGCCTCGGCCAACAAAAAGCACCCCGGGGCCGTTTAGCCCGGGGTGCGAACGACTGAACCCTGCCGTGAAGAGCCGCTTAGCGGCGGCTGCCCATGAAGCGCAGCAGGAACATGAACAGGTTGATGAAGTCGAGATAGAGCGAAAGCGCTCCCATAACCGCCTTGCGGCCGACGACGGTGCCGTCGTCCTGCGCGCTATACATTTCCTTGATCCGTTGCGTGTCCCATGCGGTCAGCCCGGCGAAGATCAGCACGCCGATGACCGAGATGGCGAAGCTCAGCCCTGCGCTCTGCAGGAACATTTGCACCAGCATCGCGATGATCAGACCGAACAGGCCCATGACCAAGAACGAGCCGATGGGCGATAGATCGCGTTGTGTGGAGTAACCATACAGGCTGAGTGCGCCGAACGAGGCCGCCGAGACGAAGAACGTTTGGGTGATCGATGCGCCGGTAAATTCGAGAAACACCGATGACAGCATAACTCCGAGCAGACCGGCATAGACCATGAACAGACCAAGCGCTGTGCTTGGCTGCAGTCGGTTGATGCGGAAGCTCAGGAAGAAAACCAAGCCGAGTGTAGCCACCAAAAGAACGACTGTCAGCGTGCCGCTGAAGATGGCTTGCCCAAAACTGGTCAGGCCGGTGATCTGACTGCCGGCGACTTGAATGGCGTCGCCTCCGGCCGCCTGATAGGTCAGCCAAGCCAAGGCGCCGGTGAGCGCGACGCCGCTCGCCATGTAATTGTAAACGCGGAGCATGTAGGCGCGCAGACCCGCGTCGATCGCGACCTGATCGGTGCGATATCCGGACCGGGCGGCAAGATTCCGATCGAAGTCGGACATGAGAATACCCCTGGGTTGGCCCGGCCAGGCCGGGCATCGGCGTCCGGCGGCTTGAGCGCCTGGGACACGCAGGGAATCTAGTGCGAAAGCTCTGCCTGCGCCAGATGGCCGGATGGCGAATTTGCAATTGTTACAGACTCTTCATCTGCCCCCGCTGCCCTCCGGCTAAAGATTCCTTAACACCTCCGCGGGTTTGCGCCCGAGCGCGGTGAATGTGCCGGCCAAGCCGACGACGAGTGTGACGAAAAGCGCAGCAAACGCTGCGCTCGCCGCCTGAACGGGCAAGAAGACAAAGTCCAAATCCATGACGCGGGTTACTATCAAGCCGGCGGCAAGCGAGCCCATCGCCACACCCAACACAACGGTCACGAGTCCGATGAGGGCGTACTCGACGGCGTAGGCGACCAATAGTCGCGCCCGGGTGGCGCCGAAGGTTTTGAGCACCACCGCGTCATAGATGCGAAAGCGCTGGTTGGCGGCCAGCCCGCCGCCAAGAACCAAAGCTGCGGCCAGGAGCGTCAGGGCGCTGGTGCCGCGCAGCGCCAGTATCAGGTTGCCCACGATCGCATCGAGGGTGTCGAGCGCGCTCTTGACACTTATGGCGGTGACGGTCGGGAACGCGCCGGCGAGAGCTTCAATGAGCGAAGCCTCCTCGGCCGGCGTACCGCCGTCGGCGAAGGTGAGCGTGGCGATATCGCTGTGCGGCGCGCCCGCGAAGGTGCCGGGCGAAAACACCAGGACGAAATTGATGCCAAGATTTTCCCAATCAACCCTGCGGAAATTGGCGATGCGGGCGGTGACGTTGCGGCCGAGCACATTAACGGTAATGGTGTCGCCGAGCTTGAGCTTGAGATCGTGCGCCGATTTGCTCTCCACCGAGACCAGCGGCTCGCCCGAGTAATTCGCGCTCCACCATTTGCCAGCGACCACGCGCGAGCCGGCCGGCACCGTGCTCGAATAGGTGATGCCGCGGTCGCCGCGCAATACCCAGCGCGATCTGGCCGCGGGTTTTAGATCGTCGGCTTTGATGCCGTTTGCAGAAACGATGCGGCCGCGCAGCATCGGCACCCGTTCGAGGCTGGAGCCGGACGCTTGGGCGTGCACGAACGCATCGAAGCGCTCGGCATCGGCCGCGGGAATGTCGAGGAAGAAAAACGACGGCGCCTTCGCCGGCAGAGCGGCGGTGAACGCGCGATGCAGATTGCCGTCGATTTCGATGATGGTCGTGAGCAGGGCAAGTCCCAGGCCAAGCGAGAGCATGATCGTCGGGGTGAGCGCTCCTGGTCTATAGATGTTGGCGATCGCGAGGCGGAGCGTCGTCGAGCGCGTGCGCGGAAGGCGCTTTGCGGCCCACATGACCAGCAACGCGAAAAGTCGCAGGATGAGGAAAATGCCCGCGGCGGCGGCAATGAATATTGCCGCGATGCGATGCTCATAAGTGGTGAGGATCGAAAGCGTGGCGAAAGCACTGGCCAACAGTGCTGCGGCGAACACATAGCGTGGCCGTGGCCAATGCCGTTCGCCGGCGATCTGATCGCGAAACAGCATCGCCACAGAGATGTCGTGCGCCCGTCCCAGCGGCCATAACGCAAAGGCCAATGCTGTCAGCAGTCCGTAGCAGACAGACAGCGCCAGCATCGCTGGATGCAGCGCCGGCGCTACCGGCAGCGGAATGACGGCGCCGAACCAATAGGAAATCGCGAATGGCAGCGCCGCGCCAAAGCCGGCGCCGATGACGGTGGCGAACAGTGCCACCAGAACGATCTCAGTGCAGTAGAGAGCGAAAACGCCGGCGGCTGTGGCGCCGAGCGCCTTCATCGTGCCGATGGCGTTGCGTTTGCTTGCGATGTGTGCGGCGACTGCATTGGCGACGCCGACGCCGCCGATAAACAGCGTGGTCAGTGCGACCAGGGTGAGGAATTCGGTGAAGCGTTCGATACTGCGTTCGAGTTGCGGTGAGGCCTTGTCGCGGGTGCGGATCTCCCAACCGGCATCAGGAAAGGCGACGTTCGTTTGTTTTTCGGTCGCCGCGACCACGCCGTCGCTTGAATTGGTGGCGGGCAGTCGCAGCCGGTATTGCCAACGCACCAGGCTGCCGGGCTGAACGAGGCCGCTCGCGCGGAGCGCCGCTTCGCTCATCAAAACACGCGGCCCAAAGCCGATGCTGCCGGAGAGCTTGTCCGGTTCACGCGTGAGCACCGCGCGCAATGCGATCACGGACTTGCCGATGGTGATGCGGTCGCCGATTTTGAGGTTGAGTCGCGCGAGCAGCGTCGGATCGACGACGGCACCGAAGGCACCGTCTTGCGGCGCCAACAAGGTTGGCAGCGGCATGCTCGGATCGGTCGCAACCGTGCCGAACAGCGGATAGGCGTTATCGACCGCTTTGACCTCGACGAGGGTCATCCGCCCAGCGCCACTGCGCGCCATGGCCCGCATCGTCGCAACGGCAGAAACGGTGCCGCGGACGGCAAGAAACGCGCGCTCGGCTTGCGTTGCTTGCCGTTGGATGAGCGAGAAGGCGAGGTCGCCGCCGAGGATCACTTGGCCGGCGTTGGCGATACCATCAGAAAGGCTCGCGGCCACCGAGACGACGCCGGCAATGGCCGCAACTCCAAGCGCGATGCAGGCGATGAATACGCCAAAGCCGTGCAGGCCGCCGCGCAAATCGCGCCATGCGAAGCGCAACACAACGAGCCGCCTCGGCCTTGGCGCCGGGGCGAGCATCAACCGGCCTTCGGCATAAAGCGCACGAACAGGAAATGCGCGGGCGCGTAGGCCAATAGCGGCAAGCCGACGAATAGCCCCGCCAGCCAGACGTAAGGCGGCACCCAGGTCTGCGCCGCGTAATCGCTGGTCCCCCAGACGTAGTTGATATTCACCGGGATCAATCCGGCGTTAGGGTTCGGCGGCGGCATTAGAAAAAAGCAAATCAGCAACAGCGCCCAGGTCAGCACAGTCCACGACCAGAACGCGCGCCGGTCATAGCCGAGTTTCCAGACCAAATAGACCAGGAGAAACGGCAGCCAGCCGTGGAACAGCGAAAGCAGCCGGAGGAACAGCGAGTGACTTGGGATGAACATGTAGCTTGTCATGCCAATCAGCGGGAAGCCGGCGGCGGTCGCGACAAAATCGATTACCCAAATCGTCTGCGGCACCACGATGCCGACGGCGCACGCGGAGATCAGGAACGCATTCTCGGGCCAGATTCCAATCAGCGTGAGGATCAGCGCCACGTCGCAAAAATACAGAAAGTTGGTCGGCCCGTAATAGTGCCAGTAGACCGGAACGAGCACCGCGACATATGCCGTGTACGCGATCTTGAGCCAAATCGGCACGCGCGGTGCGGTTTGCGTTGGCGCCGTCATGACAGTCCCTGGGCACGAATGCGTTCTTCAATGTGCCCGGAATGCATGTGCAGCGCGCGATCGCACCGCGCGGCGAGCTCAGTGTCGTGCGTGACGAGCACAAGGGTCGTGCCGCGCTCACTATGAAGGCGGAACAGAAGGTCGATAATCTCACGTCCCGTCGCCTCATCGAGATTACCGGTCGGCTCGTCGGCGGCAACGATGGTGGGATTGGGTGCAAGCGCGCGGGCGAGCGCGACGCGCTGCTGCTCGCCGCCGGAGAGTTCGTTCGGCAGCCGCTTGGCGAGCGCCGCTATCCCCACCATCTCCAGCAGCTCGCTCACCGCCCGTCCGCGCCGCTCGCGACGGGGGAGCCCGAAGCCGACG
>JASHRW010000086.1 GCA_030037065.1 Xanthobacteraceae bacterium
AAGGGGCAGGATCTGAACTCGATCTACCTCAATCTCAATCGCTCCCTGCGTGCCGTCACCCAAGCCGTGGCATTCGCCTTTCCGCCGCCGCCCATCCAGGGCATCGGCAACGTCGGCGGCTTCACCATGCAGGTCGAGATTAGGAACGGCGATTTCGATTACGCGTTGTTGCAGAGTCTGGCGGACGCCGTCGTCGGAGCCGGCAATGCGCAATCGGCTTTGCAGCGGCTGAACACGACCTTCCGGGCAGGCGCCCCCCAGCTCAGCGTCACAGTCGACCGCACCAAGGCCGAGACGCTCGGCATCACGGTCGGTAACGTCTTCTCCGCCCTCTCGACCTATGTCGGATCGGGCTACGCAGCCCAGTTCAACAAGTTCGGACACGTGTTTCAGGTCTACACGCAAGCACTGCCCGATTACCGGGCGAGCGCTGACGACGTCCGCAACCTCAAGGTCAAGGCCGGCAACGGAACAATGACGCCGATCGGCACCGTCGCCGATATCAAGGAGGTTCAAGGTCCGTCGCTAATCAGCCTCTATAATCTGTATCCGTCGGCCACGGTGGCCGGTAGCCCCGCGCCCGGCTTCGGCTCGGGCCAGGCGCTCGACATCATGGACCAGATCGGCCAGCACGAACTGCCGCCCGGAACAGGGTACGAGTGGACGGCAATGTCATACCAGGAGAAGGCGGTCGGCTCGCAGATGTATTTCGTTTTTGGCCTCGCGATACTGCTGGTCTATTTCGTACTGGCGGGCCAGTACGAAAGCTGGATCCTGCCGCTGGCCGTGATCCTCGGTGTGCCGATGGCCCTGCTCGGGACAGTCGCCGCGCTGACCGCGCTCGGCGCCGTCAGCACCATCGCCACGCAGAGCGGCGTTGCCGCCATCAATCTCTACACGCAGATCGGATTAATCCTCCTGATCGCGCTGTCCAGCAAGAACGCGATTTTGGTCGTGGAATATGCCCGTGAGAGGCGAACCGAGGGAATGGAGATCGTCGCCGCTGCGGTGGAGGGAGCCCGGCTTAGGTTCCGGCCCATTCTCATGACATCCTTCGCCTTCATTCTGGGTGTCTTCCCGCTTGTGATTGCGACCGGCGCAGGCGCCGGGGCGCGCCGGTCGATCGGCATCACGGTCTTCAGCGGCATGCTCGCCTCGACCTGTCTCGTCGTCGTGTTCATTCCCTCGTTCTATGTGGTGATGCAGCGCCTTCAGGAGCGATGGACACGCCGCGCCGAGCACAATTACGGGACCTCCGCTCCGCGTTCGAACGCCGAAACGCCGGAATCGTCGGCATAGGGCTTTGGAAACGCAACCCGCCTCATCCGGTCTGTTAAACGTCGTTGCGACCACAGCGAGCCGCACGACGTGTAGAGCAGCAAATTGAATTCGACTTAAAGCATGATCCGGAAAAGTGGCTGCCGGTTTTCCGAAGAAAATGCGACCAAACCTATAAAACTAGAGCGCTTGCCGATTCAATTTGATCGGGAAGCGCTCTAGTCGGCGAGCGGGGCTGTCAGTCCCCGACGGTTGGGGCGCTTTAATGGAATGCGCTGCTGCAATGCAGCAGACGAGGTCCGCTGATGAACGTTATTCCTGTCCGGTCAGCATGACGCATCCCGACTGCATGGCACAGATAAGCGTTAGCGGCTAAGATCAAACGATCCAGCCGGGGAGATGCCCATGCTGACACGCCGCCGCTTAATGGCTGTTTCCGCCGCTTCGGCACTCGCGTCGAACATCGTTATCAGCGGGGCACGGGCGGACACCTGGCCGGATCGGCCCATACATATGGTCGTGCCGATCGCCGCCGGCGGACCGACCGACACCAACGCGCGACTCGTTGCCCAGCAACTGTCGAAGATGTGGGGTCAGGACGTCGTCATCGACAACAAAGGCGGCGCCGGCACCAATATCGGCAACGAATTCGTCGCCCATTCCGAACCGGACGGCTACACGATCCTTTACGGCACCTCGTCGCTGTCATCGAATGGGGCTCTCTATCGCGCGCTGAGCTACAGCCCGACCAAGGATTTGGCGCCGGTCGGGCTTGTGGCGAAATTTCCATTTTTCATGTTCGTGCCGAACTCATCGCCGGCGAAGACGGTCGCCGCATTCATCGCCTACGCGAAAGCGAACCCGGGCAAGCTCATTATGGCGTCGCCCGGAACCGGCAGCGGGCCGCATCTTGCCGAAGTCTTGTTCATGCAGACGGCGCACATTCAAATGACGCATGCGCCTTATCGCGGCGCGGCACCGGCATTCATCGATCTCATTCCCGGCCGCGTTCAATGTTATTTCGGCAGCGGCGAATTGCTCACATATTCGCGATCGGGCCAAGTTAGAGTGCTTGGATCGAGTGGCGCCAAAAGGTCCCCGGCAGCGCCCGACGTGCCGACGATCGGCGAAACAGTTCCGGGTTATGAAGTCGAATCGTGGCAAGCCATCTTTGCGCCGGCCAAGACATCGCCCGAAATTATAGAAAAAATGAACGCCGGACTCGTCAAGGCCCTGGCGGTGCCCGCGCTCACCGAGAAGTTCGAAAACACCGCCTACACGCCGACGCCTTCCTCCCCCGAAGAACTTGGCAAATTCTTGAAGGCAGACACTGCGAAGTGGAGTGCGATCATCAAATCTGCCGGACTCAAGATCGATTAGCTTTCTTCGCCTCCTCCCGGCTGACTTCGCGAATGACGGCCATCCATTTCTCGGCCTGGGCGAAAGCCTGCGCATCGGCGGAACGGTTTTGCGTAGGCTTGGGTTGGGGCAGCGGAGTACCGACTTCGGACATTACAGGCCTCACTCGACTGGTGCTTCGATCAGCGCCGCCCTTGTCGCAGACGAAATTGACAATTCCTTGATCGGCGGCTGCGACTCTAACGATCAGCCTTAGCCGTTGGTTTCAGCGTTGCCGCCGCAATCGCACATAGAGCGCGCCTTCCCCGCCGTGGCCGATGTGGGCGTCGTCAAACCCGACAATGAGCGGACGAAATTCGGGCAGCGACAGCCAATGCGGTACCTGCCGTTTGAGCACGCCGCGCTCGGCTCCTCCGTCACCCTGCCCCCGTTTTGCGCCCTTGCCCGTAACCACGAGCACAATTCTGGCGCCGTCCGCCTGCGCCCGCCGCAGGAAATCGAACAGCACGGCATGCGCTCTACTCTGCGTCATGCCGTGCAGATCGATACGCGCGTCAATCGGCTCACGGCCGCGCGCGACGCGCTGTTTCATGCGCCGGCCCAATGGTGCGAGCGGCGGTGTCTTCGCAGGCGGCAACGATTGCGGTTGGCGAGGTGGTCTCGCCAGCGCCGGTGCGGCCTTGTCACCGGCGGCTGGCGATTTGTCGGATTTCCCCAGGCGCCGCAGTGGCGTGATCGAGCGTGTAAAGCCGCTCCACAATTGCCGCTCTTCGTCGCTCAATGGCCGGCGATTCATCGTTGGTTCCGGCTTTGCGGCTTTGGCAGGACCGCTGCGGCAGGTACCGGATCGGTTGCGGGCTTCTCCTCCGGCATTGGCGTATCTTCGCCAGGCGGATCGTCCACGCTTGTGACGCCAAGTCCGGCGACGTCGGTCGGACTTGGTCGTTCCTCCGGCAGCGGCATGTCATGGCCGGCTTCGACCGGATCGAGGGCCCGCGGCAGCAGCATGAAGAACCGGCCTGGAGTTTTGATGCGGCCGGCCATTCGCGCGGCTTCATCGCCGGCGCCGAAATAGATATCCGCGCGCGCCGGTCCGACGATCGCCGAGCCGGTATCCTGCGCGATCACCAGACGCTGAAATTTGGTCGCCGCCTTGGCGTTGGCGATCGGCAAATCGGCGTCGATGAAGAACGGCGTGCCATAGACATGGAGCGCACGATCGATGGCGATGGAACGGCCGGACACCAGCGGCACGCCTTCGGCGCCTACCGCTTCATCCTCGTTGGCAAGATCGGTGACGCGGAAAAAGACGTAGGACTTGTTCTGCCGCCGCACGTCCTTGGCTTCTTCCGGATTGGCCTCCATCCATTGGCGAATATGCTGCATGGATAACTCGTCCTTGGTCAATATCCCGCGGTCGATGAGCACGCGTCCGATCGGCGTATATGGCCAGCCATTATAGGAATCGTAATTCACCCGCAGAATCGAGCCGTCCTCCAGCCTGATACGGGCCGAACCCTGGATCTGCGCGAACAACACGTCGAGCTGGCTGCGCAGATAGCAGATTTCCAGATGCCAGCCGTCGAGCGCGCCGTCTTCGATC
>JASHRW010000087.1 GCA_030037065.1 Xanthobacteraceae bacterium
AAGGCGTACGCGTTGCCGGCGTCGACATGCATATCGGCAGCCAGATCGTCGAGCTCGATCCGTTCGGCGACGCCTTTGCGCTGCTGGCGGATTTCGTGCGCGCGCTGCGCGCCGATGGCCACACCATCGCGCACATCGACCTCGGCGGCGGCCTTGGCATTCCCTATCGCGAGGACAACGAACCGCCGCCCGATCCCGGCGCTTATGCGGCTGTCGTCAAACGCGCGACCGCCGGCCTCGGCTGCAGGCTCATCTTTGAACCGGGAAGGCTCATTGTCGGTAACGCCGGCATCCTGGTGACGCGCGTGCTTTACGTGAAGCATGGCGAAGCCAGGACCTTCGTCATCATCGATGCCGGCATGAATGATCTGGTCCGCCCGACGCTCTACGACGCCCATCACGAGATCGTTCCGGTGCAGCAGGTAGCGGCCGGCGCACGCCGAATCATTGCCGACGTGGTCGGCCCGGTCTGCGAGTCCGGCGATTTCCTCGCGCTGGAGCGCTCGATGCCGGCGCCGCAACCGGGCGACCTGCTCGCCGTGATGAGCGCAGGCGCCTACGGGGCGGTGCAGTCCGGCACCTACAACACCCGCGCGCTGGTCCCCGAAGTGCTTGTTCGTAAAGGTGAATGGTCCGTTGTGCGGCCGCGGCTCGATGCCGAACAATTGATCGCCCTCGACCGCCTGCCGCCGTGGATTTCGCAGAATTAGCTTCGATTTTCCGCAGCTTTAAGGGGCGGGAAATCGATCATCTTTGAACTTGCCCTGATATTTCCGTGTTATCCTGCGACATTCTGTCGAGCCCGTCAGCCGCGTTGCGGAGACCTGAGTGACCGAAGCGACTTTGCCTGATCCGGCGTCTGCGCCTCGCGGTCGCGAGACGCTGCTGAAGGCCGCGCTCAAGCGCGCGCGCTGGACGATTCTCTGGGAGCGATTGTGGCCGGCACTGGCGACATTGGCGACCGTGATCGGGCTGTTTCTAGCGGTATCCTGGCTGGGCGTGTGGCTGTGGCTGCCGCCGCTCGCCCGCGCCGCCGGGCTTTTGGCGTTCGCGGCCCTGGCAATCGCCGCCTGCTTGCCGTTGGTATTTTTGCGCATGCCGGCAGCGGCCGATGGCCTGCGCCGGCTTGATCGGCAAAGCGGCCTCGCGCACCGGCCGGCAACCGCGATCAGCGATGAACTCGCGGTGAGCGCGCAGGATCCCTATTCGTTGGCGCTATGGAATGCCCATGTCGAACGGGCGCGACAAGCAGCGCGCTCGCTCAAGGCCGGGCTGCCGGCGCCGCGGCTCGCTTGGCGCGACCCTTACGCGCTTCGCGGGCTTGTTCTTCTCGCCTGCCTTGCGACCTTCCTTGCTGCCGGCGGCGAGCGGGTCAAGCGCATCACTGCGGCGTTCGACTGGCATGGCGTGGTGCTGCCGGCCAATTTCCGCGTCGACGCCTGGGTCATTCCGCCGCTCTATACCGGCAAGCCGCCGGTCATCCTTCCCGGCGTGCATCCCGGCGAGAGGCTTGCGCAGCTGAGCGGTCCGCTCTCGGTGCCGGTTAACTCCACCCTCGTTGTGCGCGCCACCGGCAACGTCAATTTCGACATTGCCGCGTCGGGCGGCGTCGCGCCGTCCAATGACCAAGTCAAAGCCCCGGCCGGCACAGAGGAGCGCCGGTTCGTCATCAAGGCCGCCGGCGCGGCGACCTTGCGCGGCGTCGGCGACGACGTCACCTGGGCATTCGACGCCATTCCCAATAAGCCGCCGATCATCGCGCTGGCCAAGGATCCGCAAGAGCAGCGCCAGGGTTCGCTGTTGTTATCCTATCGCCTCGAGGACGAGTACGGCGTGTCCAAGGCGGAGGCGACCTTCGCGCGCACCAACGACAAGTCTGCGCAGGGCGCGCATCCGCTGTTCGGTCCGCCGGATTTTGCGCTGAATCTGCCGCAGGCGCGCACCAAGAAGGGCGTCGGCCAAACGCTTAAGGATCTGACCGACCATCCGTGGGCCGGTGCCGCGGTGACGATGACGCTCGTCGCCCACGACGACGCCGGCAGCGTCGGCAAGAGCGCGCCGTTCACCTTCCGCCTGCCGCAGCGCGTCTTCACCAAGCCGCTGGCGCGGGCGCTGGTCGAGCAGCGGCGCAATCTCGCGCTCGACGCCCGCGCCAAGCCCATTGTGCTCATCGCGCTCGACGCGCTCACCATCGCGCCGGATAAATTCACGCCCGATGCCAGCGTCTATCTTGGCTTGCGCGCGATCTATTGGCAGCTCGTCCATGCCGATACCGACGACCAATTGCGCACCGTTGTTCAGCGGATGTGGCAGATGGCGCTCGACATCGAGGACGGCAACGTGGCCGATGCGCAAGCGGCCTTGCGTAATGCCGAGGAGGCGCTGCGCCAGGCGCTGCAGAACGGCGCCAGCGACCAGGAAATCAAGCAGCTGATGGACAAGCTGCGCGAGGCGATGAGCCGCTATATGCAGGCGCTGGCGCAACAATTGCGCAACAACGGCGAGCTGACACAGCCGCTCGATCCCAACGCCCAGATGTTAAGCCAGCGCGATCTCAACGCCATGCTCAATCGGTTGGAAAACCTGGCGCGTAGCGGCTCCCGCGAAGCCGCGCAGCAGCTTTTGTCCGAGCTGCAGCAGATGATGGAAAACCTGCAGATGGCGTCGCCGGATTCCGGTGGCCAGGACAGCGCGATGGATCAGGAGCTCAATGAGCTTGGCGACTTGATCCGCCGGCAGCAGGATTTGCGCGATCGCACCTTCAAGCAGGGTCAGGCTCAGCACGGCCGCACC
>JASHRW010000088.1 GCA_030037065.1 Xanthobacteraceae bacterium
TCTGCTGGCCGTAGCCCTGCTGACCGTAACCCGGCTGCGCATAACCCTGTTGGCCATAACCCGGCTGGATCGGCATCGGCTGTCCGCTGTCGGCTTCCTGGGTCGGCTGCTGCCGGCTCGCCACCAGCGGACGCGACGGAATATGGCCGCTGATCTCGACCGTGGTATTGGCCATGCCTTGCTGCTTCACCAGGCCAAACAGCACCGCGGCGTTGGCCGGGGACAGCCGCACGCAGCCGTGAGACACCGCCATGCCGAGGTGCGGGACGTCGTTGAAGCCGTGAATGGCGTGGCCCTTGAGGTCGAAGAACATCGAGTCCGGCATGAACGCGTCTTCGTATTCCTTCGAGTGATGATCGGCATCCATGCGGTTGATCTTGAAGACGCCGCTCGGCGTGTCGTAGCCGGCGCGCCCGGTGGAGACCGGCCATTCGTAGCGGGTCTGGCCGTCGACCGCGACCAGCATGCGCTGGGTGCTCTTGTTGATGGAAATGACGATGTTGGCGTGGGCCGCCGATGACAACGGCAAGGCAAGCCCTGCGGCAAATAGCGACGCGTAGAGGATATGTTGCGGACGCATGGTCTTACACCTGTCACCTGTGCGATGGGGATCCGAACTTCACCGAAAAGCGCTCGAGAGAGAGTGGCCGCCCCGCCTAGTTAGAAGTGTCTTCCCGGCAAATAGTTCAAATCAAGTGGGTAATTCGGCGCATAGGCGAAATGGTGAATGAAATGCGGCGGGAAAAGAGAGCGCGCGCGGCATCGCGTTCACGAATCTGTGGCCGGGGTTAATTGTGGCGGCGGAGCGGTAGTCGGTCGCGGGGATGGTTTGCCCGCCCCGCGATAGCGGGGAGGGGGCCGCGGCGCTCACTTCCCCTCGCCCGCTTGCGGGGAGAGGTGAACGGGCCTCAATGCCGTTTGAAATATTGCACCGCGCGCTCGTGCTTCTCCGCGGCGGCGCGGCTTGCGAAGGTGCCGAGATTGCGGCGCTTGCCGGTCTTCGGATTAACTTTACGCGAATACAGCCGGTATTTGCCGGAGGACAATTTGCGGATCATGGCTGCGTTCCTGCGCGGTCGTGCTTGTCTTACGAATGCCGGCTTTGCGCTCGCGGTTCCGTTCGCTGGACCATGGATCGTAGCGTACCTAACAGGGGCACGGCGTGACCAAATCGAAATGCATCGGCATCGGGCTGGCGATCGGCCTCATCGTTGGCGTCGTGCAGGGAAGCTAAGGGCTCGGCATCCTCATCGGCCTCGCCATCGGCGGTGGCATCTGGGCGGTCCAGCGGCGGCGACAGAGCGGCGACGGGACAGGAACGTAGCCCGCATGAGCGAAGCGACATGCGGGATAGGGCGGCGAAGCTGGTCCCGGATATCGCCTCGCTCACCCGGGCTGCGGTTGCTGCGGACGCGGAACATAGAAGGGCTCGCCCGTCCCATGGCGGAATGCCGGGTTGGGCACAAGTCGACTGCAGCGGACCCCGGCATCGGTTGCTTGTCCGTACAGCCAGCAGCCGAACCGATAGGAATATTGGAAAGGACCGCGGCAGCCGTTTTTGAAGGCCAGCTCACAGAACAAATAACCGAACGCATCACCCAGCCGGTGGACCAATCGGTCGAAGGCCACCTCAGCGCCTTATCGCGAAAAGCTGCGTTTAACGATGTCATCGAAAGAATACGGACACGCCGCCGGAAATTCCGCCTCGTCGAGTCCAGTCTCCTTCGCCGCCTCGATGCGGGCGCGGCGATAGGCGCGACCGATCGCTTCGCCAATGCGCGGCTTGAGGGCGGGATTGTCTGCCAGCACATCGGCGATCTCCAGGCGCTGCTCCTCGATAGAAAGCGCCCACGAGCGCGACCGCTTCGGCGGCTGATGGTCCCACTTGAGCATATGCATGATCGTCACGCGCAAGGCGCTGACGAGCTTGTTGAACTGCTCGCGGCCCAAAGACTCGATCTCCTCGGCGAGATTGTCCCAATCGAGTGCGTTGGTGCGGCCTTCGCGCAGCAGTCGTGCCTGCTCGATCGTCCAGGAATAAAAGTCGCACTCGTACTCGGCGCGCAGCGGCTCGTCGCCCGGCGCGAGTTGAGCCTCGATGTCCTTAGAATGTCCGGCCATGGCGGCACCTCTGGTGGACTATAGCAGATTTAGCGGCATAAATCCTGAATTCTGGAAACGTTTCCTGGGCGCGGCACAGCACGAAGTGGTGCGCTGCATCTGAGTGACCGGGAGCATGTGCGAACTTCGAAATCGGGACATTGATGTCATGCCGATCGAATCCCCCTCCCTAACCCTCCCCGCTTGCGGAGGAGGGAAGGATGGGGGCCGCCGTTCGGCGAGATGACCTCGGCGCCCGCTTTGACGGCGCGGCTCGCCGGCGGCACGTCCGCCGTGATCATGATATCGCCGGCGCGGGCGCGCGCGGCGATCCAGTTTGTCGGCCTCGTCCATGCCCGCGTCGACGCCGACGCGCTCGACAAGCGGGCCGCCAGCAAAAGTGGTCCCCGGTTTTGCGTCCGGCGGCCCGCCACTAAAAAAGTCGCGCGGCACCGCGATCGGCGAGTTGCTGACGACAAACACCTTCAACGCCGTGCCCCTGCCTGCATGCCGCTCGGGGACGCGATACGCCTCCTGCTTCACCGGGCAGGCATCGGCGTCGATGGAGAGGGAGATCGGCGTCACGCGGCCGGTTTATTTTTCGCGATGGCGCGGCGAACCGCTTTCGGTTCGGCCTTGATGACCGCAATCAAAGTGCGCGCGGCGCCCGATGGCCGCCGCGTGCCGAGTTCCCATTTGCGCACGGTGCCGACGCCGGTTCCGATGATGGCGGCGAATTCGCGCTGCGACAGACCAAGTTTCATGCGTACCTCACGCGCGTCGGATGCACGCGGAAACACGCGATGCACGACCGCTCCCGTGCGCTTGCCGGCGAAGTAGTCGCGCGCCTCCTCAAGGCTCTCGAGAAGGTCGTCGGCCAGCCGCCGCTTCATTTTCTTCGCCATGGTCCCGTGATCTCCTTTACCGCATCGGCCAGTTTTTTCTTCTCGCGAGTGCTCAAATCGGCCTTTTCGTTCTTGGCGTAGAGCCCCAGCAGGAGAAGCGGAAAGTCCGTATTGTAGAAATAGTAGATCACCCGCGCGCCGCCACGCTTGC
>JASHRW010000089.1 GCA_030037065.1 Xanthobacteraceae bacterium
GTGGCTTCTCAGCTCACTGGTGCTCGGCTGCAATGGGCTTCTGTCTGGCTCCGGCAGCGTCATTGCCGACCTGCAATCGGCGTTATTCCATGCGGTGAAGGCCGACGATCTAGCCGAGGCGCGGCGGATCAACGATCGCATCTATCCACTCGCCCGCGTGTTCTATGCCGATCCATGGGCGGACATGCACAACCGCATGAAGGAAGCTTTGGTGCTGCTCGGCCGCTTGCGGCGCGCCGTGGTGCGTCCGCCGCTCGTTAAGATCACACGGGCCGAGATCGACCGCATCCGCGCCGCTTTGGTCGAGGCCGGCCTTCTGACGCAGAAAGCCGCTCGCAACGCCGCCTGATCTTGCTTTGCCCGTGAGTTACGGCTGCCGCAGCCGGTCGAGCACTTCGCTCGAGGCGAAACCGTCGGGGACTTCTCCGATCGATTGTTGATAATCGCGGATGGCGAGGCGGGTTTGCGGACCAACGAACCCGTCGGGCGCGCCGATTTTGAACCCGTGCTGAGCCAAGAGCTGTTGCATCTCGTAGCGTTCCTGCAACGTCAGCACACGCTCGTCGCGCGGCCACGGATGGATGAGCGGGCCGCCGCCGCGCAGCCGCTCTGCCAGATGGCCGATGGCAAGCGCGTAGGCCTCGGCCGGGTTGTACTTCATGATGACCTGGAAATTTCGCAGCATGAGGAACGCGGGCCCGCGCGCGCCCGCCGGCAACAGCAGGCTGGCGCGCTCGGCGGCGCGCGGAAACGGCTCGCCGTTGGCGCGGCGGATGCCTAGGCTCTCCCATTGCCGCACGCTCATTTGCCGCGGCGAATCGGCCAGGAGATAATTGAAGCGCTGCGGCAGCGCGGCTTCATAACCCCAGGTTTCGCTAGGCACCCAGCCGTCGGTTTTCAGATTGTTGGCGGTCGAGGCAAGCATATCAGGGATGGAATCGACGACGTCACGATGTCCGTTGCCCGCGAAATCGACGGCGTAGCGCAAAAACGAAGTCGGCATGAACTGTGTGGCGCCGAACGCACCGGCCCATGAGCCGACCAGGCGGTCGGGCGGGATGTCGCCGCGCTGCAATATCTCCAGCGTTGCCAAGAACTCGCCGCGGAAAAAGTCGCGGCGGCGGCCGACGCAGGCCAGCGTCGCGGTCGAGCGCAGCACCGGGCGGTCGCCGATCATGGTGCCGTAATTCGATTCGACGCCCCAGAACGCCGCCAAAATGTAGCGGTCGACGCCATAAGCGCGCTCCACTGCGGCGAATGTCGGCGCGTATTGCGCCAACAGTGCTTTGCCCTGCGCGATGCGGTCGTCGCTCACCAGCAAATCCAGATAGTCCCAGGTCGCCTTGGTGAATTCCGGCTGTGCATCGAGCTTGTCCATGATGCTCAGATCCGGTGTCAGTCCGGCCGTGAAGCGCAGGTAATTGGCGCGCGTGATGCCGCGCCGCGCAGCATCCGGCCACAGACCGGCGATGCAGTTGCCGAAATCGGCGGCGGCAGCGCGGATGGCGTCCGCCGTCATGCGCGGATCGCCTGACGCGCCGGATTGCCCGCTCCATTGCGGCGTGGCATCGCCCGGCGCCGGAACCGGCGCCGCCGCGGGCGGTTGAAACAACCGGGTCACCCAAGCGGGCAGATTGTCCTGAGCGGCTGCGGGATGGACGAAACCGGCGGAGAAGAGCACAGCCGCGGCGAGGCGCTGGATCGGCTTGGACAGGATCATGGCGGACGGTTTCGGCTGCTTACGGTCTCACCTGGGCGCGGCGTCGTTTTGTGTCGGAGAACTCTTAACACGCAGTTCGTTCAGCTCGCGGGAGGCGGCGGGCGCCGCCCGCTCCGGCCCTTCATTTTGCGGCAGCGCGATGGGAGTAGAATTACAGGGGCTATGGATTCTGCCGCGGCTTCATGCTTCGTTTCGGCTTGGACCGGCAATTAGGCAAGAGTTTGGATAACCGTTTCGGCGAGGTTTTTCGCCGGCATTTGTCGACAAAGCGCATGGCATCCCGGCAGCGTTTTGTCAGTCGTATCACGGCATCCCGGGAAAAAGGGGAAGATGAAGAGAACCGTCCGCAAAGCCGTATTTCCTGTCGCCGGGCTCGGCACCCGCTTCTTGCCGGCGACCAAAGCCATGCCCAAGGAAATGCTGCCGGTCGTCGACCGGCCGCTCATTCAGCACGTCGTCGATGAGGCGCGCGAAGCGGGCATCGAACATTTCATCTTCGTCACCGGCCGCAACAAGGGCGTCATCGAGGATCACTTCGACCGCCAATTCGAGCTGGAGATGACACTGCTCGAACGGCAGAAGCATGAAGCCCTCGAATTCATGAGTCAGGATCTGCCGATCCCCGGTTCGACCAGCTTCACCCGCCAGCAGGAGCCGTTGGGCCTGGGCCACGCGGTATGGTGTGCGCGCGAACTGATCGGCCGCGAGCCGTTCGCGCTGTTGTTGCCGGACGTGCTGGTGCAAAATACGCGCGGCTGTCTGGCGCAGATGCTGGACGCCACGGGCGATCTCGACGAAAAGGCCAATGTGGTCGCCGTCGAGGAGGTGCCGCGCGAACGCGTCGATCAATACGGCGTCGTCGGCGTCGGCGACCGGAAGGGCAAGACGTTCGCGATCACCAGTATGGTGGAGAAGCCGCGGGTCGATCGGGCGCCTTCCAACCTGATCTTGACCGGCCGCTATATCCTCCAGCCGGAAATCCTCGACATATTGGAGACGCAGGAGCGCGGCGCCGGCGGCGAGATCCAGCTCACCGACGCCATGATTGCGCTGTCGCGGACGCAGGGCTTCTACGGCTTGAAGTTTGAAGGCCGCAGCTTCGATTGCGGCTCGAAAATCGGCTTCCTCACGGCAAATGTCTCTTATGCGCTGGAGCGCAAAGACATTGCGCCGGGTTTCCGCGCCGAGATCAACAAAATCCTCGGCGAGATCAACGGCAGCTAGCGCTGCAGCCGCACGCCGGCCAGGAACGACGTCGCATCGTAGGCGACGCCGGTGACGTTGGACGTGAGCCAGTCTTCGCGCACCGTGCCCTTGAGCTGCAATTCGCGACTGAGTTTATAGGTCAGGCCGGTGGAGGCGAAATAACGATTGTCCTGCCGACCGAGTCCGACATAATCGTCACGCTCATAGCCGACCTGCCCGATGCCGATCAGCCGGAGCAGGAAAGCGTGGTCGACCTCAAGATTGAAGGCGCGGCTGAGTTCCCCGGACGTGCCGGGCAGCACCGACTCGGTCACCGTCGTGGCTGCCGTGAACTTGGCGGTGGTCAGCGCGGTTGCCTGCCAGATCAAGGAGCCGTCAAGGGTTGGACCGCTGATATTCGGCAGGGTCGGATCCTTGTAGACACGCTCGAGATACCCCGCGGCAATCTCGCCGGTCAGCGAGCCGAACAGATTGATGTCGCCGCCGAGTTTGATGCTGCTGCCGGTGGAATCGCGTTGCAGGCCGGCGGCATCAAATTCCTGATCGTAGATGCGTTCGTCGCCGCCGCCTTCCACGAAAGGCTTAAGGCCGGGATCGAGTTCGTAACCGACCCGCAGCGTAGCGCCATATTGATTGTAATCCTCGTCGGCGTTGCTGACGACTTGGTCATTGGTGAGGACGGAATCGTCGTAGCTGACACGGTCGTACGTGGCCTTTGCAGTTACTTGCAGGCGATTGAACGTCTGCGCCAGGCCGAGCGTGCCGCCGGCATCGGTGTAGAGCGGCAGCGTGGCGAGATTGGCCTGATTGTTCGGGCTACCCGGATTGTTGGTGGAGAGGAGGAAGCGGTCCTCCAGCAGGATCTGCGTGTTGTGCAAGACGTCGATACGGCCATCGATGACGCTGCTGAAATAGGGCAGGTCGAGCGATGGAGTGATGTTGGCGCCGTATTCATCGTACGTGCCTTTGATGTCGGCAGTCAGCGAGTGGCGCGACCAATCCGATTGGACCTGCAATTCGGGTGCAACGACAAAAAGCGACGACGCCGGCCCGTGCGGTACGTTCTCCGGATTGGAATTGTAGCCGCCCGATAGCTCGACCGAAGGGTAGAGCAAAAACGAGCCGGCGCGGATGCCGAGCGGTGCGTAGGGATCGCCTTCGGCGATCGGCAGCGGACGCTGCGGTATGCCGGGCAGTAAAGCATTGAGCGGCGGTGTGCCCGGTGGCGGCGTCTCGGCGGACGGCATAAAGGCGGCGAAGTCCGTGGCCGGAGGAATCGGTACGACGGCGCCGGGCCGGTTCGCAGCCGCCTGCGGATAGACCTGCGCCGGCGGGTTGCTCACCGGGACAGACTCGGGGACTGACGGTAGCACGGAGCCGGGCCGTTGCGCCGCTTTCGGTGGCTCAATAGCGGGCGGAACAGGCGCCGAGGATGGCGGCGGAGGCGGCGGCACTGGCAGTGTGTAGGTGGGCACCGCCTCGAATGTTGTGTCCGGCGGCGCCTGGGCCGAAGCGGCCGCTGTTGGCGCTTGTGACAGCTTCTTGCCTTTCCCGGTATTGGTCGGATCGAAGCCGGTATTGCCGGCGCCGAAACCCGGAGGACTGCCATAAAGCGGCGTCGCGCCGATGCGCGACGGTGCGGTGAACGTTGCGGCAGGAGCTGCTTGATCCACGCCACTCGCCCCGTTGTCATACTGTGAGGGCGAACGCTGCAGCGGATTGGGATTTCCCTCCGGCGATGGGGCCAAGAGATCGGCGCCGGAATCGAATGGCGGCGTCTGCGCATAGGCGCCGGAGGCGCTCAGCGCCAGTCCCGCAAGCGCCGACACGGCCAAGCCGAAGATGCTGAGCGATCGGCGACGGCGCGGCACCTGCGACCTCCTCGTCCCGGCCGAACGCGGCGCCCAGAACAGCGCCCTTGCCGCCCGCCCGGCCGCGCGACGACCAGCACCGGCCGCCGAGCCGCGGTCCGATGGTTAACGGAGTTAAAGCGGTTATAGTTAACGGCAGGTTGATCGTCGGCGCGGCGCGCTTTGCTCGGCCCGCTTGCGGGTTCGCACGCGGGGCAAGGTGAGG
>JASHRW010000090.1 GCA_030037065.1 Xanthobacteraceae bacterium
GGAGACTCACCATGCCGACGTATCGAAAGAAGCCGGGCGACAAGGGCAACTTCCTCAAGCGCCGCAAGTTCGAACAGGGCAAAGCGGAGATCGACGCCGCGCACCTCGTGGCGCAGCGGCTTTACTGCGACGCGCTCAGATTCTGGCGCCGTTGCAAGCGGCACGGTTGCAAGCGGCACCGCTGCTGCCGCGGCGAGCCGTTCCGCTGCCTCCTGCACGGCATCATTTACGTGCCGCAGGCACGCCGCCTCAGGGCGCAGAAACAGGTGATCGCCGGCGGCAAGCGGCGCATTCCGCCGGCCACCCATGTCGAATGGACCGTGCGCCGCACCGAATTGAAAAAGCTGATCGATTGGGGGCTCGCGTGATTCATTGTCCGCCGGCGGGGGAGGACGAGTGGGCGGATCGCCAATAAATCCGCGCCGCCACCGCGAGGTTAGCGCCGAACGTCAAACTACGACGACATCACTCCGCCGCCTGTTTGGGCGCCGGACGCGGCTCGCGCTCGCGGAACGCCGGCAGGATTTCCTCGGCGATCGCCGTCATGTTGGCGCGCGCCATCTCGTTGGGCAGCGTGCCGAACTGGGTCTTGGTCAGCGAGGTATTGAAGCCGGCGAGATCCTGATACTCGGCGAGCTTCTCGCGGACTGTCTCCGGCCCGCCAACAATGACCACGCCGGACGCCATCAGTTCCTCGAGCGATTGCGTCTTGCCGGTGACCTTTACCGCGCGCACCCGCTTCATCGAAGCGGCGTCGGTATAGCCCGGCGGCAGCAGCATCTCGGTCGGCATCTTGAGGAAATAATTGACCAAAGCTTCGAGATGCGGCTTCGCCTCGCGCACCGCCTTCTTGTCGGTCTCGCCGACATAGATGGTGTTCGACCAGGCGAGCTGGTCGGGCGAAGCCTCGTAGCCGGCCTTCTCGGCTTCGTCGCGGTAGAGCTGGAAAAAGCGCGCCACCGCGGCAATCGGCGAAAGCGTCTGGGCATAGGTGTAGCGCATCTTCGCCGCCCAGCGGATGGTCGAGGCCGAGCCCTGCGATGGAATCCAGATCGGCGGATGCGGCGTCTGATAAGGCCGCGGCCAGGTGTTGACGTAGCGGAACTGATAATGCTTGCTCTCATAGGCGAACGGGCCGGGCTCGGTCCAGGCGCGCACGATCAGATCGTGCGCCTCGGCAAAGCGCTCCTGCGATTCCGCCGGATTGACGCCCGACGCATGATACTCGGCGCCGATGCCGCGCACGAAACCGGCGATCAGCCGGCCCTGCGTGATGTTGTCGAGCATGGCGTATTCTTCGGCGATATTCAGCGGATTGTTGGTGAGCGGCAGCGCGCGGCCGAGGATCGCGATCTTGGCGCGCTTGACGCTGCGGGAGAGCGCGCCGGCGATCACGCCCGGAATCGGCATCAGGCCGTAGGCGGTCTGATGGTGCTCGTTGAGGCAGACGCCGTCGAAGCCGAGCTGATCGGCGAATTCCATCTGGTCGAGATAGTCGTGATAGAGCTCGGCGCCCTTTTCCGGGTGGTAATGGCTGTTGGAATACGTCACCCAGGCCGAGCCGTTGTCGGCGATCGCCGCAAGATCGGCGTGTGCGTACGGCATCAGATGAAAGTTGAAGAATTTCATGCTGCTTCCTCACGCGGTTTTGCGCTGCCGCCGCTGCGCGCCGATGAACGATTCCAGCGCGTCGACGAATGCATCCGGTTGTTCGATTTGCGGCACGTGGCCGCATTGCGGAATGATCACGAGTTTGGCGCCGGGGATGGCCTTCTCGTAGGCGAGTGCATGCTCCTTGGGGAACAGGCGGTCGGTGTCGCCCCAAACCAGCAGCGTCGGCACGTCGATGCGATGCAGCCATTTGTGCAGATGTGGATCCTGGTCGCGCGGCTGCCAGACGAGCTTTGCCACGATGGTGCGGTTCTTCAACGCCACGTCTTCCTGTTCTGGACTCAAGACCCGCGCGATCATCGCTTCGGCCTTCTTCGGGTCATAGAAAAAATCACGCAGCCGCTGCGCGTCGGTGCACAGAAACGTATCCATCTGCTTGACGCCGGCAACGTGAATGCCGGCGGCGTCGCAAAGGGTCAGCGAGGCAAGCCACCGCGTCGAGCGCACCGCAAGCTCGGCAGCAATCCAGCCGCCGAGCGAATTGCCGACCAGATGCGCGCCGGCAAGTTTCAGCTCGTCGAGCAGGTCGAGATAGAAGTAGGCGAGATCGTGGATGTTATCGAGCCAATCGGGAGTCTCCGATTCGCCGAAGCCTGGATGTTCCGGCGCGATGACGTCGAAATGTTTGCTCAATGTGTGCAGGAATGGCAGCCAGCTCGCGCCGCTCGCGCCATGCAAATAGACGAGAGGATCGCCGGCGCCGCCGCGCATCAGCCGGATGCGGTATCCCCTGACCGCAATCACCGACGTCGAATAGTCCGCCGCCATGCTTCTAGCTTGGTGGTTCGTTCGCTCAGCGTCAAGAACCCGACGTGCGTTGTCATGACGCCGTCACCGTTCGCGCATGCAGACAATGCACTGTTCGCCGACCACACGTTTTACTCAAATCCGCCACGATTTGCCGGCCGCGATACGGCGCTTCCCGTTTCGATCGCGTACGCATATGAAGCAATCAAGAAATCAAATGCTGCTTGGCTATTGGCAGAACTTAGGCCGTTGTGCAGGTCGCTTTTCGGGAACTCTTGTTCCGATTTTTCACTCGCGTTTTGCACTGCAACAAACTTCTTCACCACTGCGATTTTCCCACAAACCGACATTGGCCGCCGTGTCGACGTAATTTACCGCGGCCGTGACCTTCTCGGTTTCATGTTGCAAATCCCCGGAATTATCCCCAGCCGCGTGCTTCTAACAGAGAGATACGCTTTAGCTTGCGACCGGCAACGGCTGCGGTATCATTGCCTTCAGATCGCTCGCGTTTGGCTCTGCCGGATGAGAGGGATCGCCAAGGTCAGATCAGTCTTAATGCCGAAGCCGCTACCGGCGGCGCATCAAAGACGGATCAGATCGTGGTTCCCAGCAGTGGGTAGCAGCGCTGAGAACGTGACGGGCGGGCCTGCGCAGTCCGCCCGTCATGATTTTTATCTGCCCGCCGATCTGTCAGTGGCATTCGTACTCCTGGAGCGAAGGCCAGCGGCCGCGGCATCCCGATTTGACATCGCAGTTCGGCCACGCTTGATCGTCGTGCGGGCGATCGACGTCGATCAGTCGGGTTTATTCGGCGATGGCCAATTTTCTCCACCGGCGGCAATTTACCGTCCAATGGTCGCAGTGCGACCCGGCGGGACTCGTATTCAACAGCCGTTTCTTCGAGTATTTCGACTGGGGCACCTGGATGCTGTTCGAAGCCGCGCTCGGCGTGAGGCCACCCGATCTCGCCGGCGCCTTCGGCATCGTCGGTCTGCCTTTGGTCGACGCCGGCGCACGTTTCATTGCCCCGGCGCGGTTCGGCGATATCGTCGAGCAGACCTCGCAGGTGAGCGAATTCCGCCGTTCGAGCTTCGATGTCGAGCACCGGCTGACGATTCGTGGCGAGCTGGCGGTCGAGGGCCGCGAGACCCGCGTGTGGGCTGCGCGCGATCCCGCCGATCCGGCGCGGATCAAGGCGGCGCCTATTCCGGCCGAGATTATCGCCCGCTTTCGGCCGGCGTGAGTGCCGCCGCGCGCCCTGTCCGCGCGTCCGTTGCCGCGCGCTCCGCCGGTATGCCATGCGCCGCGACATAGACCGCCTTCTTGGTCACTACGAAATCGACCCGGCCGTCGATCAATGCGCGGAGGCATTCTTCCGGCCGATTGACGATCGGCTCCTCATGCACATTGAAGCTCGTGTTGATGAGCACCGGGATCTCAGTCCGATCGCGAAAACGGCGCAGGATGCCGGCGAACAACGGATTGTCGGCGTCGCGGATGATTTGCGGCCGCGCCGTGTTGTCGACGTGCACGACGGCTGGAATGCGCGCCCGCCATTCCGGCCGCACCGCGCAGGTGATGGTCATGAAGCGCGCCGCATAGCGGTTGACCGGCGTGATCTCGAAGACGCGTTCGGCATCCTCTTCGAGCACGTAGGGCGCAAACGGCATGAATTCCGATCGGTCGAGCCGTTGATTGAGCCGGTCGTTGATCGTCGGATCGGTCGGATTGGCGATGATGCTGCGGGCGCCCAGCGCACGCGGGCCGTATTCCATGCGCCCGACGAAGATCGCGCCTGCCGCACCGTCCGTCACCAATTGCGTGGCCACTTCCGTCGGATCGCCGGGCAAAAGCCGCACCTGCGGCGCCGCCGCAAGCACCAAGTCGATATGGTCGTCGAAATCCCGGCCAAGATAGACGTTGTCGAGACGCCGGCGCTGCCGCAGCCAAGTGTCGAGCCCATCGCGGTCGCGCAAATAGCAGAGCGCGGCGCCGACGGCCAAACCGTCGTCGCCCATCGCCGGAAAGATGAAGATTTCCTCGACCGGCAGCGACTCAGCCAGCAGACGGTTGAGCCGGACATTGGCGAACAGGCCGCCGGCAAGCCCGAGACGCCGCGCCTTGGTGCGCTTGAGCCAGTGGCCGACGGCGCCCGATATCAAATCCTCCGTCAGCTTCTGGATCGAGGCCGCAATCGTCTCGCGGCTATGACCGCGACAGATCGCGTGGATGCCTTTTTCCATCGTGCGCCAACTGGTGAAATCGCACGCGATCAATCCGTCGTCGCCGAGATGAAAGTGGCGAGCGAGCGCGCCGCGCAGTTCAGGCTCGCCACGGGCGGAAAGACCGGTCAGCTTGCCTTCGTGGCGCCACATGCGGAATCCGGCGGCTGTGGTCGCATGGCCGTAAGCGGTGGCGAGGCTGTTCTTCGGCGCGCGATGCACCTTCAGCCATTCTTCGCCGCCGAACAGACAGTCGAGCCGGCCGTCCTGCAATGCGCGCACGCTGTAGCTGACGTTGTCGCCGGTGCCGTCGGCCGTATAGATCAGCGCGTCGTCCCAATCGGTAAAGAACAGTGCGGCGAGCGCGTGCGCCTCGTGGTGATTGACGAAGTGCAGTTGCGCATCGGCGCGAAAGCCGTTTTCAGCGAGAAACCGGTCGCTGCGAAAAAGCTTGTTTTCACCAGTGCCGCTGCGATTGATCGCATTGGAAAGATCGCGATTGAGCCGCTCGCGGCCCATATGCTTGCGCATGGTGTAGTAAAGATCGCGTGGCAGCGGAAAGCAGAAATAATGCAGCGGGAAAACGCCACGGATGGCAGCGATGACGTCTACTTCGTTGCGCGTCCAGCCGGCGACGCGCAGCACCTCGTCGATCGCCAGCCAAGGTACGTCGTTGCCCCAACCCTTTTCTCGGCGCAGCCGCTCCTCCTGGACGGCGGCGACCAGCCGGTAGTCCTCGAAAGCGGCGGCGGATGCATCGTGGAGACCCGACTGGAACGACAAAATCCGCACGGAACCCAAGCCCTCATCCTTCCAACTTTCTGCATTATGGAAGGTGACCGCGCCAGCGTCGAGAGGCTCGCTCAGTGGCGCTCTTTGGGCCCGAATTGAATTGCGTGGCGGATACTGATAATGAAAATACATCAACAGAAACGGCACTGATCCAGTCACACAGAGAGCCATGGCGCGCCTGCTTTCGCTCACGCTCAATGGCCGCGCCCGCACCGACGCGGTGTCTGATAATTTGTTGTTGCTGGATTATTTGCGGGAAGTCGTCGGCCTGACCGGAACGAAAACCGGCTGCGACGGCGGCGAATGCGGCGCCTGCACGGTCCTGATCGATGATCGGCCGCGCCTGTCGTGCCTGACACTCGCGGGCACGGTCGCCGACCGCCGCGTCGACACAATCGAATCGCTGGCGACTGACGGCCGACTGTCGGCGGTGCAGCTCGGCTTTCATGAAAAGCTCGGCTCGCAATGCGGCTATTGCACGCCGGGTTTCATCATGGCGTCGGCCGGACTCCTTCGCCGCAACCCGCGCCCGAGCGAGGACGAGATTCGCGAAGCGCTCGGCAGCAACATTTGCCGCTGCACCGGCTACGTCAAAATCATTGAGGCGGTGCAGCACGCGGCGAAGCTGTGCGCGCAAGGATTGGCGCCGTGAACGAGATCGTGCCGGCGCACAATATCGGCGACTACGTGCCGATGATCGACGGCCCGGAGAAAGTGTCCGGCCGCGCCAAGTACACCGCCGATGTGCTCGTGCCGAATACGCTCGCCGGCCGCATCTTTCGCAGTCCCTATTCGCATGCCGAAATCCTCGACGTGGACGTTTCCGAGGCCGCAAGACTGTCCGGCGTGAAGGCGATCGTCACCGGCGCCGATTGCGACAAAGGTTTTGGCGTACTGCCGATCGCCCGCACCGAATATCCGTTGGCGCGCGAGCGCGTGCGCTATCGCGGCGAGCCCGTCGCCGCCGTCGCCGCCGTCGACGACGCCACCGCGAAAGAAGCGCTGCGGCGAATCAAGCTGAAGGTCCGCGAACTTCCCGCCTATCACACCGCGCGCGCGGCGATGGCGCCGGACGCGATCGCCATCCACGACCACCGCCCGCACAACATCGAGCGCGAAGTTCTGTTCGAATTGGGCGATGTCGCGGCAGCGTTCGCGTCCGCCGATCTCGTCCGCGAAGGCACCTACAATTGCGCCGAGGTGTGCCAGAACCAGATGGAGATGCACGCGGCGCTCGCCGATTACGACGCGGTGCGCGATCGTATCACCGTGCATGCCTCCACGCAGGTGCCCTATTACGTGCATCTCATGCTGGCGCAAATCCTCGACATGGACATGTCGCGCATCCGCGTGGTCAAGCCGCATGTCGGCGGCGGCTTCGGCTGCCGCACCGAAACACTCAACGTCGAGCTGATCGCCGCGCTGCTCGCGCGCAAGACCGGCGGCCGCGTGCGTCTTGTGGTCAATCGCGAAGAGACGTTCATCACCCATCGCGGCCGGCCGGAAACCGACATCCGGCTGAAGCTCGGCCTGCGCAAGGACGGCCGCATCGCCGGCGTCGAATGCGAATGCATCATGCGCGGCGGCGCTCATTCGGGTTACGGCATCGTCACGATTCTCTATGCCGGCTCGATGCTCTACGCCATCTACGACCTGCACAACGTGAAATATGTCGGCAAGCGCGTACTCACCAATACGCCGCCCTGCGGCGCGTTCCGCGGCCACGGCACGGTCGACGTGCGCTTCGCCTTCGAAAGCCTGCTCGACCAGATGGCGGGTGAGATGGGCCTTGATCCGATCGCGGTGCGCCGCGCCAATTATCTGCAAGCCCCGACCTTCACCGATAACGATCTGATGGTGAACAGCTACGGCCTGCCCGAATGCGTCGACTGGGTGGAGAAGGAAAGCGGCTGGAAGGAGCGCAAGGGCAAATTGCGCAGCGGCAACGGACTCAAGAAGGATCATATCAGAAGCGGGCTTGGCTTTGCCTGCTCGCACTACATCAGCGGCGCGTCCAAGCCGGTCAATTGGACCGGCGAGCCGCATGCCACCGTCAAGATCAAGCTCGATTTCGACGGTTCGATCGTGGTGCTGTCCGGCGCCGCCGATATCGGTCAGGGTTCGACGACAATTCTGGCGCAAGCGGTGGCCGAGGTGCTGGGGCTCGATCTTGCGCGTGTACGCGTGGTCACCGGCGACAGCGAGCTGGTGCCGAAAGACAACGGCTCCTATTCGTCGCGCGTCACTTTCATGGTCGGCAATGCGGCAATCGATGCCGCCAACAATCTCAAAGCAGTGCTGATCGCTGCCGCGGCGCGCAAGCTCGACGCCAAGCCGGAAGAGATCGAATGCCTTGGCGAGCTTTACCGCGCCGGCGCCCAGGACAAAGGGCTCACCTTCGAAGAAGTCGTCACGGAAGCGCTCAGGGATGCTGGAACCATCACCGTCACCGGCAATTATTCGACCATTCCGGAATCGCACGGCGGGAAAAAATATCGCGGCGCGGCCATCGGCGGCACCATGGGCTACTCCTATTCGGCGCAGGTGGTCGAAGTGAGTGTCGACGAGGAAACCGGAGTGGTCACCGTCGACAAGGTCTGGGTGGCGCACGATTGCGGCCGCGCGCTCAACCGCCTCACCGTCGAGGGTCAGGTGCAGGGCTCAGTGTGGATGGGCCTGGGACAGGCGATGACCGAAGAGGCGGCGTACCACGACGGGCTGATGCTCACCGCCAACATGCTCGACTACCGCGTGCCGACAATCCAGGACTCGCCGCCGATCGAAGTGGGCATCGTCGAGAGCATCGATCCACACGGCCCATTCGGCGCCAAGGAGGCGGGCGAAGGCTCGCTCGCCGCTTTCCTGCCGGCGCTCACCAATGCCATCGCCGACGCCACCGGCTTGCGCTTTAACGATCTGCCGGTGACGCCCGATCGCGTGTTTGCTGCGATGGAGAAACGCGCGCGTGAAGCGGGGCGCAAGCGCAACGGCGGTGCCTGATGGACGCGTTGCCGGAATTCGATCTGATGCGCCCGCGCACGCTCGACGAACTGATCGCCGCGCGCACTGCGCACGCCGGCAGCCAACTCCTCGGCGGCGGCACCGATCTCGTGGTCAACATACGGCGCGGCATCGTCGCGCCGCCGGTGCTCATCGACGTCAACAATATTGCGGAACTGCGCACCATCAAGGCGGACGCGCTCTCGCTCGAAATCGGCGCCGCCGTCACGCTCACGGAGCTTGCCGCGCATCCCAACGTCGCGCGGCACTATCCGGTGGTGGCGCAAGCGGCGGACCATATCGCCGGCCCGACGCAGCGAAACATGGGCACGGTCGGCGGCAATCTCTGCCTCGACACGCGCTGCATCTACTACAATCAGAGCGAATGGTGGCGCACGGCCAATCAGCATTGTCTGAAAACCACTGGCGACATCTGCCACGTCGCGCCGAAAAGCCGCGGCGTCTGTTTTGCCACGTTCAGCGGCGATCTTGCTCCGGCATTGCTCGTGCTCGATGCCGAGATCGACATTGTCGGGCCGGCCGGGCGGCGCGTAATGCCGCTTGCCGACCTTTACATCGGCCATGCGCGCCAAGATGAGCCGGTGACGGAAGCAAACGGCGACGGCAAATATTTTTTGTCGCTGCGCCCGGGCGAATTCGTCGCCGCCGTGCGGGCGAAAAACACGCCGGGCCTGCACTCGGCTTACGACAAGATCCGCATTCGCCGCTCGATCGAATATCCGGTCACCGGCGTCGCCGTAGCGCTGCGCCGCGAGGCAGACACGCTCGCCGACCTGCGCGTTGCCTTCACCGGGACCAACCCTCGTCCGGTGCGTCTTGCCGGCACCGCTGAGCTTTGCGGCGGTCCTCTCGACGCGCGCGTATTCGCCGGCCTCGACGCACTCGTGCGCGATCAGATCATGGCGATGAAGACCACGTTCACGCCCGGCCATTACCGCCGCCGCGTCGCCGGCGTCCTGGCAAGGAGGTTGGTGCAACGTTTATTTGATGGGGGCGACGCTCACTCCGGCATGCTGACGTAAATCTGGCCGTCGCGCACCGCGACCTTCACCGGCGTCAATCGCAGCGACGGGTCGCCGGGATGGCAGCCGGTGGCCAGATCGTATTCGTAGCCGTGCCACGGACAGACGATGTGGCGCGCCTTGCCGAAGCGCAGACCCGCGCTCTTCTTGTCGGAGG
>JASHRW010000091.1 GCA_030037065.1 Xanthobacteraceae bacterium
TCGGCAACCGCATCATCGACAATGCAGCAGTAGCGGCGGCATCCCTTGCCCGACACCCGGTCGCCAGCGCTCGGGCGCAGGCCAATGCCCATCCCTTCCAGCCGGGTGCGACGGTCTTTGGGATGCCGCAGCAGCAACGCGTATCGCCCGATTGGGCCGCCTGGGCAAACGGCGTTGCGGTGCGCGAGCTCGACTTCCACGACACCTATCTCGCCGCGGAATATTCGCATCCCGGTGACAACATTCCGCCGCTGCTCGCGGTCGCCCAGCATTGCGGCCTTGATGGTGCGGCGCTGGTGCGCGGCGTCGCGACGGCATACGAAATACAGGTCGACCTCGTGACGGGCATATGCCTACACGAGCACAAGATCGACCACATCGCCCACCTCGGCCCTTCCGCGGCGGCAGGCATCGGCACAGCCCTCGGTCTTCCGATTGAGACAATCTATCAGGCCGTGCAACAGGCGCTGCACGTGACCACCACGACGCGGCAGTCGCGCAAAGGTGCAATCTCAAGCTGGAAAGCTTATGCGCCGGCCTTCTCCGGCAAGATGGCCATCGAAGCCGTCGATCGCGTTATGCGCGGTGAGGGCGCGCCGTCGCCGGCCTGGGAGGGCGAGGACGGCTTCATTGCCTGGATGCTCGGCGGGCCGCAGGCGGAATACCGCGTTCCGTTGCCGGAGAAGGGCGAACCCAAACGCGCCATCCTCGACACCTACACCAAGGAGCATTCGGCCGAATACCAGAGTCAGGCCCTCATCGATCTCGCGCGCGGGATGGGACCGAAGATTCGTGCAAAAGCCGGTGATTTCTCGAAGATCGAGAGCATCGTCATCCACACCAGCCGTCACACGCACGATGTGATCGGCACGGGTGCCAACGACCCGCAGAAGATGGACCCAAAGGCGAGCCGTGAAACGCTCGATCACTCCATCATGTATATCTTCGCCGTCGCACTCCAGGACGGCGGCTGGCATCACGAACGCTCCTACACGGCCGAGCGCGCTAGCCGTCCTGAGACAATCGCGCTCTGGCATAGGATTTCGACGGTAGAGGACCCGGAATGGACGCGGCGCTATCACAGCCGCGATCCGAAGGAAAAGGCCTTCGGCGGCCGCGTCGCCGTCACGCTGGAGGACGGTTCAGTCGTTACGGACGAGATCGCGGTCGCCGACGCCCATCCGCTCGGCGCGCGTCCATTCGGCAGAGAACAATACGTCGCAAAATTTCGCGCGCTTACCGACGGGATTGTTGCTCACAGTGAACAGGAACGCTTGCTAGGACTGGTCGAGCGACTTCCGAAGTTGAAGCCCGACGATCTTGGCGGCCTGACCTTCACGGTCGATCCGTCTCTGCTCGGAAGCGCCAAGACAACAGGAATATTCGATTGGCGCTCCGAGCCGGCGAGCACGGCCCGCGGTGGTCTCTCGGCGGTCGGTGGATAGGGAGGAACGAATGACGCAACAAACCGTGGATCGCGCAAATACGCGTCCCAAAAAGTCCGTCGCCCTATCGGGCGTCGTGGCCGGCAGCACCGCGCTCTGCACAGTTGGCCGCACCGGCAACGACCTGCATTATCGCGGTTACGACATTCTCGACGTGGCAGAGACCTGCGAATTCGAAGAGATCGCCCATCTCTTGGTTCATGGCACATTGCCCACTTCTGCCGAACTCGCCGGCTACAAGACCAAACTGAAGAGCATGCGCGGCCTTCCTGCGGCCGTTCGAGTGACGCTTGAGTCATTGCCCGCCGCGGCCCACCCAATGGACGTGATGCGCTCAGGCGTCTCGGCGCTCGGCTGCGTGCTGCCGGAGGCGCAGGACCACAATCATCCTGGGGCGCGCGACATCGCCGACCGGCTGATGGCTTCGCTCGGGTCGATGCTGCTCTACTGGCATCACTTCGCGCATAACGGCCGCCGCATCGAGGTCGAGACTGACGACGAGAGCATAGGTGGGCATTTTCTCCACCTGCTTCACGGCGCCCGGCCGCGCGACTCCCATATCCGCGCGATGCACACCTCGCTGAACCTATATGCCGAGCATGAGTTCAACGCCTCGACCTTCACCGCCCGCTGTATCGCCGGAACCGGTGCCGACATCTATTCGGCGATCGCCGGCGCCATCGGGGCGTTGCGGGGTCCCAAGCATGGGGGCGCCAACGAGGTGGCTTTCGAGATTCAGAAGCGCTACGCGAGCCCCGACGAGGCGGAGGCCGATATTCGGCGCCGCGTCGCGGCGAAAGAGGTCGTGATCGGCTTCGGACACCCGGTCTACACGGTGGCCGATCCCCGCAACCGGATCATCAAGGAAGTCGCGCGCGGGCTCTCTGCCGAAGGCGGTACGATGAAGATGTTTGAGATTGCCGACCGCACAGAGGCGGTGATGGCTGCGACCAAAAAGATGTTCGCCAATCTCGACTGGTTCAGCGCCGTCTCATATCACATGATGGGCGTACCGACGGCCATGTTCACGCCGCTATTTGTGATCTCCCGCACGTCGGGGTGGAGCGCCCATGTGATCGAGCAGCGTCAGGACAACAAGATCATCCGTCCGACGGCCAATTACGTCGGACCGGAGAATTTGACCTTCGTGCCGATCGAGAAGCGCGAACATCCCCCGTCGAAACGGGCCGCCTGACGGAGGCCGCCAGGAGGGCTGATGCCGTACCTTGTTGCCGCGAGCTTGCCGGTCGAGCCGGCCGGGCATCGTTTTCGGGCGCTTCTTCAGCGTGGCGGTATCGTGCAGATGCCCGGCACGCATAATGGCATGGCGGCCGTGCAGGCCAAAGCTGCCGGCTTCGAGGCGGTCTATCTCTCGGGCGCCGCCATGACCGCGTCCATGGGTTTGCCCGACCTCGGCATCATAACGATCGACGAGGTCGCATTCTTCGTCCGCCAAGTTGCACGGGCAAGCGGCCTGCCGGTTTTGGTCGACGGCGACACCGGCTACGGCGAAGCGCTCAACGTGATGCACATGGTTCGCACTTTCGAAGATGCGGGTGCGGCTGCCGTCCATATCGAGGATCAATTGCTGCCGAAGAAATGCGGACATCTCAACGACAAGAAGCTTGCCGATGCGCGCGACATGGCCGCAAAAGTCGCGGCGGCAGCGAAGGCGCGGCGGCATCTCTATCTGATCGCCCGTACGGATGCGGCGGCGAGCGAAGGCATCGCCGGCGCGGTGGCGCGCGCGAAACTCTATGCCGAGGCCGGCGCCGATGCGATCTTCCCGGAGGCACTGAGCTCGGCTGAGATGTTCCGCGAGTTCGCGCAACGGATGCCGGGCGTGCCGCTCCTTGCCAACATGACTGAATTCGGCAGGACGCCATATTTCACCGCCAGCGAGTTTGAGGCCATGGGTTATCGGATGGTGATCTGGCCCGTATCCTCGCTGCGCGTTGCCAACAAAGCCCAAGAAAGACTCTACACCGCGATCCGCCGCGACGGCGAAGCTAGGGCAATGCTTGATGAGATGCAGACCCGCGCCGAGCTATACGACCTCATCGGGCTCGAAGCTTTCGAGGCGCTCGATGTCTCAATCATCCGGTCCGTCATGCCGCCCGCTGCAGAATAGCGGAGGCTGGCAATCACGCCGTTTCCACCTTCTCCAGGTAGCTTTGAAACACCCCTACGTGATTGAGGGCATCGTCGCAGCTATCCGGCCAAAGGTCGCGCGACCGGAAGCGGACGTCGTAGGTCGGCTCCATCGGAGCCTGCATGCCGTGCCCGGCCGCGTCCGGGAACGGATACGGCGGAGAGATGCCGACAACGATCCCGACCTTGCCGCGGATATAGCCGGGCATCCGGACGTGACCCGGAACATACTCGTTCTTGACCCGAACCTTTTCGCCGATCGCAAAGGACTGCGGCGGCGACGGCAGGCGTCCCTGTCCGATGGGACCGGACAGTGGGAACGCGCCGCCGGCCAGCGCCTCCAGGTCGTCGCGCGTCACTAGGTCCTTTTCGACGAGGAGCGTCGCCACCGCCGTCAGATGGCGCTCGTAGTAGGACGCCGTGAGGTAGTGTCGTGGCGCCATGCGCTCGATGGCATGGCGGAATTCATCCATGTTGTAGATGCGTTTGCGAAGCGCGAACGCCGACAGCCCGCGAACCAGCGGCTCCCAGGTCTCATCGTGCGGTGGGGAGGGATAGTTCACCCGGCCGAAGCCTTGCTTGCCGCCCAGGTCGTGTATGCCGTCCACGATCTTAGCCCTTCACGTTATCAAGTCGTGAGGCGCCAATCATCGCATCCTGTGTGACGATCTTGGCGAGCTTCTCCTCCGGCCAGCCGATCGTCGCGGGCGGCTGCATCGGCAGCACCATGTAGCGATGGTCGGCCGTGGTGTCCCACACCCGGATCTCAGTGGTCGCCGGAAGGTCGAGGCCCATTTCCCGCAACACGGTGCGGGACTCACTCACGACGCGAGCACGGTAGTCGATATCCTTGTACCAGTCCGGCGCGGCACCGATGATGGTGTAGGCGGTGCAGGAGCACAGCGTACACACGATCACGTTATGAATATCCGGAGTGTTCTCGAGCACGACCAAGTGCCGATGATGCTCGGGAAACTC